>JAHEMO010000045.1 GCA_024643625.1 Chitinophagaceae bacterium
GAGCTAATGAGTATACCGGATTTTGGCAACGAAGACGAAGGCATGTTTGCTGCTGAGCAAAAAGCCATTGCCAATATGAAGAAAGCCATTTTGATGGTGGCCGGTGGTGCCGTGCAAAAGCTAATGATGCAAATAGAGCATGAGCAGGAAATACTGATGAATATTGCCGACATGGCCATTAAAACCTATGTAGCAGAAAGTGGTTTGCTGCGGGTAATGAAAATTGTTGCTAATGCCGGTGAGCAGGCTGCCAAATATGATATTGATATCATGCGCTGCTACCTGAATGATGCTGTTGATGTTGTAAACAAATCCGGCAAAGAAGCTATTAATGCGTTTGCCGAAGGCGATGAACAACGCATGATGCTATTGGGCCTGAAGCGCTTTACCAAATACGGACCATTTAACAGCAAAGATGCCCGTCGTCGTATTGCTGATAAGATGATAGATGCAGGACGCTATTGCTTCTAAGATATGTGCATTGTGAGAAAACAAGCCCCGCTGCCAGGCGGGGTTTTTGTTTACCCAAACATTGCTCAGCCTCATATGCAATGCCAGGCGGCATAAAAACAGCATGCAATGGACTGGCAGCAATAACCGGGCAAACACAACAAAGGGAAAATGCAACCCACGCTTGCTTACCCACGTATATAGAGGCATGAAGATTTTTGCCGGAAGTATGCGCATGATAATTCCGATGACTCTGGCTTATGCGGCATTACCGGGTACAAACTTTGCTTATGGGCAAGCGTCTCATGCTGCAGATACCACCTTCATAGCGCCCCATTCACTTACCAATAATGCTACTGTCTATCTCGGGCAGTTTGGGCGTTCCGTGCAAATTCATTCGCGAACAAACCACAATGAAGCGGCAACCACACGGCTCAGTCCAAATTCCAGTGCATTTATAGGTGCAAGCGGGCAATACAAAAAATTGTTTCTCTACCTCGAAGCATCTGTACCCGGTACGCACAAAGTATCGCCCCGCGAAACACCGGTGCGGGGCTATGGCATTTTTCTATCGCACTTTAAGCAAAAATGGGGCGTCACGGGATTTGCTTTTTACAATAATGGTTTGCTGATGCGTAATGAACCGGCCATGCGCAGTGCATCGATGATGAACTACGGAAGCCGAGGGGATATTACCATGATTACAGCTGGAGCCCATATTTATCGCTTCTTCAACCCGGCAAAATTTAGTTATCCGGCAGCAGCGGCTGCGGCAGTACAGCAAAAGCGTTCGGCCGGTTCATGGGCCCTTATGCTTACGCCTTCAGCACGATGGCTGAGCAGTAATATGGGTCTGATTTCAGAACAGGCTGCAGCATTTCATTTTACAGGATATCAGCAGCCCATTGAAAAGGTAAACCTCTTCGGCCTTCAAATAAAACCCGGATATGTACACAATTTTATTGTGGGCAAGGAAGGACTGTTTATTGCTCCCATGGTTTTTGCCGGGGCCGGAGCCGATTGGCATGTGCTGCGCACAATAGAGATGGAAACTTCGTCGCTAAACTTGAATACGGGCTTTCGCGGCAAATTGGTAATGGGTTACAATGGCCCCCGATGGTTTGCCACAATAGATATGCTCGTTGATGTTTCGCATGCCTATGTCTACAACAGTCGCGTAAGCAATCGTTATAGTGAAGCATCAGTAAACCTTGGCCTGCGTTTTTAAAGGATACATGCGGTTACTTATACTGCTATTTCTTTTTAGCATTTTACCAATGCGCTTGCCAGAATTTCTCCATTACTTTTAAAGCTTACACCAAAAACATTGATACGAATGATTACCACCACAACGCATACCATCGAAGGCTCTACTATTAAGACCTATCTTGGTGTAGTATCCTCTGAAGCTATTATTGGCGCCAATATTTTTAAAGACCTATTTGCAGGCATCAGGGATATTGTTGGCGGCCGCAGCGGCAGTTACGAGCAGGTATTGCAGGAGGGTAAAGAAACGGCCATGCGTGAGTTGGTTATGCGTGCCCAATCGCTCGGAGCCAATGCCATTGTGGGCATCGATCTTGACTTTGAAACAGTAGGCAGCGGCAATATGCTGATGGTTGTTGCTACGGGTACAGCCGTAATAATTTAATCGTTCAGCAACGCCGGTTCAGCCATAGCATCGTGCATTATTGCAAACTTTTCCTGCAGTTTTTGCAGGATTTTTTTACCGCCATATTCATTACCAATCAGGCGACCATCCGCTTTGCCAATGGGTATAATTTCATCAATACTACCCGTAGCAAAAGCTTCGTGTGCGGTATACAGTTCAGTAAGCGAAAGATTGCGTTCTTCTACAGGAATATTCAGCTCACGAGCCATATCTATTACCAATCCGCGGGTAATGCCGTTACGGCAACTGCCGGCAAATGGCGTGTATAATCTGCCACTCTTTACCAGAAAAATATTGGCATCGTTTAACTCACTCAGAAATCCCCGTTCATCCAACATCAGCGCCGCATCAACACCGGCCACGTTGGCCTCAATTTTAGCGAGTATATTATTAAGCAGGTTGTTGTGGTGTATTTTGGAATCAAGAAATTGCGGACTGAGCCGCCTTACTGAGGAGGTAATGATGCTGATAGGTATCATGCTTTCAGTTGCCGCAGGCTTCCATTCAGCTAAAACAATTAGGGTGCATCCTGTGGTGCTTAGCCGGGGATCCATGCCGCAGGAAATTTTTTCACCGCGGGTGAGCGTAATCCTTACATACACATCGTGCCACATGTTATTGGCGAAAAGGGTTTCGTGCACTGCTTGTTTCAATACTGCAGCAGAAGGCACTTCATTAAACACAAGTGCATGTGCTGATTCGCGAAGCCTTTGTAAATGTTTTTCGATACAAAAAAGATTACCATGATATACGCGAAAGCCTTCAGATACCGCATCACCACCCTGCACTACACTATCGAATACGGATACCATGGCCTCCTTACGGTGAACCAATCTGTTACCTACAAATATTTTAATATCCGCATTGCGCAAATCAAATTGCTGTATCATCAATCATTTAATATTTACTGTTGACAACTACCGGTGTTTTTCAACAATTGCCCTTAAAATTCTTGTGTGTAATAGTGTGGTAAGGGAAAAAACAGCGTACAAAACCAACTTGATACAGATGATGCTGAAGCAAGTTATTATTGAAGTACTGTACGCTTTTGAAACTCAGACGACCAAACACCACTCATAATCACACTCATCGCAACTATAAGCTTCCCTTTGTTTCGGCATCTAACTTAATCCGCTGTATTCAAACCTCATGCCACATTTACCATTGGTTCAAAAAAATGGGGCAAATGGGACAAGGAGGTGTAAAATCCCAAGCACTATCGCAAAATGTCTACAGACCGTGAACCATTTGTGCCGTCTACCGCTAAGTGGTATAACTGTTTTACAGCAAACAAGTCTGTAAGTCCACAATACAACTGCAAGTTGGCACCGGCATTTGGCATTTGAGAGGGTATGATCCGGGCAAAAATTAAAGCCCGTACACGAAAATACCGGAAACGTTACCGGAAAGGCTTGCGGTCGACAGCATTCAACTGAAAGGGTATTTTAATGAAAAAAACATAAAAAAATGAATAAGTTGAAGGTATTATTAATAAAAATTACACCACAACGACCGCGATAGTCGCTCCTATTGGTGATAATATTACACTGGCTAACAAAGCCTTTTGCCATATAAGGAAGCATTGAAAGGGTTGCGGGAACAAAGTCTGCAGGGTTAGTTGGCTAACGCAGACGCAAATTCAATTTGTAAGCCGACAACCATACCAAAAAGTGCATGCCCCACAGGTGGCGAAGGCGGAAATAAACAGATATTGTAAACCACTGACTGACTGCCTGAATGAAAGAATTAGCGTGTTCAAAAGATACAGCCACAGTATCCCATTTAGCTTGTCCTTGTTTTCAACCGCCTTAATTGTTTTCCCGGCATTTGCAAGGCTGTTTTGTCGGCCCTTGTAATTCCTGCCAATCCATAGCGCTGCAACCGACAAATAAAATCAACACAAACTGCTATATGAAAAACAACCGATTGTCTTTGGCATTTGCCGCCAATTGTAAAGAACACAGCCGTGGGCTAAAAAGCCTTTGGGCTTTCAGTTTTATTTTTTGTCTCATTTTCTCCTTCGTCTCTAGCACAGAGGCCAAAGCTGATGGCTACCACTACTTTCAAAATGCCACTGCCGTAACCGGAACAGTTACGGACGCCGCCGGTAATCCGATTGAAGGGGTTAGCGTAGTAATAAAAGGAACCAATATTGGCACTACAACTGATATCCGCGGGCAGTTTAGCCTTCAGGTTGCTTCTGCCAACACAACACTCGTTATATCCTATACCGGCATGGCCACACAGGAAATTGCTTTGGCCGGCAGAACCAGTATTGCAGTATCGCTTTCTGAAGGCAATGCTACCATGGAAGATGTGGTGGTAGTAGGCTATGGAACAGTTAAGAAATCAGACCTCACAGGGTCTGTTGCTCAGGTAAAAGCGCAGGACATTGCGGCTTACCCGGCAGCGGGTTTGGCCCAATCGCTGCAGGGCCGGGCTACCGGCGTTACGGTGCAGTCCAACAATGGCGATCCCGGCGGCAGCTTCAGGGTGCGGGTTCGTGGCGGCACGTCCATTAATGCCGGCAGCGATCCGGTATATGTGGTTGATGGCTTTGTGGGTGGGGTACTACCACCTCCCGAAGACATTGAAAGCATTGAGATTTTAAAAGATGCTTCGGCTACTGCCATTTACGGTTCAAGGGGTGCTAATGGTGTTATTCTGGTTACTACCAAACGAGGCATTAACGGCAAGCCGCGTGTTGAACTCAATGCTTCGTACAGCACCCAAAAAGAAATAAACCGGCTGGAGATGATGAATGCCGATGAGTTTCTTGACTTTGTAAAACTGCGCAGCCCCAGCTATGTTAGCGGTGGTGCCAATACCGATTGGCAGGATGAAATATTCCGCACCGGAAGCATTCAAAACTATCAGCTATCTTTTGCCGGCGGAAGCCAGGGAGTTAAGTATTACTTGTCTGGCGTGTATTACGATCAGAAAGGTATTATTACCGGTTCCGATTTTAAGCGTTACAGCGTTACCAGCAACCTGAATTTTGATGTAAGCAAACGCATACAATTAGGTGCCAATCTATTTGCACAGCGCAGCAATCGAAATGGTGTGCGTACACAGGAAACCTCGGGTGGTGCCGCGGACGCCGGTGTTGTGGGTTCTGCTTATCGCTTTGCACCCGACCTGCCTATTTACAATCCCAATGGCAGCTTCACTATTGCCAAATTTGGCGACCCCATCGACAACCCATATGCTGTAGCTACGGAAAGAGAAAACAATACCATTGCCGACCGCTTTCAGGCCAATGTTTTTGCCGACATAAAAATATTGGAAAGCCTGAGCTTTCGAACCAATTTGGGTGGCAGCACCGTGAACGACAGAACCGGAGAGTTTATCCCTACTACGCTTAATGCGGGTGCCAACATAGGCGGGCAGGCCACCGTATCAACAGGCAACAACACCAACCTCATCAACGAAAACTTTTTTACTTATAAAAACACCTTTGGCGGCGACCACAACCTCACTACTGTTTTAGGTTACTCCTTTCAAAAAACGGTAAGCGAAGACTATCAGGCCCGGGGGCAAAATTTTGTTACCGATGCCGTTTCATTTTTCAACCTCGGTGGTGCCTCAGTGGTACAGCCACCAAGTTCTTCCTATTCCGAAATACAATTATCATCGTACTACGCCCGGGTAAATTATGGCTACAAAAGCAAGTACCTGCTCACGCTTAATGCGCGCTACGATGGCTCATCAAATTTCAGTAATAATAACAAGTGGGCGTTCTTTCCTTCCGGAGCATTTGCCTGGAATATGGGTAAAGAAGATTTTATGCGCAACATTGATTTCATTTCCAGCTGGAAGTGGCGCGTGAGCTACGGCCTTACCGGCAACCAGGCTATTGCTGCTTATCAAACACTAGCGAGATTCAGTAATGTGTTTACCGTAGTGAATGGCGCCACCGTAAATGCCGTTAGACCAACTGCCGTAGCTAATGAAAACCTGAAATGGGAAACCACAGCGCAGCTCAATGTTGGTGCTGATATCGGCTTCCTGAATGACAGGCTGATATTTTCTGCCGATTACTATAATATGGAAACCCGCGACTTGCTGTTTAATCTGCCACTGCCGCAGTATAGCGGGTATACATCGCAACTGGCCAATATTGGCAAAGTACGCAACACCGGTGTAGAGCTTTCTCTTACCGGCAAAGTACTAACCGGCGCGGTAAAATGGGATATGAACCTGAACTGGAGTACAAACAAAAATGAAATATTGGAATTACCCGGAGGCAACGATGTTTTTTACAGAACAGCACCCGGCCACATGCCTGGTATTGCTACAACCAATGTGCTTAGGGTTGGCGCACCGGTAGGCGCCATATTTGGTTACGTTTACGATGGCGTATATCAGCAAGGCGACACGTTTATACCTGGTGGTGGTTTTGAGCAGGCCGCAGGCGGCGAAAAATTCAGAGACATTGATGGCCGCGGCACAGATGGTAAACTAACCGGGCAACCCGATGGCAAGCTAAATGCCGACGACCAAACCGTAATTGGAGATCCCAACCCCGATTTTATTTGGGGATGGAACAACAATGTAAGTTTTGCCGGATTTGATATCAATGTATTTTTTCAGGGTTCGCAGGGCAACGATATACTCAGCTATACCATGCTGGAAAGCGAACTGCTGGGGGGCAATAGCGGCAATCAAACCAAGCGCACCATCAACCGCTGGACGCCTACCAATACCAACACCGATATACCTGCGGCGGTTTTGTCGAGAACACAGCGTGTATCCACCCGGTTTGTGTACGACGGTAGCTATACCCGCCTTAAGAATCTTGCCATTGGTTATACCCTGCCCAAAGGTATTACTGATCGTATGCGGGTAGCGCGTCTGCGCTTTTATGTAAGTGCGCAAAATCTGCTCACTTTCACAAAATTCCCGGGGGTAGATCCTGAGGTAAACTATAATACCAGCACAGGAGCCGGCGGCAACCTCAATGTAGGTCTCGACTATGCCAGCTACCCTAATGCTAAAACCATAACTTTTGGTCTCAACCTTGGCTTTTAATCCAACCATCAAATCTGCATTATTATGAAACTCATCAATAAATTTTCCGCCGCTGCCCTTTCAATTGGCTTGCTTACGGGCTGCGCTAAGCTTACCGAAGAACCCCGTGGTTTATTATCGCCAACGGGCTTTTTCCAAACCCCCAAAGATGTACAGACGGCTGTACTGGGCAGCTATGGCTTGCTGGCCAATGAGCCTTTATTTGGGCGCCAGTTCTATTTTATGCTTATGTACCGTGGCGATATGGTTGATATAGGCGACCGCGGCACCGTGGTAGATCGTATTCAGGTAAATGATTTTAATATGGATGCCAACAATGCCATGGTTCGCGTATCGTGGCCGGTATGGTATCAGGTAATAAGTGCGGCCAATACCGCTATTGCCGGAGCAGCACAGGTAAGTGCCACCGAAGCCGTGATAAATCCCATAATTGCAGAGGCAAGATTTGCCCGTGCTTTTGCTTATTTCCATTTGGTGCAATGCTTTGGCGATATTCCTTACATAACCGAAGCCGTAACCGACCCTCAAAGCGTGGCTAGTATTTCTAAAACACCTGCTGCCGATGTATGGAAAGGTATTTTGGAAGATTTGAAGTTTGGCAAACAATGGCTTCCCGACCAACAACCCAGCAACACCAAATCGCGTCCCACCAAAGGCGCCGCTGCCTCATTTTTAGCGAGTAGCTACCTTACCCTGGGCGATTTTGCCAATGCTTATACCGAAGCAAAATATGTAATTGACAACCGGGCAAAATTTGCCTATGCGCTGGAAGCCGATTACCAAAATCTGTTTCGCGGTGAACTCGGAGGCAAGCTCAACGAAGTAATATTTGATGTCGACTTTTTGGCCAACATTAATCAGGGAAGCCTGAACGATGATTTGGTTGCCCCTATGATGAATCCGAGGAATATTGGTAACCTTGGTGGCTTTGGCGCAGCAGTGCCCAATCAGCGGGTTTGGGACCAGTGGAGCCAATTGGATTACCGCAAAAAAGTGGCCATGGCAGATACTGTTACAGTAAACGGTGTAAAATTTGGCTTCGGACAATTTGGCGATCCTAAACGGCCACATGCTTTTAAATGGGGCAGATTTCCGTCAACCACTAATGTGCAGGGACGTTACAGCAGCCATAACTATCCAATGATGCGTTATGCCGAAGTATTGCTGATTGCTGCTGAAGCATTGGCTGAAACCAGCGGACCAAACGACGAGGCTATTGGCTACGTAAATCAGGTAAGAACAAGGGCCAGAAACTGGCCCGGCAACCCCACCAATTTTCCCGCCAATGTAACGGCAGGCCTTTCCAAAGCGGAATTTATAAATCTGGTTTTAGACGAACGCCGCACCGAGCTTTGTTTTGAAGGCAAGCGCTGGTACGATATTAAAAGAAGAAGGTTAGGCGATCTGGTATTTAAAGGAGCTAACAGCCTTGAACCCAGACCAAATTTTGATGCCAACCGCGATTATCTGTTCCCCTTACCCCAGGGCGAATTGAATGTGAATCCCAATCTTTTACCTAATAACACCGGATACTAGGCATTCAAGCATTAGCAGTTTTAGTCAAAGTATTTTTCATGCAGCAGTTGGCCCCTTTCGGTAGTTTACTACTGATTGGGGTTTTTGCTTTTGGGCAATTAGCCTCAGCCTTAACCTCAACCTCCTACCGGGCTACAAAAAAGTAAATGAGAAATGATAATAAGCCTACATCACATTGCGGCAATGCGCATGTATCCGATCTGCGAAGGCGTAAGAAGCCGTGGCCGGCTGTTCTTTTTTAGTCAATAATTCTTCGCGTAATAGTGCGTTGGTATCGCAATTGTCACCATCGCAACAGGGCATGGCGTTTGTTCCACATTGTTTGCACTGGTAGTGGCCATGCACATGTACCAATTCAAGCGGATTGCCGCAGAAAAAGCATTTTTCCATGATCCAAAATAGCAGGTTAATAAAATACCGTGCAAGTTTTTTAGTGCAGATAGGTGGAAAAATTAATCAAACACGCTAAACTGCCCCTAGGCCTGACCACTCAGCGACTGCCAAAGTTGGTCTTTGAGTGCGGAAAGTCCTTCCTGCGTAACGCTGGAAATAAACAGTACCGGGTATTGATTTGGCAGTTCTTTCCTTATAGCCTGCTTCAATTCCTCGTCGAGCATATCACTTTTTGATACGGCTATTATGAAATCCTTCTGCAGCATTTCAGGATTGTATTCGCGCAATTCCTTTACGAGTATTTCAAACTCGTGGCCATGGTCCTCGCTATCGGCCGGGATCAGGAAAAGCAGCACGGAATTGCGCTCAATATGCCGTAAGAAGCGGTGACCAAGTCCCTTCCCTTCGGCCGCACCTTCAATAATACCCGGCAAATCGGCAATACAAAAAGAAAGGTTGTCGCGATAAGACACCATACCCAATTGCGGGGTAAGTGTGGTAAAGGCGTAATCAGCAATTTTGGGTTTAGCTGCAGTAATGGTGCTCAGCAAAGTGCTTTTGCCTGCATTGGGAAAACCCACCAAACCCACGTCGGCCAATACCTTCAGCTCCAGGTATTTCCAACCTTCAACGCCGGGTTCACCGGGTTGCGCATAATCGGGGGCCTGATTAGTAGACGTAGCAAAATGTTTATTACCGAGGCCACCGCGACCTCCGCGCAGCCAAATCGCTTCCTGACCATCCTCCAGTATTTCAACTTCCTGCTCGCCGGTTTCCTCATCGAAAGCCACTGTTCCCAGGGGCACTTCTATTATCACGTCTTCGCCATTGGCGCCGGTACGCAACAGTTTGTTCCCGTTCTGTCCACTCTGCGCTATTACATTTTTGTAGTAGCGAAGATGCAGCAGGGTCCAGAGGTTACTGTTGCCGCGCAGTACGATATGCCCTCCCCTTCCACCATCGCCGCCATCGGGGCCGGCCTGAGGGTTAAACTTGGTTCGGGCCATATGCTTACTACCTGCGCCACCATGGCCGCTTTTACAAAATACCCGTATGTAATCAATGAAATTGGTTTTCTCCACAGCGGCTAAAGGTCGGGGTTATAGCTGCACCACCAAAAACTGTAGCTAAACTTACTGCTTTCATTAGGCTTATTATCCCAATTTTTGCAGCATGTCAGCCTTTGCCATTGTTATAGTTGCGAAAGATGCAGCCCATAAGCTCGACCGGCTTCTGCATAGCCTAAAAGACCTTTGCAGCGAAGTATGGGTATGCGATACCGGAAGCAGCGACAACACCATAGCCGTAGCGCAAAGCCACGGTGTACATGTGCACCAAATGCCATGGGAGGGCTACGGCACTACCAAACATAAGGCCAGTATGCTACCCTATAACGACTGGATTCTGTCATTGGATTCGGATGAAGAACTTTCTGCTGAACTGTACCAAGCGCTCAAGGCCTGGCAACCCGGCAACCACCAAATCGTATATCAAATCCTTTGGAAAAACTATTTAGGCGATACCTGGATAAAACATAGCGATTGGGGCAGCTCGTGGAAGAACCGGCTCTTTAACCGAAAAGCAGTTAACTGGAATTTTGCCGTGGCCCATGAAGACCTTGAAAGCGAGGCGCCAATTACATACCAAAAACTCAATGGCTTCCTCAACCATTATTCTTTTTTAGATACCAGAGATTATGCTATAAAAATGATGCATAGCGCCACATTGATAGCGCAGCAATATCATCAAAAAGGCAGGCAAAGTTCAATAGCACATATTCTGATCAACCCACCCATCAACTTCATAAAATGTTACCTGCTTAAACTGGGGTTTCTGGATGGTTTTAACGGATGGCTTATTGCCAAAACATCGGCGCATTACACGTTTATCAAGTACAGTTATTTACGTGAATTAAACAAGCATAAAGTAAAAGACTGATTGCCACCAATATACTATTCCGCTATGCCTTGCTGATTGCGGGGAATGAGGAATATTTCGCGTTGTCGTCCATTGATATAGCGAAAATTTTTACCATCAAAATAGCCGTCTTCTTCCAGCATAATGCGTATTGATTTTTTCCATTCGGGTATATCGTGTGCTGCATTTAATTCAATAGAATATGCGGTGTGTTCATACAATGGGTAATCGCCACTGCCTGGCACGCCACCCTGCTGATCCCACATGCCAATGGTTGGCCCTGCAGCATGTCCGTGCAGGCCTAATGGATGGGTATAAATACTAGCTGCAATACCCTCCGCCTTTGCCTGTTGCAAAGACGCCTGTAAGATTTCATTTCCGGTTCTACCCTTTATAAAATTTCCGGTAAGTATGTCCTGCAGCCGGTTGGTTTTTGCAAAAGCCTGTCGTATGGAAAATGGTGCTTCTGTTTCACCGGGTAGCAGCATATAAGCATGCTCCTGAATATCCGTATTGAGTCGCAAATAGGTAATGCCAATATCGCAATGCAGCAAATCGCCGGGACGAATTACATCATCCTTCGGGCGGTTGCTAAAACTGCGCAAATGCTCGAAGTTGGCGCTATCACTGCGTTGTACGGCTACCGATGTATGAAACCAGGTATCCAAACCCAGGTCTCGTATTTTTTGCCGAAACCACCATACCACGTCATCCGTTGTAGTAATACCGGGTGTTATTACTTTTTCTGAAAATCCTTCCTGAATAATGCCATGCGTAATATTTACCAATTGCGTGTAATACTGCATTTCTAAGGGCGTACGTGTTTCCAGCCATGCCACGGCAAGTTGCTGTGCCGGCTTAACGCTGCCCTTGAAGTTTACAGGTAGTTTCTGCATCAGCATATCGTAATGCGTGTGCACCAGTCCATCTGCATGGCCATAATCCTGCGAAATATTTATGCCAATTTGCTTTGGGTCGTATTGCTTCACAATAGCTATTAATGCGTCCCATTGGTCAGGGTATTTTTCCATATCCCATGAAGCCTTTATGGTTTCACCTACATTATATCTTGCGATAGCTAATTTTTCATAAATACCCTTACTGGCATTGCGGTAAAACACCAGCATGGTTGTACGCCTCGCACTTAGCCATGTAGCCGGCAGCATAGTTTTCAGAATCGGGTCCTCGTTGTATTCGCGACTGATGATGATCCACATATCAAAACCGCTGCGCTCCATTAGTACAGGCAATAGCGTATTGATGCGATCTTCAGTAATAGCGTCCGTTACCCTTGCCTGATCGCGTAACGAGAGCACTTGCGAGTGTGCAGGAAAATGCACAAGCATGCAAAAACATAATAAAAATGAAAAGGAGATAAATGTAGCCTTCATACTAAGTACAGGTATTGAATGATAAATTAGTGCATTTGAGTGGCGCAATTATGGGTGCTTAATGTCTTGCCAGTTCTCATACAGTTTTTCCTGCGGCGGTCTGTCTTCCGGCAGCTCGCTTAGCGGCTGGCAGGGCTGGCATTCGCGTTGCATTTGCAAGGGTAATTGTTGATATAATACTGTGCCTTTTGTCTTCCAGGCTATCATATCATCACTCACTTGTTTTACTATTTGTGCAGGATGGCCTACCAGCAAACTTCTTGCCGGCACCTGCATGCCTTCTTTTACAAATGACAATGCCCCTACAATACACTCATCACCCAATACTACATTATCCATTACAACAGCATTCATTCCGACAAGGCAATTGCGACCAATGACGGCACCATGAATAACTGCACCGTGGCCGATATGCGCACCTGCATGCAGGGTAACGGTTACACCGGGAAACATATGAATGGTGCAGTTTTCCTGCACATTGCATCCATCGTGGATCACAATGCCACCCCAATCGCCACGCAATGCAGCCCCCGGTCCTATATAACAATCTTTACCAATTACCACGTTGCCCGTAACGGCAGCCTGCGGATGCACAAAACTGGATGGATGTACTACAGGGATAAATCCTTTGAAGGAATAAAACATGATATAAAACTATTAAGCCAAAAAAAATAATCAGGCGGATGGCTCATCTTCTGTGTCGAACCAACGTTTATCGCTGCGGTAGTAAATGCCTTTAAAAAGTGCAATTCGCTGTCCGTCGGCATTGGTAATTTCTGCAGTAAACACACCCAGCTTTTTGCCCAACGATTCTTCGCGTGAACTGCAGGTAAGGGCATCACCCGTTTGTATAGCTTTAAACTGATTGATAGATGTTTCCACCGAAAGACTTTTTCGCCCATGCGCATTCACGCTAAAAGAGCAACAACTATCGGACAGCGCAAAGGCGATGCCGCCATGGGCGATACCAAAGCCATTGCACATATCGTCGCGCACCTGCATTTGCAGTTGGCAATATCCCGGCGCTACGCTAACAATGCGAATGCCCAACCATTGGCTAAAGGCATCGTTGCGCATCATTTCATTTACTATGGCTTCGGCATTAAGTTGGCTTTCTGTCATTCGCCTTTAAATATGGGTTTACGTTTTTCCATGAAGGCTGCAACGCCTTCTTTAAAATCAGCCGTAGCTGCAGCTCTCTGCTGGAGTTTATCTTCGTTTTCCAATTGTTCTTTTAGCGTATGCGTTGATGACCACCGCAAAGCATTTTTGGTATATGCCAATGCCTTGGTAGGCATTTGCGATAATCGCTCGGCCAAAGCCCAGGATGCGGCAGCAAATTCATCATCGGCAAAGCAGGAATAAATCATGCCCATTTTCTCAGCATTTGCAGCGGTAACTTTTTCGCCAAGCATCATAATAGCCGTTGCCTTTTGCCAGCCAATCAGGCGCGGCAAATGGTAAGTGCCGCCGCTATCCGGAATCAGGCCAATGTTAGAAAAAGCCTGAATAAAACTTGCCGATTCAGCAGCTACTGTAATATCGCAGGCCAATGCAATATTGGCACCGGCCCCTGCTGCTACGCCGTTTACCGCAGCTACCACAGGCTTTTCCATCCACTTAATTTTTACTACAATGGGATTAAAATGCTCGCTCAAAATGCGATTCATTCCGGGTCCTTTCGGATCCGCCACTTCAGCCAAATCCTGACCGGCACAAAATGCCTTACCTGCTCCCGTAATATACACGGCGCGGATATCCTTATCGCCGGCACAAGTATCCAGGCAATCCTGCAAACGAAGCGCCATCTCCCGGTTAAAGGCGTTATATTTCTCCGGACGGTTTAAGGTGATAACCGCCACATTTCCCTTCACTTCAAATAGTATTGGATCCATATTTTCAATTCGTTTGTAAGACCATTACCTGACTTTCAAAAATAGTTGATTTGGCGGGCAACCCGTTAGTTACATAGTGCTTCTGCAACAGTTTCAGCAAATACCGGCGATATGGCAACTCCCATTCCGTTGCAACAGGTAGCAATCCACTCTCCGTGGCCTTGGTGCTGCAACATTGGATATTTATCCGGCGTAAATGCCATAAGACCGGCCCATTGCTGCACAACCGTAAAAGGCTCAGCTAACAGATGTTTGGCTGCAAAATCTTGTAAATGCGCCGTTATGCTGGCAGTTGTTGTGATATCCAGCGTTTCTTCCTCCGCCAATTCGGTATGGCGGCCCCCTCCTATCAGCAGCATGCCGTCAAGATCACGCCAATAGTAGTAGCCTTCATGCGCATGAAAAGCGCCTTTCCATACAATAGGCGTTGCCGGCGATATGAGCAACATTTGTCCGCGCCCCGGCTTTATGCCGGCTTGCGGAAATTTTTGCGATAGATAGGCATTGGTTGTCCAAACCAGTTTATCTGCCTGCAATTGTCCTCTTGTTGTTACTACAGTATGTCCGCCATTGGAGTAATCAACTTCGTCAATTCGCGCACCGTAGAGTATGTCTACACCATGCTGTGCGGCCAGGTGTGCCAGCGCACTCACATACTTACCGCTATGCAGTACGCCCTCTGTTCGGTTGGCTATTACAGCCTCAAACCCGCGTAAACCAAAGGTTTGCGCTGCGTTTGCTTCCAACTGATAGACTTTTTTTTCATGGGTCAATCGTGCCAACAGCCCGTTGAGCGCCGGTATATGTGGCATTACTTCGTTGGCATTATGAGGCCATAAACATTCATATCCGCCGCACCATTGCAAGCCTATATCGCTTTCCTTAAAATGTGATGCAATTTTTCGGATGCCTAACCAACGCTGCAACACAATCTGCATCGCTTTTTCTTCGCCAAGCAATTGTATATCATGCCACAACTCGCCGGGGCTGCCAAAGCAGGCAAAACCGGCGTTGCGGGTAGAGGCGCCTAACGGTACCGCGTTGGCTTCTGCTACAACCACACGCCATTGGGGTTTGCGGCGCTTTATTTCAATGGCCGTCCATAAGCCCAATACGCCGGCGCCGGCTATTACAATATCTGCACCTTGAAACCAGGTTTGTTTTTCCCAAACCGACAAAGAGGTTTTCATCCTGTAAAAATTATTATCATGTTGTGCTAGCGTTTCCTTTTTGCTGTATGCATAAATCCAATTTTTTGAATGGCTGCTTCCTGCTGCCATAAAGCCGCCCCTGCTATTAACTGTTTTATGGCAAGGGCTTCTACATCAACCAATGTATGGAGTGTTATGCCCGCCACTATCTTTCTTTCGCCTTGCTCCAGTTGCGGAAAAGCGAGTAACAGGTCCTTGCCCCTGCAAAACCCAATCATGATGCCATGGCCAACACTTCGGATATAACAAAACATGCCATGATAATGGTAAAAGGGTAAACCAAAACTAAACTTCTCTGTCACCTGCGGCACGCATTCCCAAATCATTTCTCTGCAAATCGTGGCAATGGCATACTGCTCCGGTAGCAGATTTTCCAACCATCGCTCTACTTTTAATGTATGATTACCGGGTATCATGGCTGGCAAGATAGCAGAATAGATTCCTCTGCTTATGCCGCACCGGAAAAAATATATTGCCTTTTTCCCTACTTTGCCAGCGGCGGAAAGCTCCAAAATAATACCATATGAAAAGACGCATATTTTTACGCAACAGCGCTATGGCATCTCTGGCTTATACTATACTACCTTCCTGCGGCAGTTCTGAAACTGCAAGCGAGCGACATTATAAATACGGCTTGCAATTGTATACCGTAAGAGATGAAATGCCGCAGGGCCTTGATAAAGTGCTGGAAAAAATAGCATCGGTTGGTTACGAAAGCCTTGAGATGTATGGCTACAATGAAGGGCAATACTTTGGGCATGATATGGCTGCCACAAAAGCTCTTTTGCAAAAGCACAATCTTGTATCGCCAAGTGCGCATGTCTATAACCCGCCTTTTTTGTTTGAAGGCAAAGACGACATCTGGAAAAAAGCAGTTGAAGATGCCAATGTGCTGGGGCAGAATTACCTTATAGTACCCTGGCTACAGGAAGACAAACGCGGTTCTGTTGATGGCTACAAACGGCTTGCATTAAGGCTTAATCAGGCGGCCGAAATGTGTAAGGCAGGCGGCCTGAAATTTGCTTATCACAATCACGACTTTGAATTTGCCCCCATAGACGGCACCACCGGTTTTGATATTATTTGCAAAGAAACTGATGCGTCGATGGTCAATCTGGAATTGGATTTGTTTTGGGTGGTGTATTCAGGAAAAGATCCAAAGCAAATGATGCAGGATTTGGCAGGAAGAGTAAAGCTTTGGCATATAAAAGATATGAATCCTGAAACACGCACCAATATTGAAATTGGAAAAGGAAGTATCGATTTTACATCGCTCATGGCAGAAGCTCGCAGCTGGGGCGTTGAGCACTATTATGTAGAGCAGGAAAACTATACTGTGTCGCCGTATGATAGCATTGAAAAAAGTTTTGCCTACATGAAAACCATTAGTAGCTAGCGGACAAGTGCTTTAAACAGAAAATAGCCGGCCAATGTAGTTGTATTGGATTGTAGCTTTTCCTGCCGAAGCGACTTCCGCACTGAAGGCAAACGAAGGTTAGCCATTACATTCCCAAATGCACTATGTCCCAAGTCGTACACCGGCATATTGGGGAAACCGGCATCGGGCTGAAGCATAGGCATATTATCGACAGGCAGGCTGTATATTTTGCCCAACGAATTATGATCTACAGGAACACCTCTATAACGCTCAATCGTTTTTGGGAGATATTGAGCGGATGGCTGCCAAACTGGTGGTGCGTACAGGTTTATTTTTTGCTGCATGTCCTGCATGTCTAAACTAAGCGAGGGAGCATATTGCGCCTTTGCCTGATGAAGGAAAGAGGCAAACAATAGTACCATGGTACTAATCAGTAAACCTTTCATGGCATAAATATACGAGCGCTTTTCAGGGAATCAAAAGGCTGCTTCATATCATTTTCTAATCAGCGTATTCCCCATATACTTGCATTGTTACCAATGTTAATGCCTCATGATATCTACACTCGCAGCAAAAGAGACTTATCTATGCAGTCTGTTCAATGCGTTACATAAACATACAACGATAAACGTTTACGATTTTGGCGCGGATGAACTTGAGTTACCGGAAGACGT
>JAHEMO010000259.1 GCA_024643625.1 Chitinophagaceae bacterium
CCGTAGCACAACTAAACTTGTGATGGACGTGGAAAATGCCGGCCGTGCCGTAATTACGATTCGCGATTTGTCGGGCAAGCAAGTACAAAACATAGCTGTTCAATTGCAAAAAGGTGTAAATCAACAAGATTTGAATGTGAGCCAGTTTGCTTCGGGTGAATACAATATCAGTGTTTACGGACCAAGTTTCAATCCCAAGCCAATTAAGTTGATCAAAATCAACTAGTTATGATTAAATAATAAAGCTACTTTTAAAAAAGCCCCGGCTGTTGCCGGGGCTTTTTTCGCCAACTTAACTTTTTGTTTAATTATATCACACAAATTATTAAACAAAATTTCCCGGCCTGCGTTAGGTTGAAAATATCTCACAATGAAACATTTCTTTACCAAACTCACTTTGCTGACTTTGTCAGTTGGCCTCCTAACCTCATGCGACAAGAATGCAGAAGATCGTACCAAAACCGTAACCGACCTGGTGGTTGAGGATCCGAATTTCTCCATATTGGAAGCTGCAGTGGTAAAAGCCGGACTCGCAGACGCGTTGGCCACCACACAGAATCTTACCGTTTTTGCACCTGACAATGCTGCTTTTGCCGCTGCAGGTATTAATGAAGCAACGATAAACTCGCTTAGCCCCGCTGCCCTCACAAGCATCCTTACTTACCACGTGTTGCCTGTTGAAGTAAGAAGCGGACAAATTCAGGATGGTCGCTCATCGGCTACCACATTAGCCAACAGCGCTATTTATTTGTCAAAGCAAAACATCGACAACATTTTCGTTAATGGTAATAGCCGGGTTTCTAAGGCAAATATTCCTGTGACCAATGGTACCATTCATGTGATTAATAACGTGATAATGCCACCGGCTGGAAATATTGTTGACATTGCTGTAGCCAATCCCAACTTTAGCCTGCTGGTAAAGGCGGTAACCAAAACCGGCCTTGCCGGCGCACTTACCGGTACCAACGCATTAACCGTTTTTGCTCCCGTTAACAGTGCTTTTGAAGCCATAGGGTTTAACGCCGCCGCTATAGACAACGCTACAGGTGCTACTGTTGAAACACTTCGTAAAGTATTGCTGTACCATGTAGTGGCAGGCAGATATTACAGCCCCGATTTGGTTGGTTTAAATACTGTACCAACAGTGCTGGAAGGTGGCAAGGTTATTATAAACGAAGGTGCTACCGTAAAGGGCTCAGGTAACAACGTGGTTTCCAAAATCATAATTGGCAATGTAACCGCTACCAACGGTGCTATTCACGCTATTGACAGGGTATTACTCCCTTAATCTTCCCTCACACTTTTATCTCACACTCTAATAGATAAAAACAGCCCTCGGTATACATCCTGAGGGCTGTTTCTTTTGGCAGAAAGCAAAAAAGCAGGAAAATTCCTGCTTTTTTGTTGTTGACCCATAAGGATTCGAACCTTAACAGACAGAACCAAAATCTGTAGTGCTACCGTTACACCATGGGTCAATCCGAACACCCAAACCTATAATTTGGGAGCGCAAAAATAAGAGCGCACCCTATTCAACCAAAATAAATATCCCTGCACCCGCAAGCCTTAACAAAGCACTGATTGTAGCTAACTACCCGCCTCTTCCCTATCCTTCAGTTCCTGTATTTTTTCCAATGCACCCGCCACTACATCGCACATAACAGTGTATAAGGCTCCTTCGTGCGGATTAGCGTAGATGTATTCCAGAGCAGCATTTTCGTTGGGGATGCTGGTTACCGGAAGCCGCGGATTAACACTTTCTATACCCTCCTGCAGCAGGCCAATAATTTCCTCGGCCGATCGTCCACGAAGATTTTTATCACAGCGGATGATAATCTCATCGAAATACCTCGCCGAAATAACACCCAATTCGCGTATGTCTTCATCGCGCCGATCGCCGGTGCCGCTTATTACCCCCACTTTATAGGGATAGTCGAGTTTGCTTACAAAATCGCATAGCAACTGCAAGCCATGCGGATTGTGGGCAAAGTCGGCGAGGAAGGTAAATTTCCTGAAAGGGAAGAAATTTAATCTGCCCGGGGTAAGTGTGCTGCTGGGCACAAAGGTTTGTAAGCCCATGCGGATATCCTCAATGGTAATATCCTTAAACAGGTAAGTAGCCAGCACCGCCGGCAAAGTGTTGGCAATATTGTGCGAGGCCTTGCCATCAAAAGTTATGGGGATATCCTTTGCGGGCAGAACCCTTATTTTCCAGGTGCCTTTTAGCAGCGAAACATAACCGTTTTCATACACTGCTGCCATTCCACCCTCCTGACAATGCGCCTGGATACGCGGGTTTTTCTCGTCCATACTAAACAAGGCAACATTACACTGGAGATTTTTACGCATGTCGTATACCAAATCATCATCGGCATTTAAGATAGCATAACCATGCGGGTAAACCGTTTCCGGTACCACGCCCTTCAGCTTTGCCATTTGTTCTACAGAATTAATGCCGCCCAAACCAATATGGTCGGCCTCTACATTGGTAACAATCGCTACTTCGCAATGCCGGAAGGCCAACCCCGCCTTTAGCATCCCACCGCGGGCACATTCCAGTACGGCAAAATCCACTGTCGGGTCTTTTAATACAAACTGCGCACTTACGGGTCCTGTGCAATCACCACGCATCATCAGATGGTTTTGAATATACACCCCATCACTCGTGGTATAGCCCACTTTTTTGCGTGCCGATTTGGCAATATGAGCTGTAATACGCGTGGTGGTGGTTTTACCATTGGTACCGGTAATGGCTATGATGGGTATTCTACCATTGTGGCGGTCGGGAAAAAGCATATCAACCACCGGCTCCGCTACATTACGGGGCAACCCAATGGCAGGTTCCACATGCATTCTAAAGCCGGGCGCAGCATTTACTTCCAAAACGGCTCCGCCATTTTCCAGCAATGGTGTGTGCAAATCCTTGGCCATAATATCAATGCCGCAAATGTCGAGGCCGATAATACGGGCGATGCGCTCACACATAAATATGATATCCGGATGCACCTCATCCGTTACGTCGGTGCTTGTACCACCCGTGCTGAGATTTGCTGTAGGTTTCAGCATTACCTGTTCTCCTTTTGCCGGCACCGTTTCCAGCGTATACCCCACATCATCAAGCATTTTTTGCGTAAACTGATCTACCGTTATCTGCGTCAATACTTTCTCATGACCATAACCCCGCCTTGGGTCCTTATTGGTTTCATTTATCAGCCATTGAATATTGTGCTCGCCATCGCCAACTACCGCAGCAGGGGTGCGCAATGCAGCACAAATGAATTTGTAGTTGATGACCAATACCCGAAAATCAAAACCAACAATGAAACGTTCGACTATTACACTGCGGCTATAAGATTTTGCAGCCTCAAAAGCCTTTATGGCCTGCTCCCAATTTGTAATATTGGTGGTATTGCCTTTGCCATGGTTACCATCTATGGGCTTTATTACCAACGGGTAGCCCAGTTTTTGGACGGCCTCTTCAAGCCCGGCTTCCGAGCGAATCACCACGCCCCTTGGCACCGGTATTTCGGCAGCCTCCAGCAGGGCTTTGGTTTCTTCTTTATCACAAGCCAAATCCACAGCAATATTGCCGGTGGTACTGGCTATTGTAGCTCTTATTCTCTTCTGGTGTACGCCATAGCCAAGTTGTACCAGCGAGTATTTATTAAGGCGAATAAAAGGTATGCCGCGCTTAGCTGCTTCCTCCACAATGCTGCCGGTTGAAGGACCGAGGCGTGTGTCTTCCCTGATCTCCCGAAGCCGTTGGATATCGGCACCAAGATCGTAGGGCTTATCGTCCACTAATGATTGTGCAATGGCCACACTTGCTTTTGCGGCAAATACTCCGGCATCGGCCTCCAGATAGCTAAATACTACAAAATAGACACCCTCCTTTTCGCCGGCCGAACGGGTGCGTCCAAAGCCGGTGTCCATACCCGCAAGGGTTTGTAATTCCAATGCAATATGTTCAATAACATGGCCCATCCATGTCCCCTCATCTACGCGAAGAAAAAATCCGCCGGGGCTACCTACGCTGCATCGGTGACCGAACATAGAGGGAAACATTTGCTCTAACCTTTGCCTGAAGCCCTCTATCTGATTGGTTGGGCGTTGCTCCAATTCCTCCAGATCAAGTTTCATTTGTATGAGGTGCGTTCGGCGAATGCTCCAATAGTTTGGCCCACGCAAGGTTTTTATATCAAGAATCTTCATAGTTGCAAATTGAAAAAATAAGTTGGGTAAAATAAGCAGAAAAACGCTTGCCCAAATGCTTTCTGCCATATGGCGAGCCTGCATAGTATGCGTATGCATCCCAGACCTACCTGTGAAAAAAGAAGACCAGGGCATTTTTAGTTGGAACCTTGTGTACAACTATTGGCTTCGCCAAATGGCAAACTGATATATTGCGGCCATTCAATAGCCAATACTAATTGTGTAGTTCATGATTCCCAGAGGTAAATTGATAGCAATAGGTGGGGCCGAGGACAAAGGAACCGACCTGGAAAAAGGAGAAATTCACCGCAACAATCTCAATTTTTTTGAATTGGGAATTTTACGACGCATTGTGGAAGAAGCCGGTAGCACTTCCGCACAAATAG
>JAHEMO010000046.1 GCA_024643625.1 Chitinophagaceae bacterium
ATCCTAATCCCGTGGTGATGCTGGAGCACAAAGGATTGTACTGGAGCAAGGTTCCCGGAACAGAATCCGCCAAAAGGCCCGAACCTTCGAGAGATTATGTGCTGCCTTTGGGAAAGGGAGCCATTGTGCTGGATGCTAAGGAGTCGTTAGTAGAGAGTGGTGAATCCTGCTGCATTATCACCTATGGCATGGGAGTCTATTGGGCATTGGCTGCCGCTATGAGATTTAAAGGCCAGGTTGAAATTTTAGATTTGCGAACCCTTTTTCCTCTGGACGAAGAATTGATCATGAAAACGGTAAAACGGCACGGCAAATGCCTGATACTTACTGAAGAGCAGCAGGGTCATTCTTTTGCCGAAAGCCTGTCAGGCCGAATTCAGGCCGCATGTTTTGAATGGTTGGATGCCCCGGTAAGGGTGTTGGGAGCACTTGATCTGCCCGCGGTACCCATCAACATCGCCCTCGAACGCAGCATGCTACCCAATGCTATTCAGGCAGCAGATGCCATAGCAGAACTACTGTATTATTAGTATGTAGCGGACGAAAAATTAGCAGGTAAATTAAAATGGGACCCAAATCCAACTGATAAAATATTATTTGCAGTAGTTGAATTTCAAGATGCGGACTTCAGCAGATTAAGTCAACCGCGAATTGCGGATGATGAGAAGTTTACCGCAGGATTGGTTGTTTTGCTACCAAGGAGTGGCGATTAATGAGCTACCCTTGAATAGCTGGTAATACTGAAAATAAATGGATAAACCCTTGTTTGTGAGCAATATATGTTGCATCTTGAAGGCTATAAATGCTAGTTTTTTTGTACCTTTCACGTTAGAATTACCTACCTTTCATAATCTAAACTTCACCTAACAATGAGACAACTTTTACACTCCCCCCTGCATGAATTAAAAAACCAAAACTGGTTTAAACGATTTAGCCTCACCCTTCTGGCTGCTAGTGTGTTTGCCATAGCCGCGTTTAGTCAAACAAATGGCGATTTCCGAAGCGTAATGTCCGGTAATTGGTCATCTACCGCTACCTGGGAAGTATTTACCGGTAGCTGGGTGCCGGCCACCACCTATCCCGGGCAAACGGCTACATCAGCCAAAGTGACCATTAATACCGGCCATTTTATAATAGCTGATGTGGATTTAATAACATTTGCCATTCAGGAATTGCATATTGAAGGCAGTGGTCGTCTGGATATCAATTTTAACGGAACCCGGCAACTGCATATTGAGCAACTTTATATCGACCCGGTAGTTAATGTAAACTATGCCGGACCAAATATTACTTTTGGAGGACCGGCTTCGGCTTTACGGCTTCCCACTAATGCATTTATTGCCTATGCTGCTAATTATAAGGCGCTACCGGAAAGTAATAAAGCGCCAAATGGCTCTTGTAACAATAACAATGCCCTTTACATTGGTGGCGGGTCATTGGGAGGTACGCAATTCAAATACTCAGCCTGTGCAGGCGGTGGAAATGTTTGCGTAACCTTTAAAGAACTTAATGTAGCCGGGGGCACCATCCGGGTAATTCCCGAGTTTGATGTTACTTCAGCACTTGGTTTCGGAAATATTAGCTGTAATAACAATTTTCTGGCAAAAGTTAGAATTCTGGGTATACTTACCGGATCAACGGTTGATCTGGATTTAGGTCCCAATTTAAATGTGGTTTTTAATCCTGCAACTTTTACAAACCTTGTTGATGGCGGATCAAGTGATGCTGACGGCCTTGTAAACGGCAGTATTGAAGTGCCTGTCAATGTGGAGACACCTAGTCTTGTAGGCACTGCAAACCCGGTTACCTACAGCGCAACTGCATCTGCCCTACTTGATTTTCAGGTTGCTCAAAATGACCCATGCTTTGGTTTTGAAGCCAGAAACTCTGTTACCCGTCAATTTGTGGTTCGGCCTCCTGCCAATATGCTCGTTGGAATGGTTCCCCAAACCGTTTGCGTGAGCGATGAGGTTTCATTTGCTTTGGAGAACAAGACCAGCCTCCAAACAACATTGTTTTTCCGCGTAAACAATGTGCCTGCTTCTATTACACTGGCTGGAAATGCTACAGGAAGTATTCCCGTGGCCACCGGCAGCCCGGTAATGTTTACGTTCAATTTTGACTCCCTTAAGTTCACAGATGGCATGCCAGGTTGCAAAGTAGTATTAGGATCTACCGCAACAATTAATGTGACCGCAGCCGGTGGTTTGGCTATTGATGGCGATGTAAAGAACGACCACAACCTTGGCGCCTCATCGTTGGTAACTTCAGCTACGGGTTGCAGGGCGATTGCCGGTCTCCAAGGTACAACTGTTACAAGAGTCAACGGAAAGGCCTGGGTAAATGGTGGCGGAATGCCTGTTTACTATCAGGGACTTCCATATGTTGGCAGACGTATAATGCTTGAGCCGACAATACCCCAGAATACGCCTACAAATGTTGCCAATGTTACTCTTTTCTTTACACAGCAGGAGTTTACTGAGTTTAATAATTCACCTAATAACTATTGGGAACTGCCAAGTGACCCCATGGATCTTGTCGAACTGCAAAATCTAAGAGTCTATAAATTTGAAAATGGCAGCTTCGATCCAATGACCGGTTTGCCTACAGTGGCAAGTTTGGGTACTGCCATTGCTAATGGTGATGTTACTGTGATTGATCCGAACGATATGAACATAGTGTGGCAGGGGAGCATTTTTGGCGGTGTTTGGGCTGTGACTTTTACGGTAACAGATTTTAGCCTCTTTATGGTGAGCAATGATCAACCATTCGTTTTGCCATTAAACCTGTTGACTTTCGATGCCAAACTGAACGGAAAGCGCAATGCTGACCTCATTTGGAAAACTACTGAAGAGCGCGATGTACAGGGCTTTGAAGTACAAGTATCTCGTGATGGCAGTCAGTTTAGCAGTGTAGGCATGGTTAATGCAAGAAACACGCTGGCCGGCGGCGATTATGAATTTACCACTGCCATGCCTGGTAAGCTTGCTTATTTCCGTTTGAAAATGATTGACAAAAATGGTTCATTCACTTTCAGTCCGGTTAAGACTTTGCGCACAGATGATTTAATCATCAATAGCTATCCAAATCCTGTGCAGGATCAACTCATAGTTGACCTTACGGGTTACCCTGCTGGAACCATGCGGATAATGGATATGAGCGGACGTACAATGGTTAATGGCCGCACAGTGGAAGGAATCAACAGATTAAATACTTCAGCACTTACCAACGGTATCTACATACTTGAAGTAAACGTAGGTTTGGAATCTGAAAAAATCAAGATTTCCAAATTCAACCGATAATTGGTACTGTATACAAGTTTCAAAAAGAGCCACCGTTTAGGTGGCTCTTTTTTTACCGATAAAATGATTAAAAGGAAAAACGCTTTACTAAATCAAACCACTGATAGCGTCATAGGAATATGGTCAATGCCATCTTCATCGTACACATCGCCACAACGCACAAATCCCAATGATGCATAGAATTCTTCCAAATACAATTGTGCACCAATTTTAATGATCATATTACCATACATGGAGTGTACCTGATCAATTGAAACCTCCATTAACCTACGCCCCAATTTTTTTCCGCGTGCTGATGGAGAGGTTACAACCCGACCAATAGAAGGCATTCCAGGATATACTACATCAGGAGGCACAAGCCTGGTGCAGGCTACAAGTTTTTGATCATCATAACCAAGTACGTGATGGCAATGCTGGTCAACATCGTCCATGTCCAAAAAAATACACTGCTGTTCTACCACAAACACTTCGCTCCTCAATTGGAGTAGTGCATAAAGCTGATGATTAGTAAGTTCTTCAAACGAAAGCACTAGCCATTGAATTCCAGCATTATTTGCTTCCATATCAATAATTGTATTTATTGCGCCACCGGGTTTTCAAGAATTTTCTGAGTTCGTCTTCTCTTGCATTATTGCCGGGCTCATATAGTGTAGTGCCTGAAATTTTATCCGGCATATATTCCTGCTCAATAAAATTGCCATCGCCATCGTGTGAATACGCGTATCCTTTTCCATATCCCATGTTTTTCATCATGCGTGTAGGTGCATTACGCAAGTGCAAGGGTACAGGCAAATCACCATGCTTTTTAATAAGAGCAAGTGCATTGTCAATGGCCATGTAGGCAGCGTTACTTTTAGGGGAGGATGCCAGATAGGTGGCACACTGACTAAGAATAATTCTGCCCTCAGGGTAACCTATTTTACTTACCGCTTCAAAGCAAGTATTGGCTAGCACAAGTGCGGTTGGATTGGCATTGCCTATGTCTTCACTTGCCAGTATTATCATCCTTCGGGCAATAAAGCGTATATCCTCTCCGGCATCAATCATGCGGGCCAACCAATACACTGCAGCATTGGGGTCGCTGCCTCTAATGCTTTTAATAAAAACAGATATTATGTCGTAATGCTGATCGCCAGCTTTATCGTAAAGTGCTGACTTGCTTTGTGCCGCAGCCATTACCGCTTTGTTGGTAATTCGTATGTCTGCATTGTTCGGCTCACTTGCCTGCACCGTAATCTCCAATAGATTGAGTAAACGCCTTGCATCGCCGCCACTCATGTTTACCAAAGCTTCAGTCTCATCCAGTGCAATTTTATTGCGTTGAAGCCATTGGTCAGATGATATGGCTTTCTGCAGCAGCAGTTGTAAATGATGTTGTTCTAATGGCTTTAGCACGTATACCTGCGACCTGCTGAGCAAAGCACTATTTACTTCAAAAGAGGGATTTTCTGTAGTGGCACCAATTAAAGTGATGGTGCCTTTTTCTACAGCACCTAGTAATGCATCCTGCTGCGATTTATTGAACCGATGTATTTCATCAATAAACAAAATGGCACCTTGCTGCCCACTTGCTTCATCTATAATGGCCCGTATGTCTTTTACACCGCTGCTAATAGCCGATAGTTGGTGAAAAGGCAGTCTCAAACGCTGCGCCAGTACCATGGCAAGTGTGGTTTTTCCTACGCCGGGTGGCCCCCAAAAAATAAGACTTGGTATGCGGCCTTGCTCCACGGCTTTTCGTAGTATGCTATCGGGGCCAATAATGTGATCCTGCCCAACAATATCGTCAAGCGTTATGGGGCGCATACGCTCTGCCAGCGGTGCAATTGGTGCGCCCGTGTAATCTTCCTGAAATGCTTTACTCATCAGGCAATAAAAGTAACTGAATTATAGAGGCTTTGTGGTTCCTACTGTTGTTGTTGTGCCTGCATCCAATCTATTTGCCAGGCTTCCATTGCTTCCTCGGCTTCGGTCACCATCCGAACCTGATTTACATCTTCAAATACATGTCCATCTTCGTAACCGACACTTACATAAACGCTGAGCGATTGCCGCGCAATGCCTTTAAAGTTTCCTTTTACCGGCGAGCAGTCTTCAAAATTGCTCCCCGTAGCCAGCACCACATGAGTGCCATTTACCCAAACATTGTTGGTTGGATCAATGCCTAACCAACCTGCGGTAGGATCATAATATTCAAGCCATGCATGTGTGGCGCCTTCACCGCGCAAACCGCTTTTGTTGGGGCAAATGTATCCACTCACATAGCGGGAGGGTATATCCAAACTCCGCAACATTTGCAGGCATACATGTGCAAAATCCTGGCAAACACCGCTGCGGTGATGCAGTATTTCATCCACTTTACTTTCTACTGTAGTGATGCCCTTTACATAACTAAAGTTCAGGTAAATAAATTCGCTGCAAGCCCACACCAATTGGTGAACCGACTTTCCTTCAATACCAATTTCCTCCAGCATATGATCGATCATCCACTGCTCTGCAATAGCCTCCCTTGCTGACAATTGCAGCATTACAATGTCGCGCTCCACCAGGTCCTGAAATGCTGATAATTGAGTGCCCGGATCGGGTACCGGTGAGGCTTCCAGGGTTTCTACAGTAACTCTATTGTCAATCACCAGCAAATTGTGCGGCGCAAGCAACGAAAAGTCGCCAACTGTATTTCCAAAGTAATCTGTGTAATAGAAAACATCCGGGTTTTGAGCAATAATCAATTGCTTATCTCTGACCAATTGACGATTATTCGATTGCGGGAAAATGCGCAATTGGCTAACGCTTTCTTTTACCGGCCGGTCGTATTCGTATTTGGTGATATGATGGATTTTAAATAGGGGCATTCATTTGTTGCAATTAATGACGGCAAGCTAAAGCCAAAGCATTAGCGCCAACTATGATTTTATAAAGGCTGTTGAAAACTAATTCGTCAGCTGTATGAAAAATAGTGTTTTGAAAAATCTACTGAAAATTCCCACAGCTGCCGGCGTGTATCGGATAGCAGTAATTTGAGGTCTTCACCCGTAAGGCTGGTTTGATCAGTAAACTCAACATTGCTTTTTATCCGGCCGAACTTTTTTTCCAGCCGAAGTGCCTGAATATCTGGCAGAGATGCAAGGATGGCGTCCAGATATTTTTTACCATGATTGAGTGTATAGGTCAGTGAACGGGGAAAGTCGTTGTTGAATATCACCTGGCTCATTACCTGACACGTATGTTGTCCTCCACGATTATTCTTGAGATATAATTCGTAGCCTGACAGCGCATACAGTAACCTCCGCCAGTATAACATTTCATCGTGGCTGGTCATGTTATAACTAATAGGATTCATATAGGCGTCAAACATGTCGATGGTATGTAGCGCTCTATCTAAATATTTTCCGACGTTCATAAACTCCCATCCCAATCCGCGTGGCATAGTACTTTCTAAAATGCCGGCGTACATCAGGCTGTGTTTTTCTAATGTATCCAGCAGTATCAATGCATTTTCCGAATCCAGTCGCTCATCTATATCATCCTCATTAATGGCATGATACATCATGTTTATTTGTTCCCAAACTTCCTTGGTTATTTTGTCCTGCGATCCACGGGCATTTTCTCTTGCCTTGCCCAGCAATACGCGCATGGAATTAAGGTTTGTAGTGTCTGTAGCCAAATGCTTGAGTACCGATGTAGCATTACGTACAAATTCTTCGTCATGCAGTTTGTCGTGCATGCCAAAGCATTGTAGTAATGGCCTGTAACCCAAATTGTCACCTTCCCATATATCAAATCCTAAAATAAAAAAGTAGCGCATCGATCGGGACATTGCATCTACCCGCTCCATGTAGCGGTTCATCCAGAACATATTTTCGGCAATACGGCTTAGCATCATAGCGTTGCTGTTTTTATGGTGTTGCGTATTTAATCTATTATCCAGGTGTCTTTACTTCCTCCGCCCTGACTGCTGTTAACTACAAGGCTGCCTTTGGTAAGGGCTACCCGTGTAAGACCTCCAGGCACTATTTCTACACCATTGGGGCCACACAAAGCATAGGGGCGAAGATCCACGTGCCTCGATTCCAGTCCTTCCTTAAAAAAGCAGGGCACTGTACTGAGTTGGATGGTAGGTTGCGCTATAAAATTGCGGGGATTCTTTATAATCTCTTCTTTCAAGTCGGCTAGTTCTTGTTCTGATGCCATATGGCCCATTACCAATCCGTAACCACCGCTTTGGTTGGTTTGCTTAAAAACCAGTTCATCCATTCGGCTAAATGCATATTCACGTTCATCCGTGTTTTGCATGCGGTAGGTAGGTATATTGGGTAATATCGCGTCTTCATTCAGGTAATATTTTATCATGTCCGGCACATAAGCATACACCGCTTTATCATCTGCCACGCCATTGCCTATCGCATTCACTAACGATACATTGCCCTGCCGGTATGCACTCATCAGGCCGGGAACGCCCAATAAACTATCCGGCTTAAATACCAATGGATCAATAAACTCATCATCAATACGCCGGTACAATACATCCACTGGTTGCAGACCCGATGTAGTTTTCATATACACCTTCTGGTTGTCTACCACAAGGTCGCGCCCTTCCACCAATGGTATGCCCATACTACGGGCTAAGAAAGTATGCTCGTAGTAGGCGGAGTTATAAATGCCCGGCGTCAATATGGCCACGTTGGGTTGGTCTACATTGCGTGGGGATAGTGATGCCAGAATGTTCAGCAACTTCACTGGATAGTTGTTTACCATTCTTACGTTATAGTTGGCCAGGATATCGGGGAAAATGCGCTTGGTTACTTCGCGGTTTTCAAGCATATAGCTTACGCCGCTGGGTGTACGTAAATTATCTTCCAGCACATAAAAAATGCCATCGTTGCCGCGTATAAGATCAATGCCGGCTATGTGCACATAAATATTATGCGGCACACGTATGCCCACAGCTTCTTTTAAAAAATGCGGACAACTGGCAATAAGTGCCGCCGGTATAATGCCATCTTTTATTATTTGCTGCTCATGGTAGATATCGTTGAGAAAAAGATTCAGTGCCTTTAAGCGTTGCTTAATTCCTTCCTCAATTTTCGACCATTCGTCGCCGGTAATAATGCGCGGGATGATATCAAAAGGAAATATGCGCTCAATGCCCTTATTATCGCTGTACACTGTGAAAGTGATACCCTGGTGCATGAAAAAATCAGCAGCCTGCTGGTGTTTAAGTTGCAGCAATTCGGGAGGCATCTGCTGTAGTTGGTCAAATACAAGCCGGTATCTTTCCCGTACTTCATCCAGGTTGAACATCTCATCCCAAATGGTTAAGGTTTCTGTGTTGATGGGCATAACTATCAATTTTTTTACCAGTCTAAGAAGACTGGCAGAGGCTCGTAAAATAACTATTACAAGCTAATTGTAGCCGAAAAGAAGTGATTATTCAAGCTGAATGTCAAAAATTAGGCGCGGAGCCCAGCTTTTCTTCTTCCTTTCAAATAAATGATCGTATGAGCTTAAATACCTATTTGAGTTGGCGCATCAGGCAAATAGATGCCGGTTATGCTTCAGCAGCCTGAGGGTGAGTACTACATGAACAAAAAGACAAGCACCAAGAGCCACAAATAATCCCAAAGCCAGTTTCAGGGTTTTGACAATAGCGGCATCGGACAGCGTCGCCATAGGAATTTGCTTCATCTGCTTCAACAGCATGTCCTGCAATTCCTGATTCATAAAAAAAGCAAGGCCCTGAGCTATAAGTAAACTGCTGAATAAACCGGTAGCAAATGCATTAACCCTAATCCAATCGAAGAGCTTTGCGGGACTCTTAGCGCCGCCCAGCAAACTGCGGTTTAAAAAGCTAAAGGAGGTAAAAATATAAATAGAGGTGCAAGCCAATAAAAACACACTCAGCAGAATACTCAAATTAGCAAAGGCCATCAATAGCCCAAACAAAGCAATAAAGCCAAAGAATACCCCAACGGGTAGCAGCAGGAAGGATAATATCTTATAAAAGGTTTTCATCGTGTTGGATAGCTGCCGGATTTATGCAGGCTTTATATGCAATTCGCGATATTGTTTTTCCGCTATTTCACCGGGGGCATCCAGCATAACATCGCGGCCGGCATTGTTTTTTGGGAAAGCGATAAAGTCGCGGATACTTTCGCTGCCACCTAAAATGGCACAAAGCCTGTCGAAGCCAAAAGCCAGACCTCCATGTGGCGGAGCACCATACTCAAAAGCGCCAAGCAGGAAGCCAAATTTTTCCTGTTGCTCATGCGCATCAAGCCCGAGCGCTGCAAACATTTTTTCCTGTAATTCGCGCTGGTATATGCGGATAGAGCCACCACCAATCTCATTACCATTGAGTACTAAATCGTAGGCATTGGCTTTTATTCCGGCGTAGGGGTGTTCCAGATATTTTTCTGGGTCATCTACCGTCGGGCCGTGGTTAATCATAATATCAATATGATCCGGCTTGGGACTGGTAAAAGGATGGTGACGTGCCACCCAACGGCCTGCACCACCGCCGTCCATATCCTCAAGTGCAAATTCGAACAAAGGAAAATCTATTACCCAAAGCATCTTGAAATGCTCCGGGTTGCGCAGCCCTAAACGCTCAGCCATTTCCAGCCGCAGCGTACTGGTTGCCTTGCGCGTTAGTTCTTCTTTGCCCGCCAAAATCAGTATAAGATCGCCGGCTTTTGCGCCTGCGGCATCGGCAATAGCTTTAAGCTTGTCCTCGTTGTAAAATTTATCAACGCTGCTTTTATAACTGCCATCGGCATTACACCTGATGTACACGAGGCCCTGCATGCCTATCTGTGGTCGTTTTACCCATTCCGTAAGTTCGTCCAGTTGCTTGCGGGTATAATCTGCACAGCCGGAAACGGCAATGGCCAATACCGTTTCGGCATTGTCAAAAACAACAAAACCAGCGCCATCAATTAGCCCACGACTGTCCTGCTTATCAGTTAAAACATGGTGCGGCTTTTTAAGATTCAGCAATTGCATGGCAAATCTGATATCGGGCTTGTCGTTGCCATATAACCATAAGGCATCGTCGTATCGCATCCGTTGAACGGGTTCGTCGTAGTTTACGCCTTTTACAGTGCTAAATATGTGCTTTACCAGACCCTCAAACATCCTCAAGATATCATCCTGGTCCACAAAGCTCATTTCACAGTCTATCTGGGTAAATTCGGGTTGACGGTCGGCTCTCAAATCTTCGTCCCTAAAGCAACGGACAATTTGATAATATCGGTCGTATCCGCTTACCATCAGCAGTTGCTTAAAGGTTTGGGGGCTTTGCGGCAAGGCATAAAATTGCCCCGCATTCATGCGGCTGGGTACTACAAAGTCGCGGGCACCTTCCGGCGTGCTTTTGATGAGGAAGGGCGTTTCAATATCCATAAAACCCTGCCCGTGGAGGTAATCGCGTGTAGCCCGGTTAACGGCATACCGCAGCGATAAGTTTCTTTTCACCTCAGGACGCCGAAGGTCCAAAAACCTGTATTTCATGCGAAGGTCATCTCCGCCATCTGTATCGTCCTGAATGGTAAATGGCGGAACTGCGCTGCGGTTGAGAATGGTAAATGCCGACACAGCAATTTCAATGTCACCTGTAGCAAGGTTGGCATTTTTATTGGTACGCTCCCTTACGGTTCCGGTAGCCTGTAGCACAAATTCACGGCCTATTGGCTGTTTTTCCAACTGTTCGTTCAGGCTTTCTGCGAAAACCAATTGGGTAATGCCATATCGGTCGCGCAGGTCTATAAAGGTAATGGCGCCAAATTTTCTGACGGTTTGCACCCATCCTGCCAGGGTTACCACGGTTCCGTTATGGGCTATTCTTAATTCTCCGCTGGTGTGCGTACGATACATAAGCTATTGATAATAAAAAAGGATAATACCAGTCTCCCCTTACAAAATGGGAGCGCAAAAGTACGTGGTTCCACCAAAGGCAATGGCGGCTATGGCTACAAAGCCTTAATTATGCTGTTTACAAAATCAAAAAACGAACCTTCGGGCCCGACATTTCGTATTCCATACTCATAATGAAGGTTAATAAGCAAAAGCGCTTTTGGGTAAATATGGCTAAACTAGCAACGGTTTTATTTTTTGTTTGGATTGTAATGGCACAGGGTTGTATGCGTTTTCGTACGAGTGATAACATGGCAGGAAGGCATTTTGCCGAAAAGCAAGTACCGCTTACGATTGTGTATCATACTGTGGACGATTTTACCCTGCATTACGCTAAAACCGGAAGCGATAGCCTGCCCACGCTGGTTTTTTTGCACGGCTCACCGGGCAGTTGGGATGCTTTTGAAAACTATCTGGATGATAAAGAACTGCTGCAACATTTCCGACTGATAAGCGTGGACCGTCCGGGTTTTGGCTACAGCCAGTTTGGCGATGCCCGAAATCTGGCCGATCAATCAGCATTGCTGCAGCCCCTGCTTCGCGAATGGAAGCAAAATAACCGCAATATCTTTTTGGTTGGCCATAGCATGGGAGGTCCCTTAGCGCTTAGGTTAGCGCTTGATGCATACCCCGGGTTGGTAAACGGCATTGTTCTGCTTGCAGGTTCCATTGATCCCGGGGCAGAAAAACCCGAAAAATGGAGGGGATTGTTTCAGCATGCTCCTTTCAGGTTATTGCTTCCCGGCGCATTCAGGCCAAGCAACGATGAATTGTGGTGGCTGAAAACCGACCTCAAAGCACTTGACCATGATCTCGTAAAACTGGAAGTGCCGGTATGGATGGCGCATGGCAAAAAGGATATGCTGGTTCCCTTTGCCAACCTGGCTTATGCGCAGCAAAAATTTCCTGCAATGCTTCGCGATACGCTCATTTGGGAAGATGCCAACCACTTTATACCCTGGAGCCATATGGCAGATGTAAAGCGTTTTTTATTGGGACTTCCTTTAGAATAATTAGGTGAAATTTGCCACTCTCAAAATGCGAGCTACCTCTTCTTTATATTCACTGATTGCCAATAAGTTGCATCTTGTTGCGCTAATGGCTGGATGCCTTTTGCTTACTGCATGCGAAAAAGTGATAGAGGTGGAATTGCGCGAAACTGCGCCTGATTTGGTAGTGGAAGCTACTATTGAAAATGGTGCGCCACCCGTGGTTATTCTTACCCGTAGCCTTGCATATTTCGATAAACTGAGTTTGGATGACCTGACCAACAGTTTTGTGCGCAATGCGAAAGTTACCCTGAGCGATGGCAATAAAACCTTGCAGCTTTACGAAAGCACCCGAAGTTTTCCCGGCTTTCAACTTTATTTTTATACGCTCGATGCCTCCGATACGGCTACCAGCATAATTGGGCGCAACGGTGGAAAGTACCGGCTGGTTATTGAAGCCGAAGCAAAAAAATACGAGGCGCAAACAGAAATTCCAAACATAAACCGCCGCATCGATTCGTTGTGGTGGCAGACGGCACCTAACAATGCTGATACCAATAGGGTGGTAGTGTTTGCAAAAATTACCGATCCGCCGGGGCTTGGCAACTATATCCGTTATTTTACCAGCCGAAACGACAGTGCTTTTTTACCGGGAGCAAATTCTGTTTTTGACGATGCTTTGATTGATGGAACAACTTACGATGCTCAGGTTTTTCGGGGTGTAAATCGTAATCAGGAATTTGATCAGGAAGAATTTGGTTATTTCCGACGCGGCGATAAGGTAGATGTGAAGCTGAGTAATATCAACAAAGCTACATTTGATTTTTGGCGTACCTGGGAGCAGGCGCAGCAAAATGTGGGTAATCCTTTTGGTGTGCCGGTTAAGGTACTGAGCAATATCAGCGGGAATGCTTTGGGGTATTTTGGGGGATATGGGTCGCAGGTGATGCGCATCACCATACCAAAATAAGGGTGCCGTTAGTTTCGCAAAAATTTTAAACTGAAATAAGACAACCTGATGGATATTAAAGAACATGTACACTGTCTGATTATTGGAAGCGGCCCTGCAGGCTACACCGCTGCAATTTATGCCGCAAGGGCTGGTCTCAATCCGGTGCTTTATCAGGGCATACAACCCGGGGGCCAGCTTACTATTACCACCGAAGTAGAAAATTATCCGGGCTATGCCGATGGCGTGCAGGGACCGGAAATGATGATACATTTTGAAAAACAGGCCCAACGTATGGGCACGGATATCCGATACGGAATTGTAACTAAGGTAGATTTTTCGGCTCCGCCTTACAAAGTGGAAGTAGACGAAGAAAAATGGCTGAGTGCTGATGCAGTAATTATCAGTACCGGTGCCAGCGCCAAATGGTTGGGAATAGAAAGCGAGCAGCGCCTCAATGGGCATGGCGTAAGCGCTTGTGCGGTGTGCGATGGTTTCTTTTTTAAAGGGAAAGACGTAGCCATTGTAGGTGCCGGTGACACGGCTTGTGAAGAAGCGCTATACCTGAGTAAAATATGCAGCCATGTACACATGATAGTACGCAAGGGCGAAGATGGCATGCGCGCCAGCAAAGTGATGCAGGACCGTGTAAAAGCTACTGCCAACATTACGGTGCATTGGCATAGCGAAACCGATGAAGTGTTGGGCGACAATAAAGTAACCGGCGTAAGATTGCATAACAATGAAACAAATGCTAAAACTGAGATTGCCGTAAGTGCATTCTTTGTTGCCATTGGTCATGAGCCTAACAGTCAGATTTTTAAAGGCTGGCTGGATATGGATGAAACCGGATATGTAAAAACAATACCCGGCACCAGCAAAACCAATATCCCTGGTGTATTTGCTTCCGGCGATGTGCAGGATAAAGTGTATCGGCAGGCCGTAACCGCAGCCGGCAGTGGTTGCATGGCAGCATTAGATGCAGAACGCTATCTTGGTGCTTTGGCGCACGGATAATAATATTGGCTTTAATAGTAAATCAATGTCATTCAGGCCGTTGCCCGCAACGGTCTTTTTTATTCAACTATTTTATCTTAACGGTATGCATATTCATTTAAAGGACCTTCGCTTTTTTGCGCATCATGGCTATTACCCGCATGAAAAAGAAATGGGCAACGACTTTGTCGTGAATGTGCATATTGGCTTTCAGCCCGAAACTCCGGAAGTAGTAACCACATTATCTGAAACTATCAATTACGAATTGGTGTACCAAATGGTTAGCATGCGTATGCAAGAGCCCACACCCTTGCTGGAAACAATTTGTGGCGAACTGGTGCGCATGATACTGGATGATTTTGCTACAGCCCTGCACGCTGAAGTTTCTATTGAAAAATTAAATCCACCTATCAGTGGTATGCGCGGTAGCGTTGTAGTTGTAGAGTCGCTGCACCGGCATATGCCTGATGCCGTGAATTAATGCAAGCATTTCCTAAAAGTGAATGCAGTATTTGTTTTGCAACGAATGCTGTTAGTACATTTCACGATAGAATACAAAACAAGGTTATGAAAATAAATTTCCTTTGTATGGCATGCCTGCTGTTATTAGGCACCGCGATATATGCCCAAACACCTGAGTCGCTAATGGCTGATGCTAAAAAACAGGAACAGCGGTATAACGATGAGGAGGCTTTGAAAATTTATGAGCAAGCCCTGCGCATTGCTCCCAAAAATGTACAGGTGGTTGCAAAATGTGCCGATGTAAGCATGGTACTTGCTTTACGTCAGCCCGAGGCCGTTATACAGTTGGAGCAATTGCAGCAATCAAAGAAATATGCCGATGCGGCTATTGCCATTGACAGCACAAATGCGGAAGCGAATGTTATAACAGCGCTTGTTTACAGCGAGATGGCAAAGCGCCAGAAAAAGCAACAGGATGTAGCGGCGAGCATGCAACAAATGAAAACTCATGCCGACCGTGCCCTGCGTATGGCACCGGGCAGCGCAAAGGCTTTGCACATTGCGGGCAGATGGCATTTGGATGTATTGCAATTGTCCGGCGCAAAAAAAGTGGCTATTAGTTTGCTGTATGGTGCTGATACAAAAGAAGCTACGGTGAAAGAGGCAATCAGCCTGATGGAACAAAGTAAATCGGCAGACGCTTATTATACACTAAATGCCTATGATTTAGCTGCGGCTTACCGATTGGATAAGCAATACGAAAAGGCTATTGAGAATTTGCAGCAGCTGCAAAAATTGCCGGCACGCAGGCAATATGATAAGGAGATTAAATCGGCGGGTGCATCGGCGCTGCAACAATTGCAGTAGCGATGGGTATATAAAAGTGTGAGGCGGATCCCAATGGGATCCGCCGGATGTAATTGTAGTGTGGTGGGGGTGCGGTATGTAAAGGGGTGACTTTCTTTTGTTTTCTATGACACAAACATGACATCAATAGTTGCATTAGTCGCCTAATTAAATAATTTTAAATCTTCTGTTTAGCGATAATGGCATCATTCGGGATATTGATTAAACGATGCCGAGTTTTGGTGGCTAACCTTACAGTTTAAGCAAACATTGGACTTACTACCAATTCCTTCGATCCCGGAGTATAGGCATAAAAGCCGTTTCCTGATTTTGCACCAAGATGACCTGCGGTAACCATGTTGACAAGCAATGGGCAGGGAGCATATTTGGGATTACCAAAACCTTCGTGCAGTATGCGCAAAATACTCAGACAAACATCAAGACCAATAAAATCAGCTAATTGCAATGGCCCCATAGGATGTGCCATACCAAGTTTCATAACGGTATCAATTTCATGTACACCTGCTACGCCTTCGAACAACGTATAAATGGCTTCATTTATCATAGGCATGAGAATACGGTTTGCCACAAAACCGGGATAATCATTTACTACACAGGGTACTTTGTTTATAGCTTCGCTTAACTGTACAATTGATGCAGTAGTTTGCTTGCTTGTGCCATATCCATTTATTATTTCAACCAGCTTCATTACCGGTACAGGATTCATAAAGTGCATCCCAATTACCTTGTCGGCTCGTTTGGTTACCGAGGCTATTTTGGTAATGCTGATGCTTGAGGTGTTACTGGCGAGTATACAATGCTCAGGTGCTGCGGCGTCGAGGGCTTCAAAAATATCCAGCTTGGTGCCTTCACGTTCTGTTGCTGCTTCAATCACAAGATCTGCAACAGGAATGCCTTTTTCCCAGTTTACAGCGGTATCAATGTTTGCAATCGTTGCCTGCTTTTCGTCGGCCGTTATGGTACCCTTGCTTAACTGTCGGTCCAGATTTTTATGAATGGTTTGCAGTGCCTGTTGTAAACGTTGTTCATCCACATCAATAAGCGTTACCGCATAACCCTGTTGCGCAAATACATGTGCAATACCATTACCCATGGTGCCGGCACCAATCACTGCAATATTTTTCATAGCTAATATTTATTGCTTCTTGTAATCGCCACGTTTCCACGCCTTGATAAATTCGCTCCAGGCTAAAGGATTAAAGATATTCTGTGGAGGCAATTGTCCCTGATAGGAATATTTGTACGCCTGATTGCGCAGGGTATAGTTTACTGCCTCTCTGCCATCGCTGGGCAATGACCGCATAAGTGCTACACGTTTGCCTTCCTCCAGGTTTTGCCGGGCCATTTCGTAGGCATCGTCCGGTATTTCAGTTTTTACAAAATCGCGTTCAAACTGAGCACGGCTTGGCCTTGGACGAATAATGGTTGTGGGCAAATAATTGGTGTCGCTAACCAAAAGTTGAATAACCGAAAATTCAGTGCCTTCAAGGCTGACAGGGATTTTCACACGCTGACTTTTATACCCGATGTACGAAAATTCAACTGCATCGCCCTTAAGCACAGCAATAGAAAATACGCCCTGATAATTGGTGATAGTGCCCCGGCGCTGTCCTACAACACTTACACTAACGCCGTCGAGTCCCTGCAAACTGTCGCTGGTCATAACAATACCGTACAACTGTACCACAGTATCAGCGGGTATTACACGGGTTACCGTTTGCGATTTTGCTGTGAAACCAACCATCAGCAAACCGAAAAACAATATATGAGCATAAAATTTCGCCATTCGTATACACTCTGATTGACCAGTAAAAACAAAGTAAGGTGCGGTGCGGTTACTTTTGCGGGCAACATTTTTCCTTTAACAAAAAGTTCGGCTATGACGAAAGAAGATATTCTGAAAGCTTTAAGCAATGTGCAGGAGCCAGATTTAGGCAGGGATTTGGTAACACTTAACATGATAAGGGATATTGAAATTGACGGGGACCAGGTGAAATTTACCCTTGTATTAACCACACCGGCCTGCCC
>JAHEMO010000047.1:0-2673 GCA_024643625.1 Chitinophagaceae bacterium
TACGATGCTTTCATAGTGTGCTGGAAGGAGAAATATGCCACCGATAGGGTAAGGCCGGAAACAGTAATCAACCAATACATTGATTTAAACTGGACGCCATTGTTGCAAACCCCGCCGTTTCCGGAATTTACAAGTGGGCATTCAGTTATTAGTACCGCAAGTGCACAGGTGCTTACCCACTTTATGGGGGTTGTTGGGTTTACGGACGATTCGGAAGTGATTTTTGAATTGGCGCCCAGAAAGTTCGGGAGTTTCAGGGAGGCGGCTGACGAGGCCGCTATTTCGAGGTTGTATGGGGGGATTCACTACCGCGACGCTATAGAATATGGCCAGGAACAAGGTGAGCAGGTGGCCAATTTTATTATTGCAAAGCTGAAAGCAACAACAGCCAAAATAAATAAGGCAGCGCCTTAGTTTAAAAAATTTAATAATAATACTTTAAATCATTCATTATTTGTGTAATGAGGTGGGTATTAATTTTACCCCGCTCAGGAAAATAAGGCTACCATAAACTCTTGCTGAATTGCGAGATTATTTCTAAGCATCTTGTAATCACTGTATTAGCGATACTCATATCAGATAAATAACCGACAACATGGTAAACTCCTACGAAAAGATTCCCGTAGAAATTTTTGATACGCCTTCCAATGGCTCTTGGTACGCAGCCAAAATGATTGCGGACGCTATTCGCCAAAAAGCGGCCGCCGGGCAAGCTTGTGTGCTTGGTTTGGCTACCGGCAGCACGCCCATAACCCTGTACAAGCATCTTGTACATATGCATAAGCACGAAGGATTGAGCTTTGCCAACGTTATCAGCTTCAACCTTGATGAATATTATCCATTGGAACGTGATGCCGTGCAGAGCTATTGGTCATTTATGCATCGCCATCTTTTCGACCATGTAGACATTAAGCCGGAAAATATTCATATTCCTAATGGGGAGTGGCCGCAAAAGGAAATTAAGCAATATTGCCTGGCATACGAAGCCGAAATTGAAGCCGTTGGCGGGATCGACTTACAGGTGTTGGGTATAGGTAATAATGGCCATATCGGGTTCAACGAGCCCGGTAGTTCTATTTACAGCAAAACCCGCCTGGTAACGCTGGATAACAGCACCCGGATTGCCAACGCCAAAGATTTTCAAAACATAAGTCGTGTACCGCGACTAGCCGTTACGATGGGCATCAGCACCATATTGAAAGCGCGAAAAATTGTACTGTTGGCCTGGGGCTTTAAAGCACCCATTATTGCCAGGGCAGTGGAAGGGCATGTAACCGAACAGGTGCCTGCAAGCCTTTTGCAACAGCATAACGATTGCGTTTTTGTGATAGACGAACAGGCAGCCAGCGATCTTACCCGTATAAGAACACCATGGATGACAGGTGAGATAGAATGGACCCCCGCCATGACGAAACGAGCTGTAATTAATATGGCGCTGAAGTTGGGAAAACCTATTTTGAGCCTTACCAATCATGATTACAATGAAAATGGCCTTGGCGATTTGGTGGTGGAAAAGGGCGATGCCTACGAAATAAACCTACTCGTATTTTACATGCTACGCGACAGCATTACCGGCTGGCCGGGTGGCAAGCCCGATGCTGTAATTCCCGGTCACCCCGAAAGGAGTGAGATACAACCCAAGCGCTGCCTGATATTTAGTCCGCACCCCGATGATGATATCATAAGCATGGGCGGCACATTTATGCGTTTGCACGATCATGGGCATGAAGTGCATGTGGCCTACCAAACCAGTGGCAATATTGCGGTGACGGATGAGTTCGTGACTCGATTTTTAGATTTTGCCGTAGGTTTTGAGGATATGTTTGGCATCGATAGCGAAAAATCAAGATCCATATTGCTGGAAGCCCGCGACTATTTGGCCAGTAAAAAACCTTCGCAGGTAGATACCAACGAGATCAGGCAAATAAAGGGGTTGATACGCCGTTGCGAAGCTGCTGCAACTTGCCGCTATGTAGGGTTGAAAGAAGGCCAATGGCATTTTCAGAATCTGCCATTTTACGAAACGGGCACTGTGCAAAAAAATCCGATGACTGAGACGGATGTAGAACTCACCATGGATTTACTTAGGAAGATAAAGCCGCATCAGGTATTCTGCGCCGGCGACCTTGCTGATCCACATGGCACCCATAAGGTTTGCCTTGATATTGTAATGGAAAGCATGCGCCGCCTGAAAACGGCAGGAGAGGATTGGGTGAAGAATTGTTGGGTATGGTTGTACAAAGGCGCCTGGCAGGAATGGGATATCACCGAAATTGAAATGGCCATACCTATGAGTCCTGATCAGGTAATGAAAAAGCGATATGGCATATTTATTCATCAGTCGCAGAAAGATATGGTGCCTTTTCAGGGTAGTGATGCCCGCGAATTTTGGCAGCGAGCCGAAGAGCGCAACGCCAATACCGCCGATTTGTATGCCAAACTTGGCCTTACGCAATATGCAGCTATGGAAGCCTTTGTGCGTTGGCATTATTAATCAGCGTAAATGTTTTTGCCGCGTTAAAAGGGTAGGGCAAAGCGCTAAAATGTTTTTGGATGAAAGGGCTGCCCCCCTATTTTTGCAGCCCCGAAAGGGAATGGCTGCGTAGCTCAACTGAATAGAGCATCTGACTACGGATCAGAAGGTTTCAGGTTTGAATCCTGACGCGGTCACCA
>JAHEMO010000047.1:2773-17472 GCA_024643625.1 Chitinophagaceae bacterium
GATGAAAGGGCTGCCCCCCTATTTTTGCAGCCCCGAAAGGGAATGGCTGCGTAGCTCAACTGAATAGAGCATCTGACTACGGATCAGAAGGTTTCAGGTTTGAATCCTGACGCGGTCACCAGGCCGGAACACTTGTAGCACAAGGGTTTCGGCATTTTTTATGTCCCAAGGGTTACTGTAGCATAATTGCAATCGTTAACAGAATCGTTAACGATACACCTAAAAATGTGGCATTATTCGCGTCCTTTTCAATGTAGGGATGTCAACTCCGGATAGTGCATCCCGACCGAAGGTCGGGAAGGTTTAAGGTTTGCATCCTGACGCGGTCACCAATTAAGCTGCGCAATTAGCGTGGCTTTTTCATTGTAGGGATGTCAACTTCGGATAGTGCATCCCGACCGCAGGTCGGGAAGGTTTCAGGTTTGCATCCTGCCGCAGGGACCATTCAGGCCTTCGCAAATGGGAGGGGTATTTATTTCTCGCCAAATTTTACAAACTGAAAATTTGCTTGCCAGTTTTGTTGCAAATAATTGCTGTTGGCCGGCCTTTCAAAATGCAGATTGGTAATACTGCCTTGCCAGGTAAGCGTGAGTAAATCGTAAGTCATTGTGAAGTTGCCACTTATGGGTGCTGTAAAGGTTTGCCATCCATGGCCGTCGTTCCAACTCATGGATACTGCCACTTGCTTATTATCTGCCGGAAATTGATAAGGCCCACTCATGTCGTAAGGGTCCGTAATGCCTAAAAACTGCACCGCTAATTGCAGGTTGGTGGAGGTAAACGGCGCATTGGCCACTCCGCTCAGTTTCAATATAATATCGTTTGACTGTCGGTTGAGGCTCACTAAATCACTAACTTCTTTATCCTCACCCGAACTGGAAGCAATGACTGTTTCAACCTGTTTATCGCCCAATTCGGTTTTCCGTTCGATGGCAAACCTTGCGGATAAATCTTCGCTGTATTTATTGAAAATAGATTTCTCACAGGACACTAGCAGCAATGCCGACAGCGCTATGGCGATGTAAAACGGTATGTCGATTTTTCTTTGCATAGTAATATCTATGGATAAAGCACTAGCTGACGAGTTTAATCCGGGAAAATGAAATTTTAAGTGCGGGCAGTTCGCTCCGGCAGATAACGGATTTTTTCGCTTGCTATTATTGTCAGCAACGTATCTGACTTTATTGGTAGCCTTTCAAAAGTCATGAGCAGCAACGTGGCCGACTATTCGAAGAAAGACGATGGAAAGCCCCGTAAGTGGAGATGTGGATAACTAGACGGGGTTTAATTGCCCGAAATGGTATTGTGGATAACCCGATGGTGCGATCAAATGGGCTTAAAAGGCAAAACGAAGGGCGATGCCAAACCAATGCGAAGCAAAATTATCATCCCGGGCAAAGGTGAAACTAGGTTGCCAGTCGAGGCTAAGGTTAATCGGAGCACCGTTGAATTTGTAATCCAATCCTATTACGCCATCAATACCAGGAGCAGCGGAAGCCGTGTTGTTGCGCGAATTGCGATAGCTGCTGTTCCAAAAATCAATATGAGCGCCACCACCGGCATACCATTTTAAACCTGCTGCAGTATTAAAATCGCCATGCCATTCGTAAAGGCCTGTAAGGCGAACACCGTCTTTCCAAAAATATCCCAGCACTTCCACTGCGCGGTTGTCTCCCACAAAATGCTTGAACGTGACGGCTGAAGGTGAAAACTTAAACCCGATAGCAGTCTGATAATCCGGGCCCATGGCCTGCCCCTGAGCATTTAAAATGCAGGAAAGCATGAAAAGAGCGGCAATAAGTATTTTCATTGGTAGTTAGTTTACACTGCAATTATTAAAAATCGCGCCAGATTAAATAGCTGCAGAAATCATTGCAGGCAAATTAACTAATTATATCATGGATGCTTTATTGGGTAAAATTTACAGCCCACCCTTCGCTGTACGAAACGTAGGCTTCGCTTAATTTGCTCCTCGGCTAAAATGCCTGTTTGAATTTTCATATTCTGTCTGCCATGCAAAAAGAAAAAATACTCATTATCGGGGCCTCCGGCCAGATTGGTGTTGAACTTACCCAACAACTGCGCAACCTCTATGGCGAAAGCCGCGTAATAGCCAGCGATGTGCGTGAACAAAACCCTTTGTTACACGGGCATGGACCTTTTGTACAACTCGATGTGATGAATAAAGAGATGCTGCATGTACAGGTAATTCGGCAGGGCATCACGCAGATTTATTTGCTGGCTGCGATACTTAGTGCCACCGGCGAAAAAAATCCCAATCTGGCATGGAACCTCAACATGACGGCACTGTTGAATGTACTGGATATTGCCCGCGAAGAGCATTTGCAAAAGGTATACTGGCCCTCCAGTATTGCTGTATTTGGGCCGACATCGCCGCGCCAAAACTGCCCGCAACAAACTATTATTGAACCGGTAACGGTGTATGGCATAAGCAAGTATGCCGGAGAATTTTGGTGTAATTATTATCATCAACGGTATGGGGTTGACGTACGCAGCTTGCGTTATCCTGGTCTGATATCTTATAAAAGTGCCCCCGGTGGCGGTACTACGGATTATGCTGTCGAAATTTTTCATGATGCATTGGAGGATGGGCACTACGAATGCTTCCTTAACGAGGATACATACCTGCCCATGATGTATATGCCCGACGCCTTGCGGGCGACGATAGAACTGATGGAAGCGCCCGCCGAAAAAATTAAAGTGCGCCACAGTTACAATATTGCGGGTATGAGTTTTTCGCCGGCCGAAATAGCTGCCGAAATTGGCAAACATGTGCCCGGCTTTGGTATTAGTTATGTGCCGGACTATAGGCAGGAAATAGCAAATGGCTGGCCACAAAGTATTGACGATACGGTTGCCAGAAATGATTGGGGATGGAAAGAAGAATTTAATCTGGAAAATATGACAGCAGATATGCTGCGTAATGTAAAGTTGCAGCAACAAGTCTAGCGCGCTATCAGCCTTTGCTCATAAGCGTATTTCACTAAACCAATAAGGCTGTTGCAATTGGTCTTACGAAAGATATTTTTGCGGTGCGTTTCCACGGTTCTTTCACTGATAAACAATGCCTCTGCAATTTGCCGGTTACTCAGTTCCTTTTCTATAAGTCTGATAATTTCAATCTCTCTTTGGGTGAGTTGCGCCTGTTCGTCTTGTTTTTTTCTTGCGCCGGCTTTGCTTAATTCTGACAATACTTCATCGGAAAAATAAATAACTCCATTAGCAATTTTTCTGATGGCAGTTAGCAGTTCTGCCTTGCCAATATTCTTTAGCACGTATCCATTAATGTCCGCATCGTTAATCATTTCATCCACTATGTCGGCTTGTCCGCTCATACTTAATGCCAGTATGCCAACATGTGGCATGGCTGTCCTTATTTTCCTGGCCAATTGTTGCCCGTTCAGCCCCGGCATCATTACATCCGTAAGCAGCACATGGGGTTGCAACCTGATGATATCTTCAACGGCAGCTGCTGAGTCAGTAGTACTGCCGGCTACCACAATATCACTAGCGCCTGTAAGCAAGGAAATTAATCCATCGATTACAATTTGGTGATCGTCGACTATGTAAATGGAGGTAGCAGACATAAATAAATCTACGAAGGCAAGTTAAACGATTGGGGCGGTATATGAATAGCCAAAACTGTGCCTTTTCCCGGAGAAGAATCAATCTCCAGCGTGCCTTGTAGATATTTAACGCGGCTCTCAATATTTTGTAAGCCTATTCCTTCTGCGGAGTCGGCCAGGTTGAAACCAACCCCATCATCTTCTACCATTAGTTGAAGGCCATCTGCATCTTTAATCAATGAAATATCCAACTTGCCGGCTTGGCTGTGCTTGATGGTATTATTGACACATTCCTGTACAATACGATAAAGCATACTCTCCGTTCCTTCGTCAAGCCTTTCGTCAAGACCTTCAGTATAAACGGTGGCAAGTATTGCCGATGGATCTATTCGTTCAACAAAATCGCTAATGGCTGCACCTAATCCTCTTTTTAGCAGGGCATTGGGTACCATGCTATGGCTTACGGTGCGCACTTCACGGCATCCCTCATCCACCATGTCAATAGCGGTTTGCAGTTTGTGTCTTGTGGCTATATCTATAGTTGACAAGTCGCTGTCAAGCGCAGCCATGTTCATGCGGGCAGCACTCAATAGTTGGCCTACACCGTCGTGTAATTCACCGGCTATGCGTCTTCTTTCGCGTTCTTCTGCTTCCATTACTGCCCGGGTAGCCTGCTCTTGTTGTAGTCTTCGTTCTTTTTCCAACTGCTGCCTGTGCATGTATTGCCTACGCTTTAAAAACCAAAAAGCAAAGGCTGCACCGGCTAGTGCTAATGCTGCAATGGTGGTAAGTAAATAGTTCTTTTGGCTTAATTCAAATTCCTGTTGCTGTATCTGCTTTTCCTTTTCAGCCGTGGCATATTTGGTGGAGAGTTCTTCAATTTGCTTCGCCTTTGACACCTGAAATATAGAGTCACTTATTTGTGTTTGTTGGTTTTTATAGGACAGTGCGGCCTTATAATCGCCAAGCTGCGCAGAAGCCTCGGAAAGTTGACCATAGTTGTGCGACAGAATATCTAAAAATGTGATAGCAGCTGCTATGCCGTTGCTTTGTTCGAAGTAACCAATTGCCTTCTTATAATCACCCGTAAGGTTGTAAAATTCACCGAGGTTGGTGTATGCAATAGAAAGGGCAAAGCTGTCTTTCAAAGCCTGCCTGATAGCCAATACCTGCAAGGCCAAAGGCTCCGCTTCTGTATATTTTTTTTGTGCTGCATAAACGCCTGATAAAAAGCTAAGCGAATAGCTGATGCCTACAGAATCGTTCAATTGTTGATTGAGTAGCAGCGATTGCCGGTATCTTTTTTCAGCTTCCGCATAATCGCCTTTATTTTCAAAGGCTACGCCCGATTCGTTATGGATAAGCGCAATGCCGGCTAAATCATTGTTACGTGTATAAATGGCCATGGCTTTGTCGTAATAGCCAATTGCCCGGTCCGGGTTATCGCGGCGGTTAAGTCGTCCAACGTCATTATAGAGCGAAGCAAGTGTTTCTTCTTCGCCCAAACGCTCAAGTATAGCAATGCTGTTGTAATAGTAAAAAAGCGCACTATCCCGCTGGCCAACGGTGTTGTGCATGGTGCCTGTTATCCTGATGAAATTTGCTATTGCGATCGAGTCGTTTACACTTGCCGCATAAGCAATGGCCTTATTGGCAAGCGTTGTAGTTTTTTCAGGTTGATTACGCGAAGTATAGGCCAATACGGCATCCCATTGTCTTATTTTTTCCTTTGGTGTTTTGGCTTTTTCAATAAGCGAAAGCAAACTATCTACAAAAGATGATTGTGCAGCGCATGGTGTTATTGAAATCCAAGCCAGGACTAAAAGAAGCGGTACAAATGGCCGTTTGTTCATCTGAAATAGTAGATTCAAGGGGGCTAAATTACCGGTATAGGAGCATAGAAAATGCCGGACGATGCCGGCATGTTGTATATCTGTTGGGATTGACTATTTAAAGGCATTGTAACCGGTAATATCCATGCCGGTAATCAACAGGTGAATATCATGGGTGCCCTCGTAAGTAATCACACTTTCCAGATTCATCATGTGCCGCATAATGGGGTACTCGCCAGTAATGCCCATGCCGCCAAGCATTTGCCGGGCATCACTAATTACGTTTTTTGCCGTTTCACAACTATTTCTTTTGGCCATGCTAATTTGGGCGGGCGTTGCTCTTCCTTCATTCATCAGCACACCCAAACGCCATACCAGCAGTTGAGCTTTTGTAATTTCTGTAATCATCTCGGCCAGTTTTTTTTGCTGCAACTGAAATGCTCCAATGGGTTTACCAAACTGCATACGTTGCTGGCTATACCGCAAAGCAGTATCGTAGCAATCCATGGCGGCGCCCAGCGTGCCCCAGGCAATGCCGTAGCGTGCTTTGCTCAGACAGCCAAGTGGCCCTTTAAGGCCTTTGACATTGGGCAAGATATTTGCTTTGGGCACTTTTACATTATCAAAAACGAGCTCGCCGGTAGCACTTGCCCGAAGGCTCCATTTGCCGTGGGTAGTAGGCGTACTAAACCCCTCCATGCCACGCTCTACTATTAATCCTCTGATGACGCCTTCCTCATCCCTGGCCCACACCACTGCTACCTGCGCAAAGGGTGCATTGCTTATCCAAAGTTTGGCTCCATTTAAGAGAACGTGATCGCCGGCGTCTTTAATATTTGTTACCATGCTGCTGGGGTCGCTGCCGTGGTCTGGTTCGGTCAGCCCAAAGCAGCCAAGCCATTCGCCCGAGGCTAGTTTTGGCAGGTATTTATGACGCTGCTCTTCGTTGCCGTAAGCATAAATGGGATACATAACCAAAGAGCCCTGAACCGAAGCTGTACTGCGCACACCGCTGTCGCCACGTTCCAGCTCCTGCATCATCAATCCATAGCTGATATAATCGAGACCGCCGCCACCATATTGCTCCGGTACCGTAGGGCCAAAGCAGCCCAGTTCGCCCAATTGGGCCACTATATGTTGCGGAAACTCAGCCCTTTGGGCGTAATCTTCTATAATAGGGGAGATTTCCTTTTTTACCCATGCACGCACGGTATCGCGTATCATGCGATGTTCCTCAGTTAACAATTCATCCAGCAAAAAATAATCAGGGCTTGTAAAAAGATCCTGTTTGGGCATAACAATGGTATTGGTTTTTGGAAGGCACAAATGTAGCAGAACCATCCGTGACGGACAGTTACTGTGCAAGGCTTATTTGGCTAATATTTTTTAGAATGAAAAGGTTACAGTGGCCAATCAATAAGCAGGACAGGTTTTTACCTTTTCCTAAAGGGGCCGGCGCTTTACCTTCGCCACCGCATGAAAACAAAAAAGCTTCAACGCGATAAGGTAAATATCATCACGCTTGGCTGCAGCAAAAATCTGGTGGATAGCGAGGTGCTGAGCGGGCAATTACGCGCCAACGATATTGATGTTGTGCATGAGCAAGAGAAATGGGACCATAACATAGTAGTGGTAAATACCTGTGGCTTTATTGATAAGGCAAAAGAAGAAAGCGTAAATACGATACTGGAGCAGGTAGAAATGAAGCGTCGTGGCCGGTTGGAAAAAGTATATGTAACCGGATGCCTGAGCGAAAGATACCGCAGCCAATTGGCTACAGAAATTCCGGAAGTGGATGCCTGGTTTGGAACCATGGAATTGCCCCTGATGTTGCAGCAGTTTAATGCCGATTACCAAAAAGAATTGATAGGAGAGCGGTTGCTGGCTACACCACCGCATTATGCCTATCTGAAAATATCAGAAGGCTGCAACCGTACCTGTGCTTTTTGCGCCATTCCGCTTATGCGTGGTGCTCATGTAAGCCGGCCCATAGAAGAGTTGGTAGCAGAAGCCCGGCGATTGGTAAGCCGTGGCGTAAAAGAAATTATGCTGATAGCGCAGGAGCTGACCTATTATGGTCTTGACCTGTATAAGTCCCGCGAATTGCCTAAGCTTTTACATGCATTGGCCGATATAGAAGGGCTGGAATGGATTCGTTTGCATTATGCCTATCCCAGTAAGTTTCCATTGGAAATTATAGATGTTATGCGTGAGCGCAGCAATATCTGCAACTACCTTGATATGCCTTTACAACACGCTAGCGATGGCATGCTTAAAGCCATGAAGCGGCAAATAACCCGCGGCGAAATGGAGGAGTTGATAGCGGAGATCAGAAAGCGGAATCCTGACATTGCCCTGCGTACTACGCTTATTGCCGGCTTCCCCGGCGAAACTGAAGATGATGTTGAAGAACTGAAAGATTTTCTGATCCGCATGCGCTTCGATCGCGTGGGCATATTTACCTATAGCCATGAAGAAGGCACAAGCGGCTACGATCTTGAGGATACCCTATCTCAGGAAGAGAAAGAAGCCCGTGCCCAGGATATTATGAGTGTGCAGCAGGATATCAGCTACGAAAAGAATTTGGAGAAAGTGGGCCGAACCATGAAAGTGCTTATCGATAAAAAGGAAGCGGGAAGGTATCTTGGGCGCACAGAATTTGACAGTGTGGAAGTAGATAATGAAGTGATTGTGCAGGCTGATAAGCCACTGAAAATCGGATCTTTTTATAATGTTGTCATAAACAAGGCATACGATTATGACCTTGAGGCTACTGCTTTGTAGTACCAAATAAATTTAGAGCAACCATAGTGCAGTCAACTACAACTACATCCACTCAGGCAAAGGAGCCACATTGTATTGAAATGTCGTATGCCAGCACCGGAAGGTTCTCTTCGCTGGTGTTGGACTATCAGGCCAGCGCACCGGCATTGCTTCCTTATTATACCTACAAGCCCGATTTCACCGGCATGGCAGAGGCGTTACAGGCGCGGAAGACATTTTCGACGGATCGTTCGCTACTAACCAACTATTTCAAGCAACGGTATAACGGCGTTGCCTTGACGCCATTGCAGCAGCAGCATCTGCACTTGTTGGAAAAGGAGAATACCTTTACCATTACCACTGCACATCAGCCCAATATTTTTACCGGCCCATTATATTTTCTGTATAAAATTATACACGCCATTAAGCTTGCCGATAACTTAACGGCAACTATGCCGGATCATCATTTTGTACCGGTGTTTTATATGGGTAGCGAAGATGCTGACCTTGATGAATTGGGGCATTGCTATATCAATAGTCATCGGGTAGACTGGCAAACGAATCAGGTAGGGGCGGTAGGGCGCATGCATACGCGTGGGCTCGAAGTGATTGTGCAACAGCTGGAAAACTGGCTATACGACAAGCCTTTTGCAGGCGAAGTAATTGACATTTTTAAAAGTGCCTACACCACATCGCCCAATGTGCAGGAAGCTACATTTCAATTTGTAAATGAATTGTTTGCTTCTTTTGGGCTTCTCATTATTGTACCGGATGATGCTGCGCTGAAAAAATCATTTGAGCCATGGATCCGCCGCGAATTGCTGGAGCAATTTTCGGGTAAAATAGTGCAGCAAACCAACACTGCGCTTACCCAAGCCGGCTATCAACCGCAAGCCAGCGGACGGCAGCTGAATTTGTTTTACCTGAATGAGGATGGTCGCAGAGAAAGGATAGAACTTGAGGGGGAAATTTATTCGGTACCTGCTTTGGATTTGTCATTCAATCAGCATGAAATTTTGCAGGAACTTGCCAATTACCCCGAGAGATTTAGTGGCAACGTGATTTTGCGTGGTTTGTTTCAAGAGCACATATTGCCCAATCTTGTATTCATAGGTGGCGGCGGCGAAATCGCTTATTGGTTGCAGCTTAAAAGCCTGTTTGAAGAAGCGGGCATATTTTACCCTGTGCTCATGTTGCGCAATTCATTCGCGCTAATGGATGCAGCCACCGTAGCGCTGCAGCACAAATTGGCATTGACAAATGCTGATATGTTTAAACCGGATCTTGCAGTATCCGATATCATCGCACATCGCTTTGCAGGCAGGATGATTCCCGATACACAAATTTTTCAGGATGAGCTGAATAAAATGTATGGCGAGGTTTTAAAGCAGGCTACGCAATTTGATAGCACACTTTACGGGCATGTGGCTGCTTTGCATACACAGGCCTTGAAGGATCTCCGCACGTTGAATAAGAAATATAAAAACCGGTCGCGCAAAATTGTAGCTGAGCAAATTGGGCAGTGGCGTGCTGTACAGCGTCAGCTTTTTCCTTTGGGCGGGCTACAAGAGCGAATTGAGAATTTCATTCCATTTTATGCGGAATATGGGCCTGTTTTTTTACGGTGGTTATATGCTGCCAGCCAGCCCAAATCCGATTCTTTTTGCATCCTTCATTTACCGCTACGGGAAAATTGAACCAGCACTCTGTAAATGGTGGAAGATTGCTGCGCTTCATTCTCCAGCAGGTATAGAATAGCTGAATCTTTATAAGCCACATCAACACTTAAAGACTGTAGCGTTCCCTGAAAGTGCTGTGCGCCAAGGGCTTCTGCTGAAAGCAGGATGTCGGGCTTAACAGGCTTCCCATTTTGCAGCATTTGCCTTGCATTGCGAATGCTGCCGGCAAAATTTGTTTTATCTGTTTTGCCATTACTAGCCGTAAATAGAATCATATCTGATTCTTCTATATAGGTGAGTCCGGTAATGACTGTATTTTTTGACGGAAAAATTATGGGTGTTAACGTGAATTTCGACCGTTCGCCTTTCTGCCAAAAATCCACATCGCAAAGCACCAAATGGTTCCGGTATTTTTTGCCACCGCTATTAGCCAACAGCATGCTGTTGCCAAACCCGGTACTTCCATTAATGTCAATTTTCTTCAACCCCTTTTTTTTGAGCTGGTCAAAAAAATCATTGATACTATAGGATTGCAAAAGCACTTCCTTTCGCCCGCTTATATTCAATGGCAGAAGGTAAATAAGACTATTTTGATTACTGGAAAAAGTAGTACTCATGATGGCCAACACATCCTGATTTTCAATTCTGATGATTGAAGTTGTGAGCATGTCGCTGCTTCTTTTGGGCTTGCGTTCGGCAGGATTGCGTTCTGTAGTGATGATTCGGATGGTATCTTTTACCCGCAGTAAAGTATCCATAATCAGCATTTCGGAGGCATTGTTGCCAATGACTACAAGGTTGCGCCTATAGGTTTCAAGTCCATTGCTGGTAGTGAAATAAGGGAGATTGACCTGTGATAAAACGGATACACGAGGGGGCTGCGCTAAGGCACTAGTCAGCAGCGTCAAAACTGTTGCTAAAGCCCAGGTCGTTTTGCAGACGCTGCGCTTTGGATAGCACTTCATTAGCCATCTGCAATTTATAGCTGCTAAGTTTTTCATGTACGGCAGCATCAAATGTACTGATTATGCTAGCTGCCAATATACCTGCATTTTTTGCTCCATTTAAGGCTACAGTTGCTACAGGTATTCCGTTGGGCATTTGAAGAATAGACAATATACTATCCCAGCCGTCGATGCTATTGCTTGATTTTACAGGAACGCCAATTACCGGTAGCGTTGTCAGGGAGGCTACCATACCCGGCAAATGTGCAGCACCTCCTGCACCGGCAATTATAACTTTGATGCCGCGGCTTACTGCAGTTGAGGCATAGTCCATCATTCGTTGCGGCGTTCGATGTGCAGATACCACGGTCAACTCAAAAGGTATATCAAATTGGGTGAGGATGGCAGCTGCATCCTGCATTACCGGCAGGTCGCTATCGCTTCCCATAATTATGCCAACCAAGGGTGATGCCATACACTTTATTTGCTTTCAAAAATAGGGCAGAGCGGGTAAGCATAAACCGGCTAATGATAAAAGCGTTAAACTGCCTGTTATTTACTACTCCACCAATTTGCCAAGAATCAACAGAATATCTGCCTGTGCCAATTTCATTTGGTATAACGCATTAATTCTTCGGGTTTGCGATTCTATCAGGTTAAGTTGTGTTTGACGGAGTTCCACATTGGTTATATCGGCCTTGCGAAAACGCTCCATGGCAATAAAGCTATTTTCTTCAACGCTTTTGAGATTTTCCTTTTCCAACTCTAATTGCTGTACACCAAATTCATAATCGTTATAAGCATTGGCAAGTGCTGTGCGCAAATCATTTTGTAATTGTTCGTAAGAAATCTGCTGGCTTTGCTGCTGAATATCATTCACTTTAAGTTGCTGTTTTACTACCCCGCCTTGAAAAATGGGGATACGCAAACCAACACCGGCATTTGGACCATAGGTGGTATTGCGCAGCGTAAAGCCAGCACTGTTATTGCTGTTGGACAATGAAAAGCCCGTACCTACACTTGCTGTAGGCAATCGTTGTGCGTTTATTTCCCGCTTTTGTTGTATCAGTACCAACAGTTGCGACTTGTTGATGAGCAACAAGGGACTCAGCGTATCCAGTTCATTCATAATTACGGAACGATCGGGCAGTCCAACACCAACAATGGTATCCGTAATATCAAAAACTTCCTGAGGGTCGCGGGCCAGCAAATTGTTAAGTGCAGTTTTGCTCTGCGCTATGTTGTTGTCAATACCAATAACACTGTTTTTGGCCTGATTATAATCTACAACAGCCTGTAAATAATCACTTTTTGCGGCTACGCCAATATTGAATCTGTTCTCTGCAAGACGCATGCGTTCAGCCACCAATTCCATGGTTTCTTCAGTGGCTTCCTTTTGCTTTTCAAGCCGGTACACATCAAGGTATGCGCGAATAACATTGTATGCTACTTCATTGGCCTGCTGCCTGACATTCAGTTTGCCAATATTTTCCAATTGTTCAAGCCGTTCTTTTGCGGCTACCACTCTAAAACCACTAAAAAAAGCCCAGTCAGCATTCACATTTACGTTTTGCCGCTGAAACGAAGCACCATCGCGTTTGAAAGTAGTGCCATTGGCCAATCGCTGATCGAGATTGATGCTGCTGAAGTTATAATCGGCAGTTGCGGCAACAGTAGGGTAGCGACCGGCGTTGCCCCAATTGTTTTGGACTTCAGCAATAGTTGCATCATTGTCGGCTATTCTAATGCCAAAGTTTTGCTTGAGGGCCTGAGCAATGGCATCCTTCAACGTGAGTAAGGGCTGTTGCGCGGTGGCTGCATGCGCCATCAATACAACTGTAATGACAAGTATTATTCTGGTAATCATTATATCAATTCTGAAGCTTGCATATTCTGCTCGCGTTCTTTCTCTTTTTCTTCGGTGGTTAATAGTTCTTCGGGCAAACCTTTCTTTTTGGTACTGAGGTAGCTATACATGGCAGGTACAACAAATAAGGTAAGAAAGAGTGAAAACAATATGCCACCCATAATTACTACCCCAAGTGGAACACGACTTGTGGATGCTGCGCCAAAAGAAACAGCCAGCGGTAATGCGCCTAATGCCATGGCCAAACTCGTCATTAAAATTGGGCGCAGGCGTGCGGCGCTTGCTTCAATGGCGGCGCGATATTTACGCATACCTTTTTCCTGCATTTGGTTGGCAAATTCTACAATCAGGATACCATTTTTTGTAACAAGACCAATAAGCATAATCATGCCTATTTGCGAAAAAATGTTGATAGACTGATTAAATACCCAAAGGGATAACAACGCACCTGCAATAGCCATGGGTACCGTTACCATGATGATTATTGGATCAATGAAACTTTCGAACTGAGCTGCCAGCACCAGAAAGATAAGAGCGAGTGCCATGAGCAAGGCGAAATTCGTATTGCCCTGGCTTTCTGCAAAGTCGCGGCTGGTGCCGGATAGCGAGGTTACAAATGATTCATCCAGTAATTCATCCGCAATGGCTTGCATTTCTTTTATGCCATCACCTACCGTTTTGCCATCAGCCAGATTTGCAGAAATAGTAGCAGACTTATAACGGTTGAAGTGATAAATATTGGGTGGCGTAGTTTCTTCAGTAATAGTCACAAGGTTATCTAGACTAATGCTTTGCCCGCGATTATTTTTTACAAAGAAATTGCGCAAATCGCCCGGGTCGTCGCGATTGGATCTTTCTACCTGTGCTATCACCTGGTATTGCTTGCCTTCGCGAATGAAATAACCAAGCCTTCTGTTGCTTAGTGCCAGCTGCAACGATTCTGAAACATCAGCAACACGTACACCAAGTTCGCTGGCCTTTAAGCGATCAACTTCTACGCGTACTTCTGGTTTATTAAATTTTAAATCAGCATCTACAATGGTGAAAATTGGATTTTCTCCAGCCCGCTCCAAAAATTTCGGGAGCACTTCTCTGATCTTTTCTGAATTGTTATTTTGGATTACAAACTGAACAGGGAAGCCACCGCCACGTCGCCCAACTTTAATGGTTTGTTCTTCACTGGGAAACACCCGCAACTCCGGGAAACGCCAGGTATTACGCTGCAGATATTTTACAATTTCACTTTGTGACCGTGTTCTGTCTTTTGGATCCACCAGGCGCACACGCATATAACCACTATTGACACTTCCGGTCATAAAGCCGGGTGAAGTGATAGCCACCAACACCTTTTTTTCAGGAATAGAATCCATGATAAATTTTTGCAACTTATCCATCCCGGCTTCCATGGGTTCAAATGCGGTGCCTTCCGGAGCTGAAACGCTTACCCTAAACTGGCTGCGATCTTCCAATGGTGCCAATTCGCCGGGGAGCGCATTGCCCAACCATACAATGGTGCCGATACAGGCGGCAATGATGACAAAGGCTATCCAACGTACACGCATAAAGCTGGTAAGCCAACTTTTATAGCCGTTTTCCATGCCGCGGAAAAAGGGCTCGGTGGCATGGTAAAACCAACCATGTTTTGGGCCTGACTTAGGAGTAAGTTTTACGTTGAGTACCGGTGTAAGCGTTAGCGAAACCAATGCAGAAATTAACACGGCACCTGCCACCACTATACCAAATTCTCTGAATAATCTGCCTACAAAGCCTTCCAGAAAAATGATAGGCAGAAACACAACGGCTAATGTGATTGATGTACTGATAACAGCGAAATAAATCTCTTTAGAACCTTCACGCGCTGCAGCATATTTGTTCATGCCGCGTTCCATTTTCTTGTAAATGTTTTCCGTTACTACAATACCATCATCTACCACCAACCCTGTAGCCAACACAATAGCCAGCAGCGTAAGCACATTAATGGTAAAGCCAAAAACATACATGATAAAGAAAGCGCCAATCAAACAAAC
>JAHEMO010000260.1 GCA_024643625.1 Chitinophagaceae bacterium
AGGAGTGGGACGACCACGACAGAAGCAACAAAACCATGGGCCCTGATCTTGCCCGCGATTACCTGGAGAGTTGCGCCCCCAATGCTATTCTATTCACTTTTGGCGATAACGATACCTATCCGCTATGGTATGCACAGGAAGTGCAGGGCGTGCGCCGCGATATCCGTGTGATCAATTACAGCCTGCTGGGTATCGACTGGTACATCAATCAGATGCGCTATAAAGTAAACGACAGCGAACCCATAGATGTAATCTGGAGCGCCAAGGCAATTGAAGGCGATAAGCTGAACTATGCCCTGTACGACAATCGCCGCGGGGGTGCCCCTTACAGCGACCTATACACCATTCTTAAAGATTGGGTGGGCTCAACCGATGTGACCAAAATGTACAGCAACGGCGGCGAAACGGTTCCGGTATTCCCAACCAATAGCTTCAGCCTGCCGGTAAATAAAGCCACTGTGCTAAAAAATGGCACCGTGAATGCTTCCGACTCAGCCTCCATTGTAGACAGCGTGAAATTTCAGATACAACGCAATGTGTTGCTGAAAAACGACCTGGCGGTATTGGCCACCATTGCTGCGGCCAATTGGGAACGCCCCATTTATTTTACCAGCCCCGGCCTCGACTTGGGCTTCAATAGCTATCTGCGCCGCGATGGTATGGCTTTCCGTTTGGTGCCATTGTTCGATAATGATGTAAATACTGAAGATGCCTACACCGTAATGATGGATAAGTTCCGGTACGGCAATGCTGATAAGAAGGGCGTGTATTTTGATGAGGAAAATCGTCGTCATCTTAATAATATCAGGCAGGCATTTGCTGATGTAAGTATTGCTTTGGCCACAAACGGCGAACGCGATAAAGCCAAAAACCTGCTACAAAAAGTGGATAGCATGATGCTGCAGGAAAACATGCCCTATGGCATGGTAAGCCGCTACCAAATGCATAACCAATACAGCCTGATGCTGGTAGAAGCCGCGCACCGCGCAGGTGACACGGCGTTGGCTACCAAAATTTCAACCGCCGTGCGCAAAGACCTGAATGAGCAGATGGCTTATTACAACAGCCTCTCTGCCAACAGGCAGGGCGCATTTGATTACGATAAGCAACGAGGCGAATACATGCTTCAGGCGCTGGATCAGATTGAGCGCATGTTTAGCACACCGGCTGGTGAAGGCAACCGAATGCTGGTGCCCGCCGATAGCGGAAGCGCGCCAGCCGACACGCAGCGGCCATAACGGCATGGCTAACAAAACTTAAAACTATCGCCCGGACAGCCTGTTCGGGCGATAGTTTTTTTATTCACCAACAATCGAATGCCGCTGGTGTTACCTTAGTGTAAATGCATCATTATGGGAGTATGGCGTCAGATAGCTGAATATCTCTATATCCGAAAAAAAGATCCAAACCGGCCGGATACCACTTGGGTAAAGTATATGCATGGCATTAACCGGCTTTCCATACTACTCTTTCTTTTTGCCATGATTGTATTGATAATCAAGCTGCTAAGACATTAATATGGCTTTAAGAGCTTCTGTTAAAGCAGTCACAAGCAGCAATCTGGTGCAGTCGTTTTGAAGATTATGAACGTCCTAAACTCATTACAGCCACACAAAGAAGCACAACAAAAGGTATATCAGGCATGAAGTATTTAACCGGCACACTCATTTTTTTACTCGTCTCATTTGCGGGCAATGCGCAAAAAACCGCTACCATCACCGGTAAGGTAAACGAGCCGGTAACCGGCAAACCTATTGCAGCCGCTACCATTCAGGTAATTAGGCCTACCGGCGGTGCAGACTCGCTGGTAAGCGGCACTTTCTCCGACAACGATGGCAATTTTACCCTCAGCAACATACCGCAGGAAGAAAACCTGTATCTCACCATTAGTGCCATAGGTTTTAAAGGATACGAGGTACCCCTTAACTGGAAAGACCGCAACAGAAATAATCAATTGGTTTTGGGCAAAATAGACATGACGGTAAACACCAATGCCCTGGATAATGTGGTGGTAACCGGACGAAAGCGAGCTTTTGAAATGAAACTCGACCGACGGGTATTTAACCCTGACCAACAGATTACTGCCAAAGGCGGCACCGCCGTGGATGTATTAAAAAATATTCCCTCTGTATCCGTTGATGCGCAGGGCAACGTGGAACTGCGTGGCAGCTCACCGCAAATATTTGTAGATGGCCGGCCCACTATTCTCACGCTTGAGCAAATTGCCGCTGATGATATTGAGCGCGTTGAAATTATTACCAACCCTTCATCAAAATTTGATGCTAGTACAACGGGCGGAATTGTAAACGTGATATTGAAGAAAAACCGGGCCCGGGGGCTGAATGGTAATATGAGCGCAGGTATTGGATTTCCCGATATCCTGACCGGATACACCGGCATTAACCTGAGGCAGGGAAAGGTGAACTTTTTTATGACGGGCAATTACAACCAAAGCGGTGGTCGTGCCAAAGGCGAAACTGACCGTACATCTCTTGAGAATGGGCTGCCTACCGGAAGCTTTAAGCAGGTAAGCTATAACGATAGGTTGCGGCGCAGCTATAATGGTCGTGTAGGCCTCGATTATTTTATCGACAATTATAATGTGTTGTCTGTTTCGCAGGGATTTAACGGCAGTACCGGCCGCAGCGATGGCGATCAGGATCAAACCTATTTTGATGCCGACGACAATATTGTACAAACAGGCCTGCGCGATGAATTTTACAACTGGAACAGCCAAAACACCAGTACACAGGTTTTTTATAAACGCAGCTTTCAAAAAAAGGGCCGCGAACTCACTGCTGACTTCACTTATAATGCGGGTGAAAGCACTAACTCCTCATTTTTTACCAACCAACTGTTTAAGCCAGGCATAAGTATTCCCGACGCTACCAATCGTGTTCGCAATGCCGGAGGTTCTGTCAACGATCAGGTGACGGTGCAGGTAGATTATATCAATCCCTATGGTGAAACAGGCAAACTGGAAGCGGGCCTGCGTAGCTACATGAATGATTACGAAAGTTTTTTCAACGCATGGAGTGTAGATAACACCGGCGAAAGTAAACTGCCGCTCAGTAACAATATCCGCTACCGCGAAACAGTAAACGCCGGTTATGTAAACTATGGCAACAAAATTGAAAAACTAGGCTTGAGTTATTTGGTGGGCCTTCGCCTGGAGTTCAGTGATTTTCAGGGCGAGTTGCTTGACAGTGCAAAAAGCTTTGGCTACAAATGGCCCGAAGATTTTTCAGATATTCTGCGGTCCGTTTTCCCGAGTTTATACCTTACCAAGGAGCTGAGTGAAGATGCGCAATTACAATTGAATTATTCGCGCCGCATTCGCAGGCCAAACTTCTGGCAACTCAATCCATTTGTAGATATTTCGGACCCGCTAAACATCAGGCAGGGCAATATAAACCTGATACCGGAATCCGTACATTCATTTGAATTGAATTACAATCGCAATTATGCGAAAGGCAATTGGCTCGTATCAGCCTATTTCCGCAACAATATTGACGACATAACGAGATATAGCGATACCATCTCGCAAAAGCAATTGGAAGATCTGGGCAATGCAGCTGTAAACCCCAATGCAATTTTAAATACCTACATAAATGCAGACTATACCAACCGTTTGGGTTTGGAAATGACGCTGCAACACAAGTTTGCTGAAGGTTTTGACATTATGCCTACTGTGAATTTGCAATACCGTAAAGTGAAAGCCAACGTGGGCGAATTGGTACTTGACAATGAAGGCTTCAGTTGGGAAGCACAGCTTACTGCCAACTATCGGTTAAACTCAAAGAAAAAATGGCTTGATAAAATGGCCTTCCAACTAACAAGTGAATACGAATCGCGTGAAGTAGTGCCGCAGGGTGTGCGCATACCCGAGTTTAGGGTTGATGCCGCTATTCGGAAAGACTTTATGAAATCAAATAAAGCGTCGCTGGTATTTGCTGTTGATGATGTTTTTAACAGCAGGCGTTGGGGTAGCGAAATAGCAACGGATCGATTCATCCAAACAAGCTATAGCCGCTGGAATGTGCGTTCTTTCAGGCTTACATTCAGCTATCGTTTTGGCGCTAATGATTTTCAGATTATGAACAAACGCAAAGGTGGTTCCGATCGCGATGATGACGGCGACGGTGGCAACGGATAGCGCGTGCAGCGGTTTTATCTTCTTTGCCTAGCCAGGGTTATTATGGCTGTTGCTGCACGTTGACTTGCTTGGCCATCAGCCGCAAGCAGGTTTGTTAGAGCGGTGTAATTACGTTTCATTTCTCCCGCATAGTCTTCGCTATGCAGCAGCCGGTGCAGTTCCTTTTGCAGATTGCCGGCGTTCATGTCGTGCTGTATAAATTCACGCACTATCAACCTGTCCATAATCAGGTTTACGAGGCTTATATATTTTATTTTAATCAACCTTTTGGCTATCTGGTAGCTGATAGGGTTGGCTTTGTAACACACCGCTTGCGGCACACCAAACAATGCTGTTTCCAATGTGGCGGTACCGCTGGTAACCAGTGCGGCTTTTGC
>JAHEMO010000261.1 GCA_024643625.1 Chitinophagaceae bacterium
CGGCACAGTGGAAACCCAGGACATGCTGGACTACTGCGCCGAAAAAAATATTGTAAGCGATGTGGAAATCATACCGGCAAATTATATTAACGAGGCCTACGAGCGTATGCTGAAGCAGGATATAAGGTATCGGTTCGTAATGGATGTAAAAACAATATAGTTCGCACAATAACAGGGTTATCCTGCATTTTGCATTTACTTGTATTGCACACCTTGCTTCATAACCAAAACTATTGATCGCAAGGCACGTATATCAAGGTAAGGATTACCATTAACGGCTATAATATCTGCCGGCATACCCGGCCTTATGCGGCCTGCTTTACCGGCTATACCAAACACATCGGCATTAACCGATGTGGCGGCCTGTAGCACTGCCAATGGCGACATACCATATTCCACCATCAGTTCCATTTCCAACGCATTGTCGCCATGGGTAAATACACCCACATCGCCACCCATGCATATGCGCACACCCGATTGCATAGCCTGCGCAAAGGATTTCTTTTTGGCCATGATCCGTTCCGGATCTGCGTCTTTTCCTTTCTGCCAACCGTTGTAGCGCAATACAGATTCGCCGGCAGCAAGCGTAGGACATAGCGCCACGCCGTTTGCCTTCATCAGCGCAAATATTTCGGGTGTGGCATTATCACCATGTTCTATGGTAGCAGCGCCTGCAGCAATAGCACGACGCATGCCTTCTACGGTTACGGCATGCACCACCAATGGCCGGCCACTGCTACGCGCCACTTCACCAGCCTGTTGCAATTCATCTGCTGTAAAAGTGGGCATCGCTTCACCGTTGGGGCCGTAGCGATAGTCCGCATAAATTTTAATGATGTCTGCGCCATGCCCAATCTGATTCCGAACCTCTGCAACCAATTCGGCAGCATTTGCCGCTTCGGCAGCGCCTTTAGGCACTTCAATATCCGGCGAGCCGGATTTTGGCCCATAACTTCCAGTGGCTACGATGGCTTTGGTGGCTATCAACAGGTGTGGACCGGGAATAATGCCTTTGCTAATTGCCGTCTTCAGGCCAACATCATCATAGGCGGCCCCTTCGGTGCCCAAATCTCTTACGGTGGTGAAACCCGCCAGCAGCGTGGCTTTGGCATGGGTAACGGCCCTGGCTATCCGCTCTGCCCTCGACTCTTTCAACACCTGATCGTTCCAGGGTGTTTCGTTGTATGGATGCAGCAACAGGTGGGCATGCCCTTCTATCATACCCGGCATTAGTGTGGCTCCTTTCAGTTCTATAATCTCTGTGCCTGCCGGTAGTTTCAACTGTAAAGCACCCGCCTCTATAATGTTTTTATTTTTCACCAGCACCACCCATCCTTCATGCATGGTTTCCCCGTCAAATACACGGTCGGGTTTTAGCAGGGTATAACGGTCTGCGGGTTGCGCTGCAGCATTCAACATCATAAAAGCTAAACAAAGGGGAACCAGGTATATTTTTCTTATCATGAGCAAACAGTTTCTGCGACACAAGTTAAATGTACCGGGTTATTCAACACTTCACCTTTTATGCGCTTGGCTGAGAGACCAATGGTGAGATGAACCCCGGGATTATCTGCAACAATGCATTTATTTGTGGCTTATTCACAACTAAATGAAATCATTCTTATTTGCGACAGCACTACTTTCCTTTTTACAAATACAGGCACAACTGTCACCACTAAGTGTAGAAAAAATAATGCGCGACCCCAAATGGATGGGTACGCAACCTTCCAATGTGGCGTGGAGCGCTGATAGCAAAACCCTTTATTTTTCCTGGAACCCCGATGCTGCAATGGGTGATAGCACTTATGCCATGCCGATGGCTACAAAAAAGGCTGAAAAGCTTACGTTGGCGCAAAATGCTGAAAGGGTAGATGCAGGAGATCTTGCTTACAACAGCAATTTCACGCAGGCTATTTACATCCATCGTGCTGATATTTTTTGGCAGGACGTAAAAACTGGCCGGGTAAGGCAATTAACCCATACCACCGATGCCGAAACCGATGCAAGATTTTTATTTGGCGATACCGTTATAGCTTTTACACGCAGTGGCAACCTGTATAGTTTGCATGTGGGTAATGGCAGTTTGCAGCAGCTCACCAATTTCGGTTCGGGCGGGGGCAATAACCGCAGCGGCAGCCGCGACCGCGATAACGAACAGGAAGCCTGGCTGCGCAAGGATCAGCTCGATCTATTTGCGGTATTACAGGAGCGCAAGAAAGAGCGTGAAGCCGCTACAGCCTATCGTGATGCACTGCGTCAATACGGTGTCCGTAAGGAAGTAAATCACGAGGGTAAAACACCATCGGGATTGAGCATCAGCAGCAATGGCAGGTACGTGACCTACCGGCTGTTTAACCGCGCCACAGGTGGCAAAAACACCATTGTACCGAGTTATGTAACCGAATCGGGCTTTACAGAAGAACTGAATGCCCGCACCAAAGTGGGTAGCGCTCAGGGGGGTGCCGAATGCTGGATATATGTAGTAGATGCAGATACTGCTTATCAGCTAAAAGCCGATGATATGCCGGGCATTACAGATGTGCCGGCTTATAAGCGTGATTACGCCAAACAAAAAGAAGACAGCGCAAAGAAAAAAGCGAAACGCGCCATCAGCTTTGGTTCATCGTGGTGGAATCCATCGGGCACTTATTTGGTAGTAAATGTAGCTGCGCAAGACAATAAAGATCGGTGGCTGATGCTGCTTAACCCTGCCACCGGTAAAATGACAACACTCGACCGGCAGCACGACGATGCATGGATAGGCGGCCCCGGCATTGGTGGCTTTGGCGGCGCAGGAGGCTGGATAGACGATAACAACTTTTACTACCAAAGCGAAGCAAGCGGCTACAGCCATTTGTATAGTTGCGATGTGCGTACCATGAGCAAAAAGCAATTGACAACCGGTGCCTACGAAGTACAAAGCGTGCAACTCGATCGGGCTAAAAAATACTTTTACCTCACTGCCAATAAAGAACATCCCGGCGAAAAACACTTATACAAATTAGCCGTAACGGGCGGTGCATTGACGAAGCTAACCAACATGACAGGTGCGAATGAATGTGAGCTGAGTCCCGATGAAAAATGGATAGCCATTCGTTACAGTTATAGCAACAAACCGTGGGAACTTTACCTGCAACCCAATCAACCCGGTGCTGCAGCTACGCAGCTTACCAACAAGGCTATGAGCGATGAATTAAAATCGTACGCATGGCGTGATCCGGAGCTGGTAACCTTTACCGCGCAAGACGGTGCAACGGTGTATGCCAGGCTGTACAAACCTGCGCAACCGCATGCTGCCAAACCGGCTGTAATTTTTGTTCATGGCGCAGGTTATCTGCAAAATGCACACAAATGGTGGAGCAGCTATTTCCGCGAATACATGTTTCATAACCTGCTTGCCGATAATGGCTATACCGTGCTTGATATTGACTACCGCGCAAGTGCCGGCTATGGACGCGATTGGCGAACGGGCATTTACCGTTTTATGGGTGGCAAAGATTTAAGTGATCATGTAGACGGCGCACAATACCTGATAGAAAAGCACGGCATTGATCCCAAACGAATTGGTATGTATGGCGGCAGTTATGGCGGCTTTATAACGTTGATGGCATTGTTTACCGAACCCGGCAAATTTGCAGCCGGTGCTGCCCTGAGGCCCGTTACCGATTGGGCGCATTACAACCATGGCTACACCAGCAATATTCTCAATACCCCTGTTGACGATAGCATCGCATACGCTAAAAGTTCCCCCATTTACCATGCGGCAGGCTTGCAGGATCATTTACTCATTTGCCACGGCATGCTCGATGTAAATGTGCATTTTCAGGATGTTGTGCGCCTGCAGCAAAAACTTATTGAGCTGGGCAAAGACAATTGGGAGCTTGCCGCCTACCCTATGGAAGACCATGGATTTGTAGAACCAGACAGTTGGACAGATGAGTATAAGCGGATATTCAAATTGTTTGAACGGGTATTGAAGCGATGACCAATCTTATGCCCGCATGCTACTGCAGAGGTTGATAAAAGCAGCGCTCTTCAATGTGCAGGTACTTGTTTTATGACTTTACTCAAATTTGATGGCTGTGCTATCGCTTACTTTGCGCTCCCCCAACTCACCGAGCAATATCTGAGCGATGAACCGTATAAAAAGTTTTCTGACTACTATTTGCCTGACCGCCCTGCTGCTGGCCGGATGCAAGCAAAACAATGATTATAAAGCCTTTGTAAGCGACCCTTTGCTATTTACCCATACCGTTCATGAGCTGAACGAAGTGGTAATGGGCAATAATTTTCCGCCTATTGTGGCATCAAGAAACTATACCTATGCCTCTATAGCTGCGTATGAGGCCATTGCGGCCGGCTACCCCGACCGATACCAATCGCTGGCCGGACAGATTACCGACCTGACCAGTATGCCCGCGCCAACCGGTGAAAAAATCAATTTTGATCTGGCTGCTTTGCTGGCATTTATGACCGTAGGCGAAGCGGTTACTTTTCCTGAAGGCAGCATGCAATTGTACAAGGATAGCATAC
>JAHEMO010000262.1 GCA_024643625.1 Chitinophagaceae bacterium
GCTATGTGTTTCCTGAGCAGAAATATAAGAGCATTGGCTTGCAGGTATCGGGCTTTACGCACGATAGCAAAAGCTATTACGGGCAAACCAACTACAATGCATTACAGGATAATCTGTATGCTAATCTTATTTATCAAAACATCATCAGCAATACGGCGCATAAATTTCGTACAGGCCTGAGCGTCGTAAGCGACAAATACAATGAAGAATTTGGTGCTACGAACTACAAACGCAACGAAACAGTAAGCGGTGGATTTTTTGAATATACTTACGACAATGCCAAAAACTTTTCTGTAGTAGGTGGCCTGCGCGCCGACTATAATAATTTGTATGGTTGGTTTGCCACACCACGGGTGCATATGCGCTACAATCCATGGCAAAAAACAACGCTGCGGGCAAGCTTTGGCCGCGGACAGCGCACCACAAATATCATTGCCGATAACGCAGGTGCGTTGGCTAGTTCAAGAATATGGCAGGTGCTGCAAGCTGAAGCAGGAAAAGCCTATGGCCTCAACCAGGAAGTTGCATGGAATACCGGTGTAAGTATCGATCAGCAATTCAAATTATTTGGTAACGATGCAAGTCTTGGCCTGGATTTTTTCCGTACCGATTTTCAGCAACAAGTGGTAGTGAATTTGGAGAACCCCGATAAAATCGTTTTCAGTAATCTTGATGGACAGTCGTATGCCAACAGCCTGCAGGCCGAGCTGAGCATGATGCCGGTAAAGGATCTTGAGTTCCGCTTTGCCTATCGCTTTTTTGATGTAAAAACCACCTATGATGGGCAACTGTTGGAAAAGCCTTTCGTAGCCCGCCACCGTGGATTTGCCAATGTGGCTTACGAAACCCATGGCTGGAAATTTGACTATACCATCAATTACAACAGCAGCAAACGCATACCCAACACCAGCACCAATCCACCGGCTTTTCAATTGGATGAGCGTTCACCGGCATTTGTGATGATGAATGCACAGATCAGCAAATCACTGAAGACAAAGAAGCCGATAGATATTTATGCCGGCGGTGAAAACCTGACGAACTTTTTGCAGCTAAATGCAATTGTAGATCCGGGTAATCCTTTTGGCGAAAATTTTGATGCCAGTATGTTGTGGGGACCTGTTACCGGACGCATGTTTTATGCAGGTATCCGGTTTAAAATTCAATAATAGTAGCATATATATTTAGGTTCCTGTTGGAGTTTAAGTATTAATGCTGCTGCAAAAAGCCATCTCATATATTGGGGTGGCTTTTTCGCAATTTGGGGTGGTTATTTTTTTATCACTTTTGGTTTACTACAGCCCGCAATAGCAAAAGCGCCCTTCCATGATTATGGAAATTGCTTTCCATTTTGCGATTGTCCGGTATATGTATGCTGCATAAAGCCTGCGACATAAAATTTCAGGTAACAAATGATTTTTATCTACGTGAGTGTAGTGAAAAAAAAACTGCCCGGTATATCCGGACAGTTTTTCAATGATTTATTTGCGATCACTAATTGTCTTTTTTACTCTTAGCCTTACGATCATACAGGCAACATTCGGGCAGGCCTTCGTAAGTCTTATCATCGGCACGGTACTTTTCCGTATCATGACCAACGCTTGCAATTTTTTTGGCTACAGCATCGGTATCAACTTTTGCCGCATCGTAGGTGAGCGTAAGCATTTTGGTTTCCTTGTCCCATGTGGCGGCGCTTACGCCGTCCATCATAGCGGTTTTTTCAATACGCTTTTTGCACATACCGCAGTTGCCCCAAACTTTTATATCGGTGGTTTTTTCCTGCGCCATCAGCAAGCCTGATACAAGCATAAAAGCTGCGGCCATCATTATTTTTTTCATATTCGTTTTTTATTTCCGTAAAAATAGCACCATTCAGCAATTGCCATAACGCTTTGCAACAGGCGCATTGTTAAACTATGCCGGCAGGCATGGCCCAAAGCCCTATACTGCCGGGGCACAAGCAAATGAAGGGGCCAATTTTAACCTTAGGTTTGTGGTCAGCTTAAAAGCATACCGGTATGAAATTCTTACGCATATTACTTATTCTTCTTGTCGTTCTTGCTGTCGTGTATTTGTTAGGCCCTGTACCCCAAAAGGCTGACTATAGTATTGGCCTGCAAAGTTTTCCTTCCGATGCGGCTCAACTTGAGCAAACCATTGCCACTATGGAAGCGCAACGCAAATTGAAGCCCGATAATGAGGCCCGGATTGTGTGGTACAACGATAGTGTAAAGCAGAAGACACCATGGGTAATTGTGTATCTGCATGGCTTTACCGCATCGCAGGAAGAAGGTGATCCGATGCACACGGCTTTGGCTAAAAAATATGGCTGCAACCTTTACCTGTCAAGGCTTAGCGAGCATGGCCTCGATACGGCGGAGAACATGATAAACCTTACGGCAGACAGCTATTACAAATCGGCGGTAGAGGCCTTAAGCATTGGTAAGCAGCTGGGCAGCAAAGTCATTTTAATGGCTACTTCCACCGGCGGTACGCTGGCGCTAAAACTGGCACAGCAGTTCCCCAACGATGTACAGGCGCTAATGCTGATGAGCCCCAACATTGCGGTGAATGACGGTAGTGCATGGCTGCTTAATAACCATTGGGGCAAGCAACTGGCACGATTGGTGGTAGGTTCAGATTATTTGGGTACGGAGCCCGATACCATTGCCCTTGTGCCCAAATACTGGACCCGCAACTATCGCATGGAAGCCGCAGTAGCCATGGAAGAATTGGTAGAGTCATCCATGACCGATAAAACATTTGCCGGTGTAAAACAACCCACCCTATTGCTATACTGGTACAAGAATGAAAAGGAACAGGATGATGTGGTAAAAGTGGATGCTATGCTGGATATGTTTGATAAGATAAGCACCCCTGCTGATAAGAAACTGAAGTATGCCATCCCCAATGCAGGTAACCATGTAATTGGCAGCTATATACGCGGTAAAGATCTGCCCGCCGTACAGCAATACAGCGAAGGCTTTATGGAAAATGTATTAGGATTTACCGCCGGCCAATCGCAATAAAACGCCGGCAGCAAACGGCAACACAGTTAAGCGTATCTGGTGATGGCATCGCAACCCATCCGTCCTTGCTTTGCATAATCCGTATTGAAAACTACAGCATGCAATTTTTGAGGTAAGTGGTGAGTCTTTGCATAGCTGCAGCCAATGCCAGCATCTGTTCCTGTGCTTCTTCAAACTGGCGCTGCTCAATGGCTTCGCGCACCCCCGGCAATGTTTTTACACCATAGCCGGTATAAAATCCCGGGGCATATAAAGTGTGGCGGTACCAGCCGCGCCGCGGCAGGCCATCGGTATTGAGTAACTGCTGTTCGGCACGGTAAAGCCGGGCATTCAGCGAGTTGCGGGCGGCTTCATCGTCTTTTACTTTTACCCAATAACCTTGCAAGGCAGTGGTCATGCTATCCAGTTCGTGCTGTGCATTGAGCAACGGCGAAAAGTCAAGAAAAGGTACCGTGGCTTTAGGTTTGGGAGTTTGTAAGGGCAGCACCGGATCGCGGGTCAGCCCATAATAATTTTCGGTGATGGCTTTGTTATATAACACAGTGGCTTCGCGCATTTTATCCGTACTGCTTACCAGGTCTTTTATATAACCATCAATGGTTTTACTCAGGTGGGTAAAATCAAATGGCAGCACATCTGCATTGGCCAGCCGCAGCATTGCTCTGCCCGCAGTTTGGCTTAGGGCTACGCCATAGGCAAAACCGGGATCCTTGTAGAGGCTGTAGTGCCGGTAGGTATCAAAATTGGTATGGTACTCGCCGCCATCGTCTTCGCCGCCATAGCCGAGGTTAAGCGATGGCACACCGAGGTGTTGCAGAAAGGAAGAGTAGTCGCTGCCCGATCCCAGCGCCTCAAGCGTCATGATTTTGGCATTGGCCACTTTTTTAATGGCTTCCGGCGACGTAGCGCCCAGATATTCCATGGCATGCCTGCGTTCGTATACGCTTACCTGTGTTTGAGGGTCGGTTACCGATTTGGCCACGCCATCCATCAACGGCTCCAAAGCATGGCTGCCGCCGGCGCCCAGGTAGCCACGGCCACTGGCATCAGTATTAATGTAGGCTACCGCTTTTTGCTTCAGTTCCACGGCATGATGCTCGGCCCACTCTGTGCTGCCCAGCAAGCCGGGTTCCTCGCCATCCCAGGCGCAAAAAACAAGTGTTCGTTTGGGCTGCCAGCCATTTTTGTGCATTTCTCCCCATGCTTTGGCTTCGGCCAGCAAGGCAGCAAGGCCGCTGATGGGGTCGTTGGCGCCATAGGTCCAGGCATCGTGGTGATTGCCCCTTATCACCCATTGATCGGGCAGACTGCTGCCCGGTATCCGGCCTATTACGTTGTGGCAATCCACCATATTCCAGTTAAACACCAGCTGCAAATGCACAGTAGGCCCACCCGGACCTACATGATAGGTAATGGGCAAAGCCCCCTGCCAATCAGAAGGCGCCACCGGACCGGCCAGTGAGGCCAGCAGGGGTTGCGCATCCGCATAGCTAAT
>JAHEMO010000263.1 GCA_024643625.1 Chitinophagaceae bacterium
TTATCCTGATGGCGGTTCCTCCATTCCTTACTTCTTTTTTCTTGGCGCCCTCTATTGCCGTTGCGCATGCATTGGTGAGCCCGGCCATGCGTGCGCTGGCCTCGGCCATTTTGTTCTTTATCCTGAATATTATAGGCCTGGGTTGTGGCCCGCTCTTTACGGGTATGTTGAGTGATTTGCTGACACCGGCATTGGGTGCTGACGCACTTCGTTGGGCATTAGGTAGTACCATCATGGCTAAAATAATGGGAGCCATTATGTACTTGCTGGCAGCAAAAACAATAGTTGCAGAATTAAATACTCTCCCAAAAACACAATAACATTGATTACATGAAGACTACCACTGAATTTGTAAATGAACTTAACCACAAATTTTTCAAGGGCGAATTGCCTTTGCTATTTCTGGATAAACTGGCATTGCTGCCTATAGACAGACCCGATGTATTTGCCTTTGTACAAAGAATGTTCAGGAATATGCATCAGGCAGGTGTGCCGGCAACCGACATGAATTTGTTGCAAGCCGATATTCTTGGCACACTGCTCGCCCGAATTTTGCCGGGTGCATGGGAAGGCAGGGTGCCACCCATTACGGTCATGGGACGGCATGCAGAAATTGATGCCTATATCAAAAAAAATACCTGGTGCAGTTCAGGTGGCAAATCAATGCTGGATATTGGCTGCGGATTCCCACCCTATACTACAGTTGAAACAGCAGCTTATCTGCCCGATTGGCATATTACAGGAGCTGACCCATCATTGCCGTACTACCTGCTGTATGATGCCGAAGGAAATTATGCCTCCTTTGACACAGATTCAACTATCGTGTATTTCCAACCGGCAATACCTTCTATTGATAATTGGAATAATTTGCTGAAAGACACAGCGGCCACAAAAAAGCATTTCAATGATTTATTAGCCGAACTGCTTGCGCATCCCAATGATATGGGTTACCCTAAACTGGAACATAATCCAATTGCAAGCTACGAAACAGCAAACCTTTCCTTCATCAGAGGTGGCATTGGATCGGTAGATGCGGCACCCAAGGATGTAATCCGGTGTTTTAATGTGTTATATTATTTTGATGATAGTTTTCTGGAAAAAGCGCTGACATGGTTTGCTGAAAAGACAACAGAGGGAGGTGTCGTATTAATTGGAGGCGATTGGTCCGGTTCAACCGAAAGTTATTATAACGTCTATAAGAAAACAGATGACCGGCTTATCAATAAAGCGTTTGCCTTTAGCATAGACTGTATTTGTCCGCTAAGCATAGTTACATGGTATACCAATCACGATGATGATCGTCAAAAAAAGGAACTGATCAAATACATTAGCATGCTACGCCATAACAAGCCCTTTATGGATGCCTTCTACGCCTATCATGACGCACAGCGATTACAATACAATATCTGTCCGCGGAATGCGCAGGGCTACTATGATAATATTGACCCCAACTTACAGCCACAAGACATTTGGCTAACAGCCAGCACCATGTTAAAGGAATTAAATGAAGCAGGGCTTAATCAAATGGCCGTAAATGTGCTGCTTGACAGCGGATTGCAGGCCAGGGTAAATGAAGTTGGACATATTGAAGTATTGGTATAGAAATAACTATAAAAAAGTCATCTTTTGCCGACATATTTCAATCAAAATCCAGACTTGAATCAACGGAATCAATACATCAGCAACATGACAGAAAAGCGTGATTCCACACCTCACGGTTCCGGAATTGCCTGGTGTAATGGTGTACAAGTCATAGTAACTGAATGAAACTTTCCATTTCCGGTAAACATCGGCAGCAGAATTACCCGATTGCGATAATGGCATTGCTAAAAATCTGCATCTGGATGCATATACCCTAACGAGTCCGCGAGTGCTAAGACGGTGCAGCTACATGGTAAGGCATCCCCGGCCTTGTATGAAATCATCAGGTTATGATGCGCCTACAGAACCATAAGATGCTCCAGAAAGGAAATGCACCGCATTTGCCGATATTATAACTCCGCTTTTATAAGGAAACAATGACCTGTCATTTCATACAGCTGCCGGTTTCGGAAAATGCTTCCTTACCTTTGTACATACCTGATTGAGAAGAACGCTCTTCGCAAAGCAAATGAAGGTCGTTACAGGAATGTTTAAAGTTGATTGACAATAAGATAGTAAGGGTGCAGGAATCAATATCCATGCAGTATAGTACGCAACAGGATAATTTTTATATAAACCCGATAGAGTGAAAACGAGCATTAAAATTCTTCACTGGACGCCAAGAATCATCTGTATTCTGGCTATTCTTTTCGTCAGCTTATTTGCACTGGATTCCTTTGCTCCTGACTTGACTATCTGGCAACAGATAGGAGCATTTCTCATTCATCTCATTCCATCCTTTGTATTAATCATATTACTTGCTGTTGCATGGAAATGGGAGTTTATTGGTGGCATATTGTTTACCATAATTGGCCTTGGATTTAGCCCGGTTATTTTCTGGCTCAATTATAAAATGAACCAATCTGTCTGGACGAGCCTTGGTATTATTCTTCTCATTACCATGCCATTTGTTGTGGCAGGAATTCTTTTTATTGCAAGTCACAACAAGAAGAAAAGGAACCGTTCATCTGCAATGCAAAATAAATAACTGCATATGCATCCGGACCATAACAGGGGCTTTACAAAAGTGCCGCATCAATGCACCGCAGCAAAGTTTTGCCTTCCAGCCAGTGATTGGTTTTCACATCAATATCTTTGATCAAAATCACCACCATTCCCACAACACAAACCGCTATACGCGATGTCACCCAATCTCATCGAAAACCCTTAACTGAAACGCAATGGACAAAGAGATAACAATATACAATAACAACCACTCCGCCGACGAAAAGGCAATTTGCGATCGGCTTGCCACAATTATTGACGCTGAACTTGGCGAAGCCGAAAGAAAAATATGGCACGCACATCCGGTTTGGTTTTTGGACGGCAATCCGATTGTAGGTTACAGCAAACAAAAAGCAGGAATACGACTAATGTTTTGGAGTGGCGCCTCTTTTGATGAAGATGGGTTAAACATACGAGGTGAAAAATTCAAGGATGCATCCGTATTTTACCATCATGTGTCAGCCATCGATAAGAATGATGTAACACGTTGGCTGCAAAAGTCAAAGGAAATTCAGTGGGACTATAAGCATATTGTAAAACGAAAAGGGAAATTAGAACGATTAAAATAGCTAACAGCAACGCAAACTGTAACATTATGTTTGCCGAAAAAACTGTCATACGAAGTATCCATCATCAGTTGCACCGGCATACACCACTACCGTCCCTTACGGAATTCTTTATGCCTTTTTAATCTTTATCTCCCCGATCAGCTTTCAACCCGCTTATTCGACGGGTATACAATGTTCAAATACCAAGGCGGCAATTAGCCTCATACTATTGTGCATCGTAGTGTACGTGCTCCAAAATGAAATACTTTAGCGCTATCCAAAGAGTAACCGATGAATACAAAGTATTTACTCCCTGCTTTTGCAGCTATTTTGCTTGCATGCTCCTGTAGGCAAAACACAGATCCAAAAACCGAACAATCAGCTGTAACAAAAACAGTCAGCGAATTTTACCGGTCATTTGAGGAGGAAGACATTAATCTAATGTCTGAATTGATGGCCCATGACGAAAGCATGCTCAGTTTTGGCACTTCAATTGCTGATCTGCATAACAGTTGGGCGGAGTGGAAAGAAAACCACATCGCTCAATTTGAAGCCATTGATGAGGCTAACATCAATTCTAAAAACCTACATGTCTATGTCAGCCAAACGGGCAGTGTAGCATGGTTTGCTGATGTAACCGATTGGACACTCGTTGTTCAAAAAGAAACCGTTCAAATGAACGATATCAGAATTACGGGAGTGCTTGAAAAAAGAGACAACATTTGGAAAATAGTACAAATACATGCATCGGTACCGCAACCATAATCCACATTTCATTGCTGATGGTTGTCTCTCAAATCATAATCCACAACAACAATACAATCGCAATGCACCAACACTCCATAAGAACATCCATCTTTTTGCTACTCAGCCTGCTGTATACCGCCACTCTCACTGCGCAGGTGCAGGTAAGGTATGAGCCACGGCATAAAAACATCTTTGAAAATCAGTATCTTAGGCTATTGGATGTATGGATAGCGCCGGGCGATACTACACAGTTTCATATCCATGCTACACCATCACTGTTTCTGCATTTTAGCAATACGCTTGTAGGTTCACAAATATTGGGTGAGCCCTGGGTGGCAGACCGCAATACCATGGGCAATGCTTCCTACCGGTCTTTTGCCAACGACACGCTTGTGCATCGGGTGAGTAATGCGGATACCGCTATTTTTCATGTTACCGATATCGAACTATTGTCGGCGTACAAACCCGCCACACCACTGCAGCCATTACCCTTTACCGTCATCTTCAACAACGAGAAGGCAATTGCCTATGCCATCAGCCCATCGGCTGC
>JAHEMO010000264.1 GCA_024643625.1 Chitinophagaceae bacterium
ACCTAATTTTCAGTCAATCAATCGTTTAGTTATGCAGAAATGTGCAATGCTGTCCTTGCTATTTATTACACTATGCTTTCATAATATACATGCACAAACAGCGCAAAAAAAGCAGATTAATGACCAATATCTTGTTTCATTCAAGTCTTCTTTTGAAAAGCCTTTAATGGCAGAAGAAGTAATAGGAAATGATAGAAAGGATAAGGTAAATAATGGTAATACAAGAAGAAAAGAAAAGGAAGAAAATGTACGCAAGCGGCTCAGTGAGTTAGGCATAAAAGGTAGAGACGTGAAAGCGGTTTATGCTGATGGTGCTGTAGCGGCACTTATTACGGCTGGTAGTAGTATAATAGAAAACATTGCCAGAGATGCCGATGTGGCGCAAGTGGTGCAGGATGTAAGTGTTCAGATGGTGGAAACGGAATTCTTATCCTTCAGTTCCAAACCAACCATGCAAGGTGGGCAACTGTCTACTTTTAGCAGCTTCTCCTCTAAACCGACGATGCAGGAGGAATATTTTTCCAAACCAATCATGCAGAATGAGTTGTTGGAAAATCCTACAAAATATGACATAAACAAGGCTACCCTTGTGCCTGATGCCATTACGAAGTCGGGTGGACCATATTTGCGATTATTTGAAGGCAGATATATATGGATGCTGGATACAGGAGTAGACCCCAACAACCCATACCTTGTTATTGAAAGAGACCCGGCTATTGCAAAGTCATTCGTTTCTGATGAGCCTGATATTATTGATAGAAATGGTCACGGAACACATTGCGCTAGTCTTGCGGCTGCAACGCGCACCGGATTTGGCATTGCAGGTGTAGCACCTGGTGCAACCATAGTGCCGCTGAAAGTACTGAATGCAAATGGCGAAGGCTCATGGTCAGGTATTATTGATGCGCTAAATCATGTGGCTCAATATGGTAAAAAGGGAGATATTGTTAATATGAGTTTTGGGGCATGGGATGCTTCATTTACTGCTTCAACCGTTGGTGTTCTTGCTGAAATTATTACGCAGCTTGGGGCTATGGGTATACAAATAGTAATGAGTGCCGGTAATGTGGGAGAAGACGCCAGTCATAACTTGCCCGGACTCATTGACGGGCCCAATTTATTTACTGTTACATCAACCAACAACGAGCGGGTATTTAGTTTATATGCCAACTTTAATGCTAACGGTTCCAGATCTCCCATTGATATGGCCATTCCCGGAGAGCGGGTAATTGGTTTTTGGAAAGATGGCATGTACAGGGTTTTGTCCGGCACATCTATGTCCGCAGCCATTATGTCTGGAATTTTATATGCAAGTGATGGTGTACCAACTACCCAGCGTGGTACTATAAAAGACAACTCGTTTAACAGGGACAATACCTATGAACCGGCAGTGGTAAACAGGACGAATTAGCGAAAACAAAAGCAACGGTAGGTAAAGGCTCTTATTGCAATTTTTTACCGGATAATTCCATTTCCTTTTTCAGCTTTGCCATTAATCCGGTGAACCTGGGATCGCTATGCAAATTGTTGTACCAGGGACAAATGCCGGCATAACCGTAGTCTTTCCAATTTAATGCTACTGCCTTTTCCAGCCATTGCATGGCTTCATTATTATTGCCCCTGATGGCTGCAATTCCTGCTAGTTGCAAATAGGGATCAAAATCCGTTGATCCGCTTGCAATGGCACCCATATTGAGACTCATCGATTCGTCAAGAATTACATTTGCGCGTTCGTTTTCGCCATCTTCCCGCAATAATTGGGCAAGGCTGATTGGCGCAGTAGCGTATATGTCTTCATGCCATTGTGGGTTCAGTTCCAGCGACTGGTTGAAGAGATATTTGGCCCTGACTTTTTCATTATTGAGTTGCGCCACCAAACCTGCAATCGCATAAACTCTTGGGTTACTGCTATCCGAAGCCACTATTTCCGGGATAAGATTGCGGGCTTCCCGCGAACGGCCGGTAATCATGTAAGTGATGGCCAGTTCCCGGTAGGCATCAATAAAAGGGGATAGCTGAATAGATCTGCTCAACCAATCTTCCGCTTCCGTGTACCTGCCGTGCAGCCGGTATATCCATCCAATTATTTGTAAAGGAGGAGAAGCCAGTGGGTTGAGCTGCGCAGACTTTTTTTGTAAGGCCATAGATTCCTTCAACTTGCCCGATACAAAGTAGAGTGTGCCAAGGTTGCCAATGGCAGGGGCATGGTTGGGGTTGATGCTGATGGCTTTTTGCAGCGGCACCATGGCTGCGCCGTTTTGCCCTTTATAATAAAGGATAGTTCCCTGTGCTTTGTATGCGTCCACAAGCATAGAGTCTAGGGTTATAGCTTTGGTTGCGGCTTCAGATGCCGAATCGAACCACTCGGGTTCGCTGCCGAAAAGCCAGGGCTTTTGGGCGTAAGCGTCAGCTAAACCGGCGTAGGCCTGCGCATAGGCAGGGTCTTCGGCAATGGCTGCCTTGAAATAAACAATAGCTGAATCGTTATCGGGTTTTTGGTATCGTTGGTAAAAGGCCCGGCCTTTAAGATACAATTCGTATGCCTGCGTGTTTTTGGTAGGTACCCTTCGGATGATTGCCTGGTCCTCATCTGTCAGTCTTGCTTTGAGCACTTCAGCAATCTTTTCCGCAATGTTGCTTTGTATGGTGAAAATGTCGTTGAATGTTGCAGAAAATGTTTGAGCCCAAAGACTTTTACCATTAGCCGCATCAATTAACTCTGTAAAAATCCTCAGATTATTATCCCTGATACTTACGCTGCCACGCAATAAATTGGTTACATCCAGTTGTGCTGCAATCTGGTCCGGTGGCAGGGTGCTGTTTTTGTACCGGCGCATAGTGGCATTGGAAATTACGCTCAGCCCTCTTATTTGCGAAACATAGGAGAGCAAGTCTTCGCTTAAGCCATCTACAAGGAAGATTTGCGTACTGTCCATGGCAGTTGCGTCAAAGGGTAGCACGGCAATAGATTTCAGTTCCTGGTTTTGATAATCAGGCCAAAACTTAAAGTAAGTCAGGGTCACAAGGCCCAGCAGCAATACCGGTAGCCAATACTTCACCCTGTATTGTGCCAGCGTTTCCTTCCACTTACTGTATTGTTTGCCCTTGCCTTGCAGTTGATTACGCCGTGGAATTTTTATGCCCTCATTGGCAATGGCATAAATAGCAAGCGGATCCTGCACATTTTTTAACCGGTACAAACCCAGCTCAGTGGTTTTTAAGTCAGGCTGGTTTCTTATCTCATCATTTACCTTTTCAGAAATCAAAATACTGCCGGGTATGGCAAAAGATTCTAAACGTGAGGCGAGATTGACGCTATCGCCAAAAATGTCCTTGCCATCATGCATAACATCGCCCAAATGAATGCCTATGCGTAGTGGAATAACCGGCGACTGAAGCATTGACTTTTGAATGGCAATGCCCGCCCAAACAGCTTCTACCGCACTATTGAAATAACAAAGAATGCCATCACCATCAATTTTTACAATAAAGCCCTTATTATTTGTGATGGCTTGCTTTGCTGCATCTATCAGCCGATACCGGAATTGTGTTGCATTCTCCTCATTTGTCTGCATAATGCCAGTAAAGCCCTGGATGTCAGCAAACAGAATAGCAGCCAGTTGACGGGTCGTAGTCATGCGTTTTTTTCAGGCATCTTATATCCTGCAGATGGAGCTGGTTAGGCTCGGAAGGTATATAAGTTAATTGACAGGATGAATTAGCAGTTTCCGCCGTTGTTTTATTTGCGCCTTACCATGGTGAGTATGGTGGCAACACCCGTTATTTCCCCCGATTCGTCCATTATTTCAACGAGCCATTTTACAATACCCCGCGGGATATCTGTTTCCTCTCGTTTTTCCTGCGGCAATTTTTCTTTACAGGTAAATCGAACCTGAATTTCAGCACCGGGATACACGGGTTTGGTAAAACGCAATTCATCAATACCATAATTCAGCAATACCGGATTTTTAGCGTAGCTGTCCACAAAAAGACCGGCTGCTGCACTCATGATAAAATAGCCATGCGCTACCTGCCCCTCAAACATAGTGCCGGCAAAATCAGTGGCCTGCTCATGCGCATAAAAATGGTCACCTGTCAGGTCGGCAAATGCATTAATGTCTTCAGCGGTTATCAATCGTTTTTCCGTCAGCAATTGGTCGCCCACAGCTAATTCTTCAAAGTATTTGGTAAATGGATGCTGCGCGTCAATTTGGCCATCGGCACCGGGCATATATTGGTTAGCTATGGCAGTAAGCATGTTGGGCGATGCTTGTACCGCTATGCGTTGCATATAATGTTTCACGCCTCGCACACCGCCCATTTCTTCGCCACCGCCGGCCCTACCCGGCCCACCATGCACCAACAAGGGTAAGGGGCTGCCATGGCCTGTGTTTTCTTTGGCGCATTCTGCATTCAGTACCAATATGCGGCCATGGTGAGTGCCGGCTTCCAGCACATATTGCCGGGCATGGCTGCGGCTTGCC
>JAHEMO010000265.1 GCA_024643625.1 Chitinophagaceae bacterium
GCAATGCTGCCAGCGTTTGCTTACTGCAAATGCTATCGTTCAATGACTGTGGCTTATTTTCCTGTATCACCTGTCCGTCTTTGAGTACTTTATTTACCACATAGGGCTTCATCATTTTACCACCGTTTGCCACTGCACTATACAGCATTGCTGTGTGCATAGGTGTAATAGAAAGATTATAGCCAAAGCCCATCCATGGCAAGGTGGTCTTGCTCCAGTATCTGGAACCTGGCTTATAGATTACCGGCTTTGCTTCGCCGGGTAAGTCAATGCCTGTACGTTGGTCGAGATGTAGCCGGCTTATATGCGCTAAAAATGCAGCTGGATTAGCCTGATAAAACTGGTAGGCTAGTTTTGCCATACCAACATTGGAACTCTTTTCAAAAGCTTTTTGTACAGTGGCTTCATGCATACCGTGTATCTCACTATCATATACAGTTTGGCCCGCCACCTGCCACTGTCCACCTTCAAGGTTTACCATTGTTTCCAGCGATACTTTTTTATCTTCCAATGCCGCCAGAAGTGTTACCAGTTTCCATGTACTACCGGGTTCCGAGTTCGACAGTGCGTAATTATAATCTTCCCAATACTTGCCATTGTCTTGCCGGCCAAGATTGGCAATGGCTTTTACCTTTCCGGTTTTTATTTCCATTACAATACAAGTGCCGCGCTCCGCATCGTTGTCGGTCATCATGCGATGCAAGGCACGCTGTGCTGCATCTTGTATGTTTACATCAATTGTGGTAATTATATCGCAGCCATCTACGGGATCAATGTCGGAGCCTTCTACAGGTATTCCGGCACCTCCGGATATATACCGTACAAGACGCTTGCCATTGGCACCACTCAGGTACTTATTATACTGTTTTTCAATGCCTACCATATTACTGTCGCGGGCAATACCAATAGTTCTGTTGGCCATAAGGCCAAATGGATAAAGCCTTTTCATTCGCGCTTCGGCTATAAAGCCACTTTTGTTTTTGCCATCGCGCACCAGGGGCAATTGTTTCATTTGCTGGTATTGCTCGTAGCTAACTTTTCTCTTCAATAGCAAAAAGCGTTGCCCTTCGTTGTATCCTTTCTTAAGTAATGACTTGTATGTACTGGCCGATCTGTCGGCAAACAAGCCGGCAAGGCCTGCTGAAACCGCATCAAGATTTTGTTTGAAGCGCTCACCATTTTTCTCCAGCAAGCCATCGGCTTTAAAATCGATGTATATATCAAACTCCGGAACGCTGGTACTCATTACGTGACCCGCTTCGCTATAAATTGATCCTCGCTCGGCTTCTACCTGCTCAAATCGCAACTGCACTTTTTCAGCTTTAGCGCGCCAGTAGGGTCCTTGCTTTAACTGCAGGTACAATACACGCCCCGATATGAGCAGCGAAAAGGCCACAATGCCCAGAAACACCAAATAGGTGCGAGCCATTATGTCTTTTTTTTGATTCATATCTGCGTTGTAAAAAGTTGTTGTTATTTAATGAGTTGAATAGGTGGCGTCTCAGGCTTTATCAAACCCAGAGGTTCTACGGCTTCTACCAGTTCAGATTCTTTGCTGCTGTACATCAGTTCAGCCTTAAGTGTTTTATATTCATACTGCCTTTGTTTCAGCAGCTTTTGCGCTTCTTCTGTTTGCCTTACCAAACTATCGGCTTCGTGACCATTGTAGATGTACACTATAGCAAACAAGGCCAGAAAGAGTATAAATGGCACCAATCGTACTATCATATTTGCCTTTATGGATTTATACCATAACGGTCTTTTCGTTGCCTTACTTGCTATGCCGGTTTGCTCGGGCATGTTTATTAGGTTTTTATTTTAATTGCGCAATTCTCAGTTTGGCACTGCGCGATCTTTCATTTTGTTTTATTTCCATCTCACTGGCTTCCACCGGTTTTTTGGTAAGCAGTTCAAAGGGGCTTGATTTGCTTTTGCCATAAATCATATCCATTCCCTGCTCCGCTTCCTCCTCCTCCGTACTGCCCGTTTTAAAAAATCGTTTTACCAACCGATCTTCAATTGAATGAAAAGTGATGATGGCAGCAATGCCTCCGGGCTTCAACACTTTTAGTATTTGATCCAGCAAGTCTTTAAGCGCTCCCATTTCGTCATTTACTTCCATACGCAGTGCCTGAAAAACCTGCGCATAATAACGGTGGGGATTGCCCTTGCTTAAAGGCTTCAACACATGCAGCAACTGACTAACGGTTTCGAATGGCAGCGTACGCCGGGCATCTTCAATAGCTAATGCAAGCGTTTTTGCATTGGTTACTTCACCATAATTGCTCAGCATTTGCTGCAGCCTTACCGCATCGTAGTTGTTAAGCAGGTCTGCAGCGGTAATCGGCGCATTGGTATTCATACGCATATCCAACGGCGCATCAAAGCGATAAGAAAATCCGCGATCGGGTACATCAAACTGATGGCTGCTTACTCCCAAATCGGCCAGCAAGCCATCTACAGGCAGCAACTCGTGCAGGCGCAGAAAGCGATGGATATGCCTGAAATTTTCGGGTATAAATACCAGCCTTGAGTCCATAGGTACATTGGCAGCAGCATCAGCATCCTGATCAAAAGCCACAAGTGTACCGGAAGGGCCAAGACGACTCAGTATGCCGCGGGTATGGCCCCCGCCACCCATAGTACAATCAACATACAACCCATTAGATTTTATCTGTAGCGCATCAAGGCATTCTGCGTACAAAACCGGCACATGATACGAACTACCAGCAGCCCCGTTGGCGGCGTCTGCCTGGTATTGTAAGTGCATTGCCGGCATGCTAATGGATTTTTATTGTGGATTGCCCTGCGATTGACTGCCCAGTATCTGTGCTGCCATTTGACTTAGGTTTTCCGGTGTCAGTGATTCAAAGAGCGATTCATATGTAGCCTTATCCCATATTTCTATTTTATCAATATCGCCGGCCAACACGATATCCTTATCCAGGCCGGCATATTCTGCCAGTTTGCGCGGCACATTCAGGCGACCGGCGCTATCGAGTTCCAGGTACACCGCATCGGCTATAAGTGCTTTGCGAATAAGGCGGTTTTGGAAACTGTCGTAAGCATTTACCTGCCGTAGTCTTTCTTCTACAGACTGCCAATCGGTAATGAGGTACATCCACAGGCATTTGTCCATGCCGCGATTGACCACCAGCGTAGTGGTAGCTTCGGGCATCTGACGCTTTAGGCCGGCCGGTAATAAAAACCGGCCCTTAGCATCTACCGTTGAATCATATGTTCCTAGAAATCCCGCCAATGTTTCCCATTCTTGCACACAAAATAACATTTTTTCCCACTTAATAACATCAGAATAGAATTTTTCAATTATCCACAAGCATAACTAATTGATAGCGATACACTTATGAGCCAATTGGGGAATGTCTGCGAACAATAGCTGTGTATAACCCAAATATCCTGTGGATAAGGGCCACTCTACTGTGGAAGAATCATGCAAATAGGGCTGCCAGAGGCTTAAAAAGGCAGAAGAATCCTCGCATTGGCGATTTATGCCATAAAAAAGCCCCGACAATTGCCGGGGTCAAGCTGAAAAAAATCCTGCGCCTCAAAAAGTTGGGCACCGTGCCTGCCTTGGTGTGGCAGAGCCAAAAGTGCCAAATTTGATGAGTGAGAATTCAATAGCACCATTGCCATTATTGTAATTGCGCAACTGACTGGTAGTGGCATCGTAGGAAAAAGTGAGCCGGATATCGCTCCACTGCAACCCCACCATACCAATAAAGGCATCGCTACCACGGTAGTACAAACCACCGAGCAATTGCTTTTCACCATCACCGCTGAGGTTGTATTGCGCCAAAGCTCCGGCTACCCACTCGTTGCTACCCGCCTGATAGCTATAGTATAGGTTGGGGTTCAATATCCATTGGTCGTTTAGCTTATAAGACGCATTCAGGAAGCCGGTGTACCGCATGGGTACCCGCACATCGCCAACGGCAGAACTTTCGTCAAAAAAAGATTCTTTCGGCCGGTTGAGATGCATAGCCGAAACGCCCATATTAAAATAGAAATCATCGCTGGGAAACCAGGCATAGTTCAATCCCATCTGCAAATCGAGATAGCCTATTTGTGAGTAGGCAAACGACTCACCGCTTTGCACATTAGCATCAAAAAACTTTCCGTTCCATTGATTTTCCCACTTGAAACGCAAAAAATCTACACTTTTAGCAGCGTAGCCTACATTAAATCCTGCTGACAATAAACTAACCGGACTAAGCTCCTGATGCCATGCCACACTAGCATATGCTTTGGTGCTGCGCAGATTGCCATCGCCGGCCTTATCGCTAAGCAATACGCCGCCTACGCCCAGCCATCCGTTTTCTGTCTTATCGCGTAGTAATTGAACGTCGCCCCATACGCTTATGGTTTTATAGGGCACCGGAAGTCCCCACCATTGGTTGCGGTAACTGGCACCCACCCT
>JAHEMO010000048.1 GCA_024643625.1 Chitinophagaceae bacterium
ATTAAAAACCTTATCTACCAAAAAAAGCACCAAATGGAGCAACAGGTAAATGGCTAACGGTATAAAATGAAGCCATTGCCTCCCTCGAAACCGAAAGGAAGGATTGAGCAGACTTTGCACATACATAAACATTACCGGCCCCATGGCCCAGGTATAATTGAGCGGGGTGTAGAGCAAAATATTTTTATACGGCTGATTATCGTACCAGCCTGCAAAGCCAAGCATCCAACTGCTGATATACAACACCGACATCAACAGGTAAAGTGCCAGCCAGGCAAAGCTTTTGTTATCGGTAGCATAGGCTTTGCGCCAGCATAGTCCTGCGTACACCAGCCCGTGCACAAAAAATATAAGCAGCAGCGAAGAGTAAAAATTGAAATTGAAAATCACCAATCGGGTATTTGGATAAAGATAGGAGGTTGATTTCTTAGCCGCCGCCCTTGAAAATTGCACGTTTTCTTTGACCTTATTAATAGCCTGCCATTGCGCAGCATGGAGAAGGCTAACTCGTAATATTTGCGGATACAACCGAAAATTTACCGGTGAATTTGCGGAGAGGAGGGGTAATGGCAATTTCTAAGGTAACAGCATATTGGTGAAATATGCCGCACTAAAAAAACAGTTTCGCTATATTCAGATTATGACCCACCTGCACTAATCGATACCTAAAACGTATTGGGCGCTATGTTGGCAAAACGTATTGGAAAGCAATTTTTGAAGCCGGGGTTTCCGCACGATTTGAACCCACCGCCCGCATACCATATGTTTCCCAATTCTTTGAATACCCAGCTCATGAGCAAGACAGCAGCACCAGCTTAGTGCCTGAAGTGCCGCATACCGGTCATCACCATTGCCAACCCATGCGTATTGCAATAAGCAATACTGTCCTTATCTCTGATGCTTCCGCCGGGTTGAATAAATGAAGTAACACCCGCCTCATGCGCAATTTTTACGCAATCATCAAAAGGGAAAAAAGCATCACTCGCCAGTACGGCCCCATGCAAATCAAAGTTGAATTGATTCGCCTTTTCAATAGCGTGGCGAAGGGCATCGATGCGACTTGTTTGGCCGGCACCCTTGCCTATCAATTGTTTATCTTTTACCAAAGCGATAGCATTACTCTTCAGGTGTTTGCAAACCATATTGGCAAAGGCCAGATTTTCTCGTTCCGTAATAGTAGTTTCCCTTCCACCTACTTCCTGCCATTCGGCAAAATTGCCTTCATCGCTATGCTGCACCAATACCCCATTCAGCAAATTTTTGTAGGTATTACCCGCTTTGGTATGGCTATGCATGCTTAGCAATATGCGGTTTTTCTTGCTCTTTAATATAGCAAGTGCTTCATCAGTATACATAGGGGCCAATAGCACTTCAAAAAATATTTCGTTGATGGCATTGGCGGTTTCGGCATCAATAGTGCCATTGCAAACCAATACGCCACCAAAGGCACTTTCGGGATCGCCGGCGAGTGCTGCATCCCAGGCATCTTTTACGGTAGGGCGGCTTGCGATACCGCATACGTTAGTATGTTTTATTACCCCAAAAGTCACCTCGGTAAATTCACGAATCAGATTAAAAGCGGCATCTACATCTACCAGATTATTATAACTCAATTCCTTGCCATTGAGCTGCGAAAACAAATCATTCAGCTTACCAAAATACACGGCCGACTGATGTGGATTTTCACCATAACGGAGATGGTTTGACTGCGGCACCGACACCTGAAAATAATGTTGCGGTTGCGGATTGAACCAATTACTTATGGCAGCATCATATTGGGTTACCACTTCAAATGCTTTAGCAGCAAATGCACGGCGCTGCTCCAATGTAGTTTCGCCCTGCTGAGCTTTTAAAATATCATCCAGTTTATTGTAATCGGCTTTGTCGGCAATCACCACAAGATCGGCATGGTTTTTTGCGGCAGCACGAATCATGCTTGGTCCGCCAATATCTATTTTTTCAATAATTGCCTTTTCGTCACTGGTACTCGCTACAGTTTCTTCAAAAGGATATAAGTCTACAATTACCAAATCAATTTCGGGTATGTTGTAGTCCTTCATTTCCTTCAGGTGAACATCGTCGCTTCGCTTACCCAAAATGCCGCCAAACACTACGGGATGCAAGGTTTTTACCCTTCCGCCGAGTATGCTGGGGTAGCTGGTAAGATTTTCCACGGGTATCACGGGCAGTTCCAGCTTTTCAATAAAAGCCTGCGTGCCGCCGGTGCTGTATATAGTAATTCCCAAAGCATGAAGGGTATGCACCAATTCCTCCAAACCATCTTTATAAAATACAGATATCAGTGCGCTCTTAATTCTTTTTTGCATGGTTATTTTCTTTTCAATGCACGCTACTGGTATGGCATAATAAATGCTCCGTTGGTGCTAATAATATGGAGGCGCAAATGTAGGCTGTCGGTAGCAGCACGCCAACGCGCATGTTGATATTGCGGCAATGCCCCGTCAATCAAAACACCCTGTGGCTTCAATTTTGACAGCAGTTTCACAGGGTTAGCCCGCAAGGCAGCACCGGGAATCAGCCAATCGACCGAAACAGGAACCATACTGCTATAGTCCGGTGCTGCATCTAGTAATAAAAACCGCCGGCCGCCATAGTTGATTGTATGAAATGCCTTGCCCTGCATACTTTCATTTGCCACCGGAAAACATTGAGCTGCAATGCGCGAAGGCAGCAAATGAAAGCGCTGTAAAAAACCTTCTGCCGTTAACGCACTATCGCCAATAAAAGCTGATTGATTCCCCACCTGCACATCAATGGCATGCATGCCGGGTACATGGTATACAATCATTTGCCGGGTTTGCTGCTGATGCCATTGTCTTACAACCACACTGGTTAGCAAAACAAACACAGTGCCAATACCCCATAACAATGCCGAAGGCCTGCGTTGCATCAACCAGATTGAGATAAAAACAATGGCTATAAAAAGCAACACCATTTCAACCGGTGCAATTAAAATATTGGACAACCTATTGCCCGGCAAACCATTCACCCATTGCACATATTGTATTACCTGCATTATTACCCAGGCAATAGCGCTGGCAAACCATGCCACAGGCATAATCAAGGATAGCGTGAGCATAATCAGTAGCGCGTACAACACCATCGTTATAGCCGGCACTACAACCATGTTGGATAATAAAAAAAACAATGGCATTTGATGAAAATGCAAAAGGGCAATGGGAAACGTAAGGATTTGTGCAGCAAGCGTTACAGCCAGCATCTGACCTAGCCATCGTAGTATAAGATTGGCATGCCAAACCCTTGCTGCTATTGGCTTGTAGAAGATGCCAATACTTAGCACCGCTGCATAGCTAAGCTGAAAGCCTACATGCCAGATGGCATAAGGGTCGATAAGCAATTGCAGGGTAGCCGCCAGCGCCAATGAATTAACAATATTAGACTGGCGCCGGCCCATTTGCCCTATTACCAGTACGGTAAGCATAATGGCTGCCCTAACCGCACTTGATGCCGCGCCCGTCATGAGACAAAAAAACCAGACACCTGCAAGAACCAATACATGGCTTAACCAACGCGTTTTAGGATGAAGTTTCAGCGGCTTACAAAGCCATTGCAGCAGCACAAAAATTAGCGCCAAATGCATACCGCTGATGGCAATAACATGTACTACGCCGGTATTGGCAAACTGCTCCACGGTCTCTTTATCCAAATCGCCACGGTAACCGGTAATTAAAGCCTCACTTAATCCTAAGGCCTGCGGTTGATTGCCAAAAAGTAAAGCAAGCCGGGCATGCAGGGCACTGCGAGACTGAAACAAGAAACGATTGAATGCATTACCGCTGTTGGCGGGCAAAACCCTATAGTTGTTGCTGCGCAAGTAGGCCTGATAGTAGATACCCTGTCTTGCGCACCATCTGGCATAATCAAAGGCCCCCGGGTTTGGACTATTGGCAATAGGTTCAAGCTTAATACGCATCAGTAACTGACTGCCGTATTGCAACTGCGCAGCTGTATCGGATAGCTGCAAGTAAATGATGGCCTTACCGCGTAAAGGAATCAGCCGCCTGCTACTGTCAACATAGCTTAGGCTCACGTTAGCCTTGTACGACTTCTGCTTTGGCACCAACGGCTCTTCGAGCGTAGCTATAAAATCCTGTATTTCCGAACGCACATACTGCCCTGCAAAATCCTTGCGCTGCACCACCTGCTGCACTTGCAATAGCAGCATGCCGCTGCATATCAAAAAAAATTGTAACAGTAGTCCCCACCACCATCTGCGGGCGTATTGTAATTGTGGCTTTTGCATGGCCCACAACAGCGCAAGCAATATGCATGGGGCTAACAACAGAAAAGCTGAAGGCAGATTATAGTATTCCGCTATTACAACGCCGGAGGCAAGCGGCATAAAAATGCGCAACATGGGAGCAGTTTTCCAGAAAGGAATACTATAAAAAGACTCTCCTATTCGGGCCAAAGGCATTGATGCAGGTATTTACTTACAAGTTTGCAATTTGATGGCATTTTTCCAAAAAAAAACAGCATGCAAAATGCATGCTGTTTGATAGTCATTTATTTGAACTGCTAGTTTCCAAAAACACTTAAAAACTTTATGCGCATCAGCTTCAATTGCTCCCAATTGAGACCGAGGTCATCGAGCTCCTTCAAAGCCACATCAAGCGACGATGTCTCGCAACCTTTAAAGTATTCAATCACATCCTCCTGATCTTGTTCATCCAGCATATCGCTGAGCACATAATCGAGATTGAGTTTGGTACCGCTGGCGGCAATACTTTCCATTTCTTCCAGCAACTCTTCCAATTTCAAACTCTTATTGCGGGCAATGGTTTCCAGCGGAATCTTCTTATCAATATTCTGGATGATATAAATTTTATTGCTGCTATTGCTGGCCACATTGCGCATCACAAATTCATCCGGCTTCTCTATTTCGTTTTCCTCTACATAGCCCGCTATCAAATCCACAAAAGGCTTGCCAAACTTAAGAGCCTTGCCTTTACTTACCCCCTGTACTTTTTCCAACTCGGCCAGCGTTGTTGGATACATGGTACTCATATCCAGCAAACTATTTTCCAAAAACAGCACAAAAGGTGGTAATCCTTTCTTTTTAGCTTCTTTTTGCCGTAAATCCTTCAGCATTTCAAACAACCGTTCATCGGCTGCTGCAGTGCCGCCCGCACCATCCGTTTCAAAATCGCCATCGTCTTCGTTGGCATCTTCAAACGTATTGTTGAGCACAATGCGAAACTCCGTCGGCTTCTTCAGATAGGCTTTGCCTTTATCGGTAAACTTGAGCAATCCATATTCCTCAATATCCTTACGCAGCAAGCCATTTAGCAGCATTTGCCTGATAAGGCTGTTCCAGAAATGTGCATTTCTTTCTTTACCAATTCCAAATTCAGGAAGAATGTTGTGCCTGAACATGGCTACTTGCGGGATTGGATTGCCCGACAAAATATTAATGGTGTAATCAATATTGAAATGTTCACCAATAGCCTGTACCACTTTCATTACCCGTACCACATCATCTTTGGTATCTATCGTTTCCTTAGGATTGAGACAATTATCGCAAAGCCCGCAATTGCCTTTCTCATAGGTTTCGCCGAAATAATGCAACAGTATTTTTCTACGACAAACATTGCTTTCAGCAAAAGCTACTGTTTCGTTTATCAGTTGTGCACCCACTTCTCTTTCGCTTAGCGGCTTATCGCGCATTAAATGCTCCAGTTTGGCTACGTCGGCATGGCTGTAGTACAATATACATTTGCCTTCCAAACCATCGCGGCCAGCTCTGCCCGTTTCCTGGTAATAATTTTCAATGCTTTTAGGAATATTGAAGTGAATCACAAACCTGATATCAGGTTTATCAATACCCATACCAAAGGCAATAGTGGCTACAATTACCTGCACATCTTCATTCAAAAATTTATCCTGTCGCTCGGCACGTATTTTTGAATCAAGACCGGCATGATAAGCCACAGCCTTTATGTTATTGGCTTTCAGCAGTTCTGCCAATTCTTCGGTTGTCTTTCGATTTAGGGTGTAGATGATTCCACTCTTACCGCGGTTCTGCGATATGAATCGAACGATATGTTTGATGGTTTGCTCCTTATTAATCTTCGGTTGCACTTCGTAGTACAAATTTTCGCGGTTAAAGGAGGCTACAAAAATATTAGGATTGCGCAGGTCAAGATTTTTTACAATATCGCTCTGCACTTTTGGCGTAGCCGTTGCGGTAAGGGCTACCACCGGTACCTGATTGTTTATTTCCTCCATCATTTCGCGCAGGCGCCTGTACTCGGGCCTGAAATCGTGACCCCATTCCGAGATGCAGTGCGCTTCATCCACCGCAAAAAAGGCAATATTCAATTCGCGAAAAAAGTCAAGATTGTCCTGCTTGGTAAGGGTTTCAGGTGCCACATACAGCATTTTAGTATGACCGCTAGCGAGGTCATCTTTCACTTCTTTTTGCTGCGTCTTATTAAGCGTGCTGTTGAGGAAATGCGCAATGTTTTCATTACTGCTATAGCCTCTTATCAGATCCACCTGATTTTTCATAAGCGCTATAAGCGGGCTAACGATAATGGCAACGCCTTCCGAGATTAACGCCGGCAACTGATAGCACATGCTTTTGCCACCCCCGGTAGGCATTATCACAAAGGTATCCTGGCCTGCCAGTAAGCTTTTAATAGCGCCCAATTGTAAACCTTTAAATCCTTTGAAGCCAAAATGTTCAGCCACTTTCTCCTTGAGGAATTCATCGCTAATTTTAAGGCCTTCATTGTTTGCCTTTTTACCTGTTGGTTCCGTGCTCTTATTTGCTTTTCTTTTAGAACCGGGTGCTGACTTAGATGCCGCAGCACTTGTCCTTCTTATCACTGCCTTTGCCATGTACTACTGTTTAGTCGCCCTAACAAAAAAATTGAGGCGAATATTTAAGGTAACCATTAATTCGTTCTGAATTCAATTTCCACAAAAAAAATCCAATTTAGCCTTGATATCGGGGGGATCCATCTTCCTGCTACTAAAGGCTATTTTTAGGAGGATGGCGAATTTACTTCATTAGCGGGCCTTAACATCGCTGATTTATCTGCTAGTTTGTTAAATCAAAAGCATTTGAGACAAACCGTTTTACCCCACACTGCAATATCGTGAATACCTATTTTTGCGGCCACCTTATGGATCAATCAATAGCTGCCATAGCCCGCAAAACAATTGCGTTAGAAGCTGAAAGCATTAGTCATTTGCTGGCGTATATAGACGATGCATTTGAAAAAGCGGTGTCAGCCATTCATGCATGTAGCGGCCGGCTTGTAGTAAGCGGTATAGGCAAGAGCGCCATAATTGCACAAAAAATTGTTGCGACACTTAATAGTACAGGCACGCCAAGTTTATACATGCATGCAGCAGACGCCATTCATGGCGACCTTGGCATGGTAACTGCAGATGATATTTGTATGGTTATTAGCAAAAGCGGTAATAGTCCGGAGATTAAGGTTTTGATACCGCTTATTAAAAATTTTGGCAACACCGTTATTGGTATGGTGGGCAATACAGAAAGCTATTTGGCTACACATGCTGATATCATCATTAATACAACGGTTAGCGCAGAAGCATGCCCGAATAATCTGGCGCCCACAAGCAGCACCACTGCGCAAATGGTAATGGGCGATGCTATGGCTGTATGCCTTATGGAAATGAAAGGCTTTACCGGGCAGGATTTTGCCAAGTTTCATCCCGGCGGCACATTGGGCAAAAAGCTCTATTTGCGCGTACGCGATTTAATTGCAGATAATCCGGTACCCAAAGTACTAGGCAATACACCGCTTCCGGAAACGGTGATTGAAATGACTTCCAAATTATTGGGCGCAACCGCGGTGGTTAATGAAGCTAATGAATTACTTGGCATAATAACTGATGGTGACTTACGACGCATGCTGGCCAATAAAGTACCGATAGCAGGCGTAAAGGCAATTGATATTTGTAGCCGCCATCCCAAGCAAATTGCACCCGATGCTTTGGCTATTAATGCGCTTGATATTATGCGTAAGCACGATATTACGCATCTGGTAGTAACCGATGGCCCACAATATGCAGGCATATTGCATTTGCACGATTTAGTAAAAGAAGGTCTGATATAGTTGACATGCCCAAGAAGCTACAAACCATAGCACACAAGGCCACAATTAGAACAACACAACATGAATAAGAACTATTATGTAGCCATAATGGCTGGTGGAATTGGCAGTAGGTTTTGGCCGGTAAGTCGTGCTGCTCATCCTAAGCAGTTTCTCGATTTGCTCAATACAGGAAAATCGCTTTTGCAATCTACCTATGACAGATATGCAAAATTTATTCCGCAGGAAAACATTTTCATAATCACTTTTTCCGACTACACAACGTTGGTAAAGCAGCAGTTGCCTCAATTGCCAGAAAGCAATGTGCTGAGTGAGCCCAGCAGAAAAAGCACTGCAGCCTGTGTGGCTTATATGGCATTTAAATTGCGGAATCTGAATCCCGATGCAAATTTTGTAGTGGCACCAAGCGATCATCTGATTTTGCAGGAAGATGCTTTTGCCGATGCCTGCCTGGGGGCACTGCAATTTTGCGACGAAAACCCCGAAGCCCTGATTACGCTTGGTATTAAACCCACCTATCCCAATACAGGATATGGCTATATTCAATACCTGCCCGATGCGGTGAGTGATGGAATTTATAAAGTGAAAACTTTTACCGAAAAACCCACCCTTGAAATTGCACAGGCATTTCTTTCCTCTGGCGATTTCCTGTGGAATGCCGGCATTTTTATTTGGAAGAGTACAAGTATTCTGGCGGCTTTTGAAAAATACCTGCCTGAAATGTATGATGCTTTTGCCGCAGATGAAGACAAACTAAATACGCCCGATGAGCAGAAAGCTTTGCAGCATATTTATCCGCAATGCATTTCCATAAGCATTGACTATGGCATCATGGAAAAATCGGCAAATGTCTTCATTATACCTTCCTCATTTGGCTGGAGCGATTTAGGCACATGGAACAGCGCCTACGAAAACATGGACAAAGACTATTTGGGTAATGCAGTGAAAGGCAACAATGTTTTGGTGATTGATGCTACCCGCAATATGGTTCATTCCAACAATCATAAATTGGTGGTACTGCAAGGCCTCGATGATTTTGTGGTAGTAGACACCAATGATGTTTTACTAATATGCAAAAAGGAAAAGGAACAGGACATTAAAGAATATATGGCCGAAGCAAAACGGCTGAAGGGCGATAAATTTATGTAACCACTATGCAGGCACCCCCATACTTTGAAAGCAAACTGCCGCATGCCGGTACTACTATTTTTACCGTAATAAGTCAGGCGGCGCATGAACATGGCGCTATAAATCTTGGTCAGGGCTTTCCTGACTATCCGATGAGCGAAGATTTGGTTGAGTTAGTAAATAATGCCATGCGGGAGGGCTTCAATCAATACACCCATATGTTTGGTTATCCACCGCTGCGGCAAACGCTTGCTGAGCAAATACACCAACGGTATGGCCTGCAAGCGGATGCTGATAAACACATTACCATTACACCCGGTGGTACTTACGCTTTATTTACTGTGCTCATGGCCTTACTTGGTCAGCAGGACGAAGCCATTTTTTTTGAACCGGCGTACGATTGCTACCTCCCGCAAATAACACTTGCTGGTGCCAGGCCTGTTGCGCTTCCCCTACAAAGCAGTGGCTTTGGTATAGACTGGCAAATGGTCCGGGATCATATAACGGGGCGTACGAAAGTAATCATCATCAATACACCGCATAACCCAACGGGAACGGTATTGACGGCGGTGGATATGCAGGCGTTAGAAGACATTGTGCAGGCACATCCGCAAATAACCATTGTAAGCGATGAAGTATATGAGCATCTTGTATTCAACGGTGCCAGTCATTGCAGCGTTTTGCAATCTCCGTTACTGCAGCAGCGTAGCGCGGCATGCTACTCCTTTGGCAAAACATACAACTGCACCGGCTGGAAATTAGGTTATGTAGTGGCACCGGAATGGCTTACCCGCGAGTTTAGAAAAGTACATCAGTTTAATGCGTTCTCCTGTTTTACACCCACGCAGGTAGCCCTCAGCCATTTTGCCGCCAGTCCGCAAAACCATGCTACACTTGGTGCAGATTTACAGGATAGGCAACAGTATTTTCAAACAGCATTGCAAGACTTACCGCTGCAACCCTTACCGGTATTCGGCAGCTATTTTCAGCTTTACCGCTATAGTGATATAAGCAGTTTGGGGGAGTTTGATTTTTGCATGCAAATGATACAGGAAGCCGGTGTAGCAGCAATACCGGTGTCGTCATTTTATCACAAGCCAAATAATCAGGGGCTAATACGATTTTGCTTTGCCAAAAAGAAAGAAACACTGCAAACTGCTGCGTCGCGATTGCAACAGTGGTTTCAAAAAATTTAAGGCATATCGGTTTCATCCGGGCGAGCGTCATTAGCCATCTGTGCTGCTGCACCCTTCCTGGCATCGGCATAATCTCTTTCCATATCGATAATCCAATCTTTGCGACGTAGTTCAAAGTTGGTTCCCAGATAAAGTCTGCGTACCTGCTCATCGTCTGCCAGTTCCTGCGCGGTACCATGTCTGAAAATCTTGCCTTCAATCAACAAATAGGCTCTATCGCAAATACTCAAGGTTTCGTTTACATTGTGATCAGTAATTAATATACCAATATTGCGATACTTGAGCCGCGCAACTACGGTTTGAATATCTTCCACAGCGATGGGGTCTACGCCTGCAAATGGTTCATCAAGCAAAATAAAATTGGGATCCACAGCCAATGCCCTGGCTATTTCTGTTCTTCTTCTTTCGCCGCCGCTAAGGCTGTCGCCATTGTTTTTCCGAACGTGATTGAGGTTGAATTCCTCCATCAATTCATCGGCCTTCATGTGCCGTTCTTTCCTTGATAATTTGGTCATTTCCAATACGGCCAATAAATTATCTTCTACAGAAAGGGTGCGAAAAACGCTTGCCTCCTGTGGCAGATAACCTATCCCCATTTGAGCGCGCTTATACATAGCAAGGCTTGTAATTTCCTGATCGTTGAGGTACACCTGTCCGCCGTCGGGCTTAATAAGACCTACCACCATATAAAAGTTGGTGGTTTTACCCGCACCGTTGGGGCCCAATAAGCCTACTATTTCCCCTTGCGTAACTTCTACTGACACGTGGTTAACAACCGTTCGGCCGCCATAAGTTTTTACCAGGTCCTTTGTACGTATGGTTTGTAACACCCTTTATGCTTTGCTACAAATGTAATGCCTTGCCATTAGCTTGTGCCCGCATGCCATCCAATTAACAGCGCGTTAGCCGCATTGGCATAACCGTTATCTTGCGCCCGCTAAGCAGTTATGTATGCATAACATACAACTGTTGTGGATCATTTGTAATTTGATATGAAAGTAACGGAACATCTGGCCAACGCCAAAGGAAACACACTGGTATCGTTTGAGGTTTTACCACCGCTTAAAGGCAAAACCATCGAATCCCTGTACAACCATCTTGACCCGCTTATTGAATTTAAGCCGGCATGGATAAATGTAACCTATCATAGGGCCGAAACCATGTTTCGCAAAAGAGGCGATGGCAGTTTTGAAAAAGTGGAAGTCCGCAAGCGCCCGGGCACAGTAGGCATATGTGCGGCGCTTCGCAATCACTACAACGTTGATACCGTACCTCACCTTATTTGTGGTGGATTTAATAAGCAGGAAACAGAAAATGCGCTGGTCGATTTAAATTTTCTGGGCATTGATAATGTATTGGTACTGCGTGGTGATGCTGAAAAGAACGAACCTTCTTTTGCTCCACACGCAGGAGGACATGGTTATGCCATCGATTTATTAAAGCAGGTAGTGAATCTTAACAATGGCATCTACCTGGAAGAAGATGTGCAAAACGAAGCAAGAACAAATTTTTGCATTGGTGTTGCCGGGTATCCCGAAAAACATTTTGAAGCACCCAACCTTGAAAATGATCTGCAATACCTGAAGGAAAAAGTAGATGCCGGTGCAGATTACATTATGACACAGATGTTTTTTGACAACCAGAAATTTTTTAGGTTTCAGGACGCCTGTAGGTCAGTGGGTATAAAAGTGCCTATCATTCCGGGCCTTAAGCCCATTACTACACGTAAGCAGCTTACCGTCTTGCCCCGTATTTTTCATGTTGATATTCCGGCTGATTTGTGCAAGGCAGTGATGCAGGCCAAAACTGATGCTGATGTAGAAACCGTAGGTACGGAATGGCTGATAGCACAAAGCAGGGAACTGAAAGCTGCCGGCGTACCGGTGTTACACTACTACACGCTGGGTAAGCCGCGTATTATTCACAATGTGGTGAAAGCAACCATGTAGTGCGGTAGCAAAAAATTAATTGCGGTTGATGAGGAACACAAACGGCTTGGGTTTGGAGCGCAGCAGATGCTTTTCAATTTTACTTTGCTGATTAATGCGACGCAGCATAATGGTATCGCAAATCTCGCTGCACTGTGCCACTCCGCTCAAATGCTCTACTCTGTTGAGCACTGACACTATTTCTTCCACCACCATTTCGCGCTCTTGCTCATGCATAAGCTGTAAGCTATCTGCAAGCAACAAATCGCGCACATTGCGACGATCAGACCTGAATATGGACGACAGGAACCCCATGGTTTGGAAAATTACAGATACAACATGGGTTGATGAAAAATTGTTTAGTAGCCCACCATACCGGCTTTAGCCTTGCATCCACAGTTTTTTCCACCGGACTGCCCCTTGCTGCCTCCTGCGCAGGATACAACAGCCATGGCTATCAGTGCTACCAGCAAAATTCTGAGGTTGAGAAAAGTTTTCATTACAATTGAAGTGCTTCTCAAACGAAGGTAATGGCGATTTTATTTTAATGTGAGATATGACTACCGTTAAAACCGGCCAAAAGACCATATTACTTTCCCCGCTCGATTGGGGGCTTGGGCATACTACGCGCTGCATTCCGCTTATCAGCACGCTGTTGGCGCAGGGATGTCGCATAATTGTGGCCACAGACGGCAAGCCGGAAGCCATTCTGCGCCAACATTTTGGCGATAAGCTTCAATATGAAAGGCTGCCGGGCTACAGGGTGCACTACAGCCGGCGACATGTCTTTTTATCCATCATCAGACAATTGCCGGGCATAAGGCAAGCCATTCGATATGAACAACAATGGCTCAAGCGCCATATTGGCCGTTTGCAGCCTAATGCTATCATCAGCGACAACCGCTATGGCTTTTATCATGCGTCAGTACCTTCCGTTATCCTTACGCATCAACTACAATTACAATTGCCTGCCGGTTGGAAGGCCGCCGCACCACTTGTTCAATTTGCCCTGGGCAATATGCTGGAAAAATTTAGCAGCCTATGGGTACCCGACTTCGCCAATAATGCAGCGTCATTAGCCGGCGAGCTAAGTCATCCTTTACATCCGCCTGCCATCCCCCTTTCCTACATCGGCCATATTTCGCAATTGCCAAAGGCCGCAATTGTGCCAAAGGATATTGACATCCTCGCCATACTAAGCGGCCCCGAGCCGCAGCGCACAGTTTTTGAGCAAATCATTTTGGCGCAGCATCACGGTCACCACACCAAACTTGTATTAGTGCGTGGCATACCCAACGAAACCCATAAAATTCCTGCCGCTGGCAATGTGGAAATTATTGGCTTCGCAGGTCCTGAAGCGTTGGCAACATTGGTACAGCGTAGTCGCTGCATCATCTGCAGAAGCGGCTATAGCAGTCTTATGGATTTTTTGCCTTTGGGCGCCAAATGCATTTTAATTCCAACACCCGGGCAAACCGAACAGGAATACCTGGCCGAAAACCTACGCCAAAAGCAGATGGCTATTACAACAACGCAGGCTTCGTTTGACCTGCCTACTCAATATGAGCAGGCGCAGGCTTATAATTTCAAGGTAGTTCCATTGCCTGAAACCAATATTGCTATGCAGCAACATGTAGTACAATGGCTGCAGGCTTTCAGTTAGTTTTGCCGCCAATTATGCGCAATACCCGGCAGTTGGCTCATGTGGCTGTTATTACCGCCAATCTTATGTTTGGCATTACCTATGCTGCTGCAAAATTGCTTACCACGGAGTTCATCAGTTCTTACGCACTCAACGTTTGCCGGATTCTGGTAAGCCTTCCGCTTTTTTGGCTTCTGCTGGTTTTTAAACCTGCTAACCCCGGTATAAAGCGCGCCGATATTGGCCGTTTTATGCTATGCGGACTTTGCGGTGTTACCATCAATCAAATTATGTTTTTAAAAGGGGTGTCGCTCACAAGCACTATTCATGCCAGTTTACTTGCATTGGGTACGCCAATATTTATTACCGCGGCTGCAGCATGGTTGCTGAAAGATGCTTTTACAAAAAACAAAGCCTGGGGTTTGGTACTTGGCCTGAGCGGAGCCGCGCTGTTGCTTGTAAATGCCACCAATACCCGCATAGGCGACAATGTGGTATTGGGCGATCTCTTTATCATTATTAATTCAGTGAGCTATGCGCTATATTTTGTTTTGGTAAAACCACTTATGGCAAAATATAATCCCGTTCACGTTGTACGTTGGGTATTTATGTTTGGCGGCCTTATGATTTTGCCCTTTGGCTGGAACGATTTTCTAGCTACGGATTTTAATGCCCTCACTCCCCTTGCATGGTGGGCTATGGTAGCCGTTACTATTGGAGCCACATTTATTGCTTACATGGGCAATATTTATAGCCTAAAATATTTGGGGCCTTCTATCACGGGATCTTATATCTACTCACAACCTGTATTTGCCACTTTTATTGCCATTGCTTTTTTGGGCGAAGCTTTTCATTGGTACCATGTGTTAGCTGCGGCTTTGGTATTTACTGGTGTATGGCTGGTAAATAAACAACGTGGCTAAACGCTATACTGAAAGTTTTGGGTAGTCGAAAAACAAGAAGGTCTTTTCTGCCTGTTCAAATGTGGCCCAATCTTGTGTATCAATTTTCAAGGCAAAAATGCCGCAGGTAGGCATGTTATCAAGTCTTGCAAGGCCCAGGCTATTTACAAAATCAGTAATACCGGGGTTATGGCTGAATAGGGCTACGCTGGTGCTTTCGTTGTGCAACTGCAGATCTTTTATGGTGTCGTAAAACACATGCGCTGGTGCATGGTACAATGCATCCATCTTCAATATTTGATTTGGCGGCATATGGAAGGCCTTGGCAAAATATTGCATAGTGCTCCATGCACGCATGGCCGGGCTGCTCACTAATAAGTCGGGCTCAATTTTTCTGCCTTTTAATCGCCTGGCCATATCGGGTGCATCAGTTTTTCCCCGTTCGTTTAGCGGCCGGTCAAAATCAGAAAGCGAAGGCGATGACCAACTACTTTTAGCATGGCGAATAATAAAAAGCTGCTTCATGAACTAAATGTAAGCTTTCAATAAAAAGCCTGCAAGCCTATCCATTAAAGGCTTGAGAAAATTGTATAGCCGCACAATAATTTTCTGGTACTGCTTTAGGCTCGTGGCATACAATGATTTAACCAAATCCATCGTTCAACATACAGACCCTGCACAATTATTGTTATATGAATATCTAACTAAAGGAGTAAAATGAACAGTGTGGTTAAAGGAGCTGCTATTGCAGCATTTTGGGTGGCAACCGCAGGGCATAAGCCTGCAGACAATCAATATCTTGTAGTAAGCAAGTCAAAGCATACTATTGCTTTGTGGGAACAAGACCGGTGGGTAATCAGGTGGCCTTGCACTTTTGGCAGCAACGACCTTACGGACAAAATGTTTCAGGGGGACCGTCGCACACCGGAAGGCACGTTTACTATTGTGCATAAACGACCGCATGACAAATGGAATAAGTTTATGCTCATTGATTATCCAACCAGGGCCGACTACGCGAAATTTAATGAGCGCAAGCAAAAAGGTTTAATACCGGCCGATGCAAAAATTGGCGGCGATATTGGCATTCATGGCACATGGCCGAGAGAAGATTGGGCCGTAGAAAAACTACAAAACTGGACCCTGGGTTGTGTAAGTATGAAGAATGAACACCTTAACGAACTCTACAATATGGTTATGGTGGGCACCATCGTAGTAATAAACCGATAAAATGCAAAGAGCCGGCACCAAAAATAGTTGCCGGCTCTTTGCGATATAATGTCAATGGGCTTAACGATTAGCCGGAGGATCAGTAAGTTCCTTTGGTAAGGTTACGTTTAGTTTTTTAGCGACCAATAAAATCAGGTTTTCGCCCGGAGGTGCTTCGTACAAAGATTCTTGCTTAAACACATAAGTGTACTTACCTTCTTTCACCACATCGCGAAATGCGTTGGCTACCTTTTCGTAATAAGGAGCAAGAAGTTCCTGCTGCTTGGCTTGCATCAGCTGCTGAGCGTACTGCTGCCAGTTTTGCAATTTTACAAAACGACGAGCCTGCTCCTGCTGACGTTGCTGATATACCCTTGCCGGCATAATAGCGCTATCTTTTTTCAGAATACTATCCTGACGCTGAAACTCACTCAGTTCAAAATCGTATTCCTGACCGATGCTGTCTCTTTCAAAAATCTGCAGCGCGGTATCTACTTTTTCAACACCTGGCATTAAACTTACCATGGTTTCAAGATCAAAATAACCGAACTTGTTTTGGGCCTCAGCCTGCTGACCACCCGTAAAAAAGGCCGCTCCAATTAGGGCGGCAAACATGAAAAACTTTTTCATTGTAGTTTTCAGATTCCCTTTGTTTTAGTTGTTGT
>JAHEMO010000049.1 GCA_024643625.1 Chitinophagaceae bacterium
ATATCTCAAGGTTTTTTGAAAACCTTGCCATCTTTCATTACAAATCGCACTTTCTCCATATCGCGGGCATTGGTCAGTGGGCTGCCTTCTACAGCAATAACATCTGCAAATTTGCCATCCCTGATTGAGCCTAGTTTATCATATTCCCCTAACAGGGTTGCCGCATTTTTCGTGGCAGCCTGTATACACTCCATCATAGGCATGCCGGCTTCGTTCATATATACAAACTCCAGCCAGTTTTTGCCATGTGAAAAAACGCCGGCATCTGTACCAAAAGCAATTTTTACACCATACTTATAGGCTTTGGCAAATGTGGCTTGAATTTGCGGACCTGTGGCCAATGCCTTAGGTGTAACTATTGCGGTATAGTAGCCCGGAATTTTGGCGCTGTCGGCTGTGGCTTTGCCGGCTGTAATGGTAGGCACCAGATAGGTTCCATATTCTTTAGCCAGTTGCATACCCTCCTCATCCATAAAAGTGCCATGTTCAATGCTACTAACGCCTCCTTTAATGGCACGCTTAATGCCCTCAGCACCATGCGCATGCGCAGCAACCTTGTAACCATAGTCTTTTGCTGCACTCACCACTGCCTTTACTTCATCAACGGTAAACTGCGGATTACCGCCATCTTTTGCCTGCGATAAGACCCCACCTGTTGCCGTAATTTTTATGACATCGCTCCCTTCTTTATACCGTTGCCGAACTGCTGCATACGCATCCTCCGGACCATTAATTACGCCATCCTCCGGGCCGGGATTGCTCATTAAATCTTTGCGCATACCATTTGTAGGATCACCATGGCCACCGGTAGTTGCAATAGTTTTGCCTGCTGTAAAGATGCGTGGGCCTATTACTGCACCTCGATTGATAGCATTTCGCAAAGCGATGTTTACACCTGTTCCGCCCAAATCACGAACGGTTGTAAATCCCGTCATCAATGTAGCTTCGGCAAAGGCCAGACTGTTGAAAGCAATATCCGGCGGGTTTAAAGTGAAGCGTTCAATGACACCACCCTTTTTTGTCTCGCTCTCCAAATGCACATGCATGTCAATGAGACCCGGCATTACGGTAAATGCTTTGAGGTCAATATACTCTGCCATTCCCGCCGAACTGGTGTAGCCCGGTAAAATAGATTCAATTCTATTGCCGGATACCACAATGGTTTGCTGCTCAAGCACCTTCCCGGCTTCCACATCAACTACTTTGCCACAATGCAGGTATATTTTTTGCGCAAAACCGCCTTGCACGGCAAGCATTAATAACCATACAGAAAAAACTCTTTTAAAAACTAGATTCATCTAAAAAGTTGGTTGTGTTATTTTTTCATGATGGATTCTATCTCCTCTACGGTAATCGCAATACCTTTAAATAAGTCTGTATTACCGGTTTTAGTAATCCAGAAATTATTTTCAATGCGTACTCCCATTTGTTCTTCCTGTATGTAAATACCCGGCTCAATGGTAAAAAGCATACCTGGCTGTATGGGGGCTGTACGTGTACCAAGATCATGGACATCTATACCCAAATGATGGCTGATACCATGGTATAAGTATTTGCGATAGGCTCTTGTCTCTGTGCGGGTTTTGTCTTCGTTCTTTACCTCTGACTTGGATAACAATCCAATTTTCAAGAATTGTCGAGTTGCTTCTTCGCCCACCTTATCGGTATAGTCGATTATGGAAATGCCGGGTTTTAAAATACTCTTTGCATAGTTGTGTAAATGCAGGCAGGCATTGTACACTTCCTTTTGCCGCTTTGTAAATTTTCCATTTACAGGTATCGTTCGTGAAAGGTCAGCGCAATAACCACCATAGGCTGCGCCGAAATCCATCAGTAGCATCTCGCCATCTTTACAAGCTTCGTTATTACTTACGTAATGCAGGGTTCTCGCCCTATCGCCACTGGCAATTATGCTATGATACGCAGGACCATCACTGCGGTTACGCAAAAATTCATGGAATATTTCTGCTTCAATTTCGTATTCCATTACACCAGGCTTTACAAAGTGCAGAATACGTTCAAAAGTCTTTGCTGTGATATCAATTGCCTGCTGTACTACTGCAATTTCATATTTTGATTTAATCGCACGTAATTGCTTCATCAACTTTGCCGAACGCCGGTATTGATGCAGCGGATACCGGGCCTTCATACTGGCAGCAAAGCGATAATCTCTTGTTTCAATCAAACTGGCTTTTCTGTCGTTTTCATTAGTGTTCAGGTATATAATATCACACAAATGAACCCATTGTTGCAGCATACCTTCTATACTATCTAGCCACACTATGGTTTTTATGCCGCTAATGGCTGTAGCTTCCTGTTGGCGGAGGCGCTTACCGTCCCATTTCTCTTTCAATTCATTGGGCCTCACCAAAACCAAAACTTCCCTGTACGCAGCGTCGGGGTTTGCTGGAAAAAGTATGAGCATTGAATCTTCCTGCGTTATGCCGGTTAGCCAATACAAATCGCTGTTTTGTACAAATGGTTGGAGAGCATCTCCGTTAGTGGGTATTTCATCGTTGCTATTAAATATAGCAAGGCTATTAGCCTCCATTTCTTTTACAAAACGAGCCCTGTTGGCCACAAAAAGTTCAGAATTGATTGGTAGATTTTTCATAGTGCAATATGCCGGTAATGGATTACCGTAAATGTAGGGGCTTCGACCTTTGTTTTGCCTTCTGCCACCCGGCATTGAAGTATTTTAGTCTCCAACCTAAGCTTAACATTCCGGTTTCTTTCCACAAATCGTGAATAAGTAGATTTGTTTTACAGCTTAATATAAAAATACATTTGGATACACAGGTTTGCTACCTGCATAAAACAACAAGCGAAAAGTTCTTTACAGAATCAACCCGATTTGCGAACGCTAAAATCACTCCATTTGACAGACGCGATCATCAACCTCGACACCATTAACCCTATTGACTTTTTTGGTGTAAACAATGGCAAACTAGACTTACTGAAAAAGCGGTTTCCATTATTGAAAATTTTGGGCCGTGGCACACAGCTAAAACTCAGCGGCTCACCCGAACAGATAGACAATGCCAAGGAAAAAATTGGACTCGTAGTTCAATACCTCGAACGAAACGGACATCTTTCAGATGGCTATTTTGAACAGATAATTGGCGGCGACGACCCGGAAACCGTTGATCATTTTGTAGAACGCAATCCAAACGAAGTATTGGTATTTGGTCCAAACGGCAAAACCGTAAGGGCGAGAACGGCCAACCAAAAGCGTATGGCCACGGCTTCAGAAACCAACGACATTGTATTTGCGCTTGGGCCTGCCGGCACCGGCAAAACGTATACGGCTGTAGCCCTTGCCGTGCGGGCGCTAAAAAACAAATCGGTCAAGAAAATAATTTTAACCAGGCCTGCAGTAGAAGCCGGTGAAAGCCTTGGCTTTTTACCCGGCGATTTGAAGGAAAAGATTGACCCTTATTTAAGGCCTTTGTACGATGCCCTGGATGATATGATACCGGCCGACAAACTGGGCTACTACATGAGCACCCGTACTATTGAGATTGCTCCCCTGGCTTACATGCGCGGCCGTACTTTGGATAACGCATACATTATTTTGGATGAAGCCCAAAATGCAACCGATTTGCAGATTAAAATGTTCCTTACCAGAATTGGAGGTAATGCCAAAGCCATTATTACCGGCGATATGACACAGGTAGATTTACCTAAGAGCCAAAAAAGCGGCCTCATAAAAGCGGTGCGCATTCTTAAAAACATCAATGGTATTGCGCACATCGAATTGGATGAGGAAGATGTGGTTCGCCACCGTTTGGTAAAGGCTATTATTAAAGCTTACGACCGCGAAAAGGTTAGGGAAGATGAAATGGATGCAGAACGCATAGTGGTGAAAAGAAATTATGTAACTGGAGGTGATACCAAAGCTTAACCATATCCTTCCGTTTTATTGTGTTACAGCGGCTGTTTGCGCAGCCGCTTTTTTTTCGTGCCAGCCAGCAAACAACCAAAGCCCGGCGGAAAAAATTATGCAGCAGCGGCAAGTGGATTTCAGCAGGCGCGTACTACCCGATTTGCAAAAGCAGATGCAAAATGGTGATATCATTTTTAGAATGGGCAACGACATAACCAGTGCATTATTTGCCCGCATAAATGATGAAGACCAACGCTTTAGCCATTGCGGCATGCTAAGCTTCGAAAACAATTCATGGTATGTGTATCATGCCATTGGCGGCGAGCTAAATCCTGACGAAGCCATGTGGCGCGAACCGCTGGAATGGTTTGCCTCGCCTGATGAAAGCAGGCGTATTGGACTGTTCAGTACAGGCATTGCAACCGCGGATACCAAACGTATGCTAACGGTAGTAAGAGGTTGGTACGGACTAAAACTGCCCTTTGATATGGGTTTTGATCTGCAAACCAACGACCGCATGTATTGTACGGAAATGGTGTCCAAAGCAATTATTATTGGCAGGGGAAGTGCTGACTGGCTCAAAACAAGCCACCGTGGTGGCAAAATATATATTGACACTGAAGATTTAAGCTTGTATGGCGGGCTAAAGCAGAAAGCCTTGTGGGAATATTAACCTTATAAAAAAAGCCGCTGCGTAGCAAATGGCTGAATACAATTAATTTTCGCCGCAGAAACTATAATAGACCAAACATCTAAAATTGAGAATATGAAAAAATTGATGGGCCTTGTATTGGCAAGCGCAATTATACTTATGGCAGCTTGCTCGGATGCTAACTCTGGCGATCCGAAAGTGGTAACTAAAAAGTTTTTTGAAGCTTTAAAAACCATGCAGTTGGAAGAAGCCGAAAAGTATGCCACAAAAGATAGCAAAAGCATGCTTGACCTTATGAAGATGGCGATGAGCTTTGCACCAAACTCTGACAGCATTCAGGCCGAGTTGAAAAAGCAGAAGATTGATTATAGCGATGCAGTGATTAAGGATGATGAAGCGACTGTGACGGTAACAGTAAACGATAAAGAAACCACCAATTTTAAATTGGTAAAGGAAGAAGGTCAATGGAAAGTAGCCTTCGACAAATCGACGCTGATGCAGATCGGCATGGATAAGGCAAAGGACGATCCCAACATTTCAGAGCAAGAGCTGGAAGAGGCTAAAGAAGCGCTTGAAACCCTTAACAGCGATAGCCTGAAAAAGATGATAGACGGGGCTGGTGATGCTATGAAGGAAGCCGGCAAAGCGATAGAACAAGCAGGAGAAAAACTGAAAGAGAAACAATAAGGTACTCTGTATAAAGCAATGAAAAATGCCGGCTGCAAAATAAGCGCCGGCATTTTCTATTGGAATAAACCTAAAATTAATTTGTTTAGTAATAGCTATCGATAAGATGTGGATTTGCCTTTTCGGCCGCTTCAATATTATCAAAAGAAGATAGGATATCGGCCTTTACAGGCATTACGCAAACAGTATGCTCGTAGTGTGCGGAGGCCTTGCCGTCTTTAGTACGAACGGTCCAGCCATCGCTGTCGTAAAACACTTCTTTTTTGCCCATATTAACCATAGGCTCAATGGCTATGGTCATAAAAGCATTAAGCTTAGCGCCATTGCCCCGCTTACCAAAATTTGGTACCTGCGGATCTTCATGGAGTTCCCTGCCGATACCGTGGCCTACAAGCTCCCTTACAACGCCATACTTATGATCCTTCTCGCAATATTCCTGAACGGCCCAGGCAATATCTCCTACCCTATTGCCGGCTACTGCTTTTGCTATGCCTTTGTATAATGATGCTTTGGTCACACGCATTAGCTCCAGCACATCTTTACCAGGATCACCCAGAGCAAAAGTGTAGGCACTGTCTCCATGAAAGCCGTTTTTAAAAACGCCGGCGTCTACACTTATAATATCGCCTTCTTTTAATGGCGTGTTTACTGGAAAGCCATGTACCACTGCATCGTTTACACTGATACAAGCGCTAAAAGGATATGCCGAATCGTGACCGGGGTAATTGAGAAAACTTGGCACGCCACCATTATCGCGAATGAATGTTTCTATAAGAGCGTTCAACTGCATGGTAGTTGCACCAGGCTTAATAGCCTTTGCAGCTTCTGCTATGGCTTGGCCCACCAGCAGATTGCTGTGGCGCATAAGCTCTATTTCTTCTTTTGTCTTGTATCTGATCACTTTGCTTACTATACTGTTTTGGTATATAAAAAGAAACCTGCCGGATGAAAACCGGCAGGTTCAATAATATGGTTACATCCCAGCCAGAAGCTGACAAGAAGCATGATTAACCAATGGGAGAACTGGAAACCGCTTGACGACCTTGAATTCTGCCGCTATTCATGAGGCCATCGTACTGACGCATCAGCAATTGCGTTTCAATCTGCTGCAGCGTGTCTAAAATAACCCCCACCATAATCAACAGGCTGGTGCCACCGAAAAAGGTGCTAAAGTTTAAGGTTTCCACCAAAAGCCTTCCACTGCCTACAGGCATATTTACCAAACCAGGCAAAATACCAACCAATGCAAGTAATATAGCACCTGGCAGGGTAACCTTATCCATTACATTACCAATATAGTCTGCAGTAGGCTGTCCTGGTTTTACGCCGGGTATAAAGCCGTTATTGCGCTTCAGGTCTTCAGCAATTTGCTTGGGATTGAAGATAATAGCCGTATAGAGATAAGTAAATGCAATTACCAAAATGGCATAAATGAGCATGTACCAACCATTACTATGATCGTTAAGTATGCGCATAAAGCCTGTACCTGATGTATCGAAACGGGCAAATATGGTAGGAATAAAAATGATGGCCTGTGCAAAGATGATGGGCATTACACCGGCACTGTTTACCTTAATGGGCAAGAACTGGCGAGCTCCGCCAAACTGACGATTGCCTACAATTTGTTTGGCATAGTTCACGGTGATTTTGCGTACACCCTGCACCAACAAAATCAAGCCAAGCACAATACCAATAAACACAGCAATCTCAATGATGAACAACAATACACCACCGCCGCCTTTAGCATTGCGTGCTGTAAATTCCTGCACTATGCTTTGTGGAAAGCGGGCAAGAATACCAACCATAATAATGAGCGAAGTACCATTACCCAAACCTTTGTCGGTAATCTTTTCGCCTAACCACATTACAAACAATGTACCTGAAGTAAGCAGAATAACAGTGCTGGGTATAAAGAAGGGAGCATAGGATGGAATGAGCGCTTCTTTATAGCCGGGGCTTTGCAAATAACTGAGGTAAGCAACAGCTTGAAAAACGGTTACTATAACGGTTAGGTAACGTGTCCACTGATTGATTTTCTTTCTTCCACTTTCGCCTTCCTTCTGCACTTTTTGCAATTGAGGAACCATAATGGTCATCAGCTGCATAAAGATACTAGCAGAGATATAGGGCATGATACCCAGAGCAAGAATGGATGCCTGCGAGAATGCACCGCCGGCAAACTGATCGAACAAACCCAACAAGCCAGAATTACTGCCACGCACTGCTTCCAGCGCATTGGCATCAATACCGGGTAATACAATATGGGTTCCAAGACGATAAACAAGCAAAAAGGAAAGCGTTACAATAATCTTCTGCCGAAGCTCATCGATGCTCCAAATATTCTTAATAGTCTGAACAAATTTTTTCACTAAATCGGCTAATTTAAAAGGGCCTCAAATGTAGGTAAAACGCAAAAGCCCCGACCTGCGTCGGGGTGTATGAGTAGTTCCTATTTTACTATCTCCACAGTGCCGCCGGCTGCTTCTATGGCAGCTTTTGCCTTCTCACTAACGGCATTAACCTTAAAAGCCACTTTGCCTGAAAGCTCTCCGGTTGCCAGAATTTTCACCAGTGCGGTTTGGTTAATAAGGCCGTTGATGTACAACTGCTCAACCGAAAACTCGGTCAGGCTATATTTTGTCACCAACTCATCTATCTGTCCGAGGTTGAATACAGAATATTCAACACGATGAGGATTTTTAAACCCACGCTTGGGTATACGACGCTGTATAGGCATCTGGCCACCTTCATGGGCCATTTTGCTGCTATAACCTGCGCGGCTTTGTCCGCCTTTGTTACCTTTTGTACTGGTGCCACCTCTACCGGAAGCTTCACCACGACCCAGGCGACGCTCGCTATGGGTACTGCCTTCTGCAGGCTTTAGATTGTGTAGTTTCATTATTATGTTTATTACTTACGGGGTTATCGTCCCCTCGCTTATTAATTAACTTGCCAGACCCGGCACATGCAAATGCCTTGCTGTGGCGGCATTAAGCCGTTACTTCTTCTACTTTAACCAGGTGATGAACTTTTTCCACCATACCCAAAATTTGCGGTGTAGCTTCTTTCTCGACCGTTTGGTTCATTTTGCTGATGCCCAATGCTTTCATGGTTCGCTTTTGGCGCTCCGGACGGTCAATGGCACTCTTTACCTGTGTGATACGTATTTTCTTCATTGCTATTCGTTTTGCGGTCTGTTGCAGACCCGTACAATTAACCGTTGAATACCTTCTTGAGCGACACGTTGCGGGTTTTGGCCACTACAACGGGATCGCGCATATCTTCCAAAGCTTTCATGGTAGCTTTTACCACATTGTGCGGATTAGCACTACCCAGGCTTTTAGCCAATACATCGGTAATGCCTGCGCTCTCCAGCACGGCCCGCATGCTACCTCCGGCAATTACACCGGTACCAGGCGCTGCTGGCTTAAGCAACACTTTGGCTGCGCCGGCTTTCACAAAAGTTTCGTGGGGAATGGTGCCGTGCATAATAGGTACTTTCACCAGATTCTTTTTGGCATCTTCAATACCTTTTGTAATGGCGCCCTGAACTTCTTTTGCCTTACCTAAACCATGACCAACGATACCGTTTTCATTGCCTACTACGACTAGCGCAGAAAAGCTGAACGTACGGCCACCTTTGGTGGTTTTAGTAACGCGGTTGATGGCAACCACCTTTTCTTTCAGTTCCAGGTCTCCCGGTTTTACCCGGTTAGAATTTGCATTTGACATTATTGTCGGTATTAATTTTTACTAAGTGTAATGTTCAAGTCAGTGGCTTAGCCGTTTTAGAATTGCAAACCACCTTCGCGGGCCCCGTCGGCCAGGCTCTTTATTCTACCATGGTAAAGGTATCCGCTACGATCAAATACGCAGGTATCCAATCCAAGGTCTTTTGCTTTACGGGCAATCGCCTCTCCTACCATTTTGCTTTTATCGCCTTTGGTAGCCGTTTGAGCCGCGATATCCTTGTCGCGACTGCTGGCTGATGCAAGTGTTGCACCGTTGTCGTCATCAATCAACTGAACATAAATGTCTTTGTTGCTTCTGAAAACAGAAAGCCGAGGTTTAGCGGCTGTTCCGATGATGCTTTTGCGAATGCGAAAATGGATTTTCTTTCTCGCTGAAAATTTATTGCTCATGTTTTACCCTTTGCGTTCCGATACTGCCGGAACATTTGAGAGAATAAAGCACTCTGGCTTTGTTCAATTATTATTTACCTGCAGATTTACCTGCTTTCTTACGAACTACTTCACCTACAAAGCGAACGCCTTTTCCTTTGTATGGTTCTGGCTTACGCAGGCTGCGGATTTTAGCACATACCGCACCCAGCAACTGGTTGTCGATCGACTCCAGGGTTATCTCAGGGTTTTTACCCTTCAGGGTTTCGGTAGTCACCTTTACTTCCTTCGGAATATCGAAGATGATATTGTGCGAATATCCAAGTGCAAGATCAAGCATGTTGCCGGTGCTTACGGCTTTATAACCTACACCCACCAACTCAAGCTTCTTTATAAACCCATCGGTTACGCCCTTAATCATATTGGCTAACAATGCGCGGTACAAACCATGCAAAGCGCGATGACGAATTTGTTCGGTGGGACGCAGTACAGTCAACTCGCCTTCTTTCACTTCAATAGTGATATCGCGATCGAGTTCCTGAGTGAGTTCGCCTTTTGGTCCCTTTACAGTTACCACATTGGCTTTATCAACCGAAACGGTTACGCCGGAAGGAATACTGATGGGCTTTTTACCTACACGTGACATGACTTAATATTTATCGTTGTTAACTTAAATGAGCGCATATCGGGCCCCGTATAGAAGGCTTGATATGCAATCTTTATTAATATACGTGGCAAAGAATTTCGCCACCTACGTTTTTAGCTTTTGCTTCTTTATCGGTCATTACACCGGTGCTGGTGCTTACGATGGCAATTCCCAATCCGTTTAATACACGCTTGAAATCGGCAGGCTTAGCGTACTGACGCAAACCCGGACGACTAACACGCTCCAAGGCGGTGATAGCAGGGCGTTTGGTATCAGGATCGTATTTCAACGCAATCTTAATTACACCTTGCTTGTTATCGTCCTCAAACTTATACTTCAGGATATAACCCTTGTCGTACAAAATCTCAGTCATGCGCTTCTTAAGATTAGAAGCCGGAATTTCTACGATTCTGTGATTTGCCATTTGGGCGTTTCTGATACGGGTCAGAAAGTCTGCTATAGGATCTGTAACCATATTATTTTCCTCCTACACTCCGCCGGAACGGAATAATTGGATTTTTAGTTTGAATAATTTTTTTTACGCTGCTATATTTTGCTTACCAGCTAGCTTTTTTCACACCTGGAATTTTGCCGTCGAGTGCCATATCGCGAAACATATTTCTGCACAGTCCAAAATGGCGCATATATCCTTTGGGCCTTCCGGAAAGCTGGCAGCGATTTTTCAAACGAACCGGCGACGCATTACGGGGCAGTTTGTCCAAAGCAGCATAATCGCCGGCAGCTTTAAGGGCTGCACGCTTTTCGGCGAACTTAGCTACCATGGCTTCTCTTTTCCTTTGGCGTGCTTTTACTGATTCTCTTGCCATATTTTTCTTTTTATTTCCGGCATCGAATACCGGTTGCTATTTGATTGAAAAATTAGTTTTCGCTCTTTTTAGTGTTACGAAATGGAAGTCCAATTTCTTTCAACAACTCGTATGCCTCTTCATTGGTTGCAGCAGTTGTTACGAAAGTGATATCCAAACCGGTAATCTTATTTACCTTATCAATATCAATTTCGGGGAAAATGATTTGCTCAGTAACACCCATGGTATAATTACCACGACCATCAAAGCTCTTATCATTAATACCTCTGAAATCGCGAACCCTGGGAAGCGATACAGCTATAAGACGATCAATGAATTCAAACATTTTTTCGCCACGCAGCGTTACTCGTGCACCAATGGGCATGTGCTTACGCAGCTTGAAGTTTGAAATGTCTTTCTTAGACATGGTTGGTACAGCCTTCTGACCGGTAATGGTGGTCAATTCTTCTACAGCAATATCTACCAGCTTTTTGTCAGCCACGGCGCCATTAACACCACGGTTCAAACAGATTTTAGACAGCTTGGGAACTTGCATAATGGTTTTGTAGCCAAACTTCTTCATCAAAGCGGGAACCACTTCCTGCTTGTACTTGCTCGCCAACCTGGGCGTGTATTTGTTTTCAGTTGCCATTACTTAATTACCTCCCCTGATTTTTTAGAAACTCTAACCAAACTACCATCAGCACGATCGCGCTTAACACGGGTACCTTTACCGGCTTTAGCATCCCAAAGCATTACATTGCTAATGGCAATGGGCGCTTCTTTTTTGGTGATACCGCCACGGGTATTGTCCGCAGATGGCTTGTTGTGCTTGGTCTTAATGTTTACACCTTCTACCAATACCTTGGCTTCGGCAGGATAAACAGCCAATACAGTACGTGGCTTACTGTTGTCCTTGTCGGCACCGGCTATAACTACTACGCTATCGCCTTTTTTGATATTGAATTTCGGTTTGAATCTGTTATTCATGTTACACCTCCTTACCCTTTTTCAGGGATCAGATTTATATGATTAATTTCTTTTTCGCTTACAATACTTCAGGAGCAAGTGATACAATTTTCATGTAACCCTTATCGCGAAGTTCACGCGCCACAGGTCCGAAGATGCGGGTGCCACGAGGTTCATCTGAATTGTTCAGCAACACCACGGCATTGTCATCAAAACGGATATATGATCCATCTTTACGACGCAGCTTGTTGGTAGTGCGCACAATAACTGCTTTGGTTACGGTACCTTTTTTCATACCGCCGCCTGGTATGGCATCTTTTACAGTTACCACAATCTTATCGCCTATTTTGGCGTAATCCTGACCGCTGTTTCCCAGTACACGGATGCACAATACTTCTTTGGCACCGCTATTGTCTGCAACGTTTAGTCTGCTTTCCTGCTGAATCATGATTAATAGCTTTTAGCTGTTACCGGAATGGTTACCGATTTTTTATTTGGCAGAGGCTTTACCGGACACAAATCCGAAGCAGCTTACCCAACCCATTTCCCGGGCGATTATTTTACTTTCTCAATAACTTCCACCAGTCTCCAACGCTTGGTCTTACTCAACGGACGAGTTTCCATAATCCGAACAGTATCGCCAATGCTGCACTCGTTTTTATCATCGTGTGCATGAAACTGCGTAGTTTTCTTTACGAACTTGCCATAGATAGGGTGCTTTACTTTACGCTCCACAGCTACGGTTATGGTTTTATCCATTTTGTTGCTGCTAACCACGCCTATTCTAATTTTGCGAAGATTTCTGGCTTCCATTGTCTTTAATTTATCTCGTTACAGCCTTAAGCAATAACGCTTCTTTTCTTTAATTCAGTTTTCAACCGGGCGATATCCTGACGCAGCGTACGAATGCTCATCGGATTCTCAAGCGGTGTAATTGCATGCGCAAATTTCATTTTCTTCAACCGCATTTCTTCTTCGTTGATGCGCCCACGCAGATCCTCCACCGTTACTTCGGCCAGGCTTTGGTTGAATGATACTTTCTTTAACATGACAGTTTCTTTTTGCTATTTTATTAGTTGCCCATCAAGTCGCGGCGAACCAAAAACTTAGTTTTAATAGGCAATTTTTGTGCGGCAAGGTGCATAGCTTCACGAGCTACTTCTTCCGTAATACCGTCTATCTCAAACAAGATACGACCTGGCTCTACTACGGCTGCCCAAAACTCGGGATTACCTTTACCCTTACCCATCCTTACTTCCAAGGGCTTACGGGTAACAATTTTATCGGGGAAAACCCTGATCCACACGCTACCTTCCCGTTTCATGGCACGCGTCATAGCCTGACGGGCACTTTCAATCTGACGGTTGGTCAACCATACTTGCTCCAAAGCCTTGATGGCATATGAACCAAAGGCAATAGAAGTTCCGCGTTTGGCCAATTCTCGCATCTGGCCTTTCTGCTGCTTACGAAACTTTGATCTTTTCGGTTGTAACATGACGTTTGTTCTATTTCGCTTTTTTCTAATACCGGTATTAGCCGGCTTTATTTTCTTTTATGCCTGCGGCAATTATCTTCTCTCTCTTCTACCTCCACGGTCACCACCACCACCACGTTCGCGGCGGCCTGCTTCGCGGCCCTCGCCACCTGGTCTGCGTTCTTCGCGGCCGGTATTGCGTTCGTTACCAATAAAGTTCAGGTTCAAATCACGCTTTGCAAGCACTTCGCCTTTGCAAATCCATACTTTAATACCAATTTTTCCGTAAACGGTATTGGCAAAAAGGCTGGAGTAATCAATATCCATACGGAAAGTATGCAACGGGGTACGACCCATTTTCATCTCTTCGGACCGGGCTATTTCTGCACCACCTAAACGGCCGCTTACTTTCACTTTAATACCTTCTGCACCCATGCGCATGGCACTATTGATAGCATTGCGTACCGCACGCTTGTAGTTAATACGGTTTTCTATTTGGCGGGCGATGGTATCTGCCACAATAGTAGCATCAACCTCGGGCCTGCGGATTTCCAGAATATTAATCTGAACATCATCATTACCGGTAAGCTTCTTCAGCTCCTCTTTAATACGGTCAACCTCATTGCCACCTTTACCAATAATGATACCTGGCTTAGAGGTATGAATGGTAACAATGAGCTTGTTGAGTGTTCTCTCAATAACAATCTTACTGATGCCGCCTTTGTTGATGCGGGCATTGAGATAGTTACGAATCTTATTGTCTTCAATTAGCTTGGCAGCATATTCTTTTTTGTTGCCAAACCAATTGCTTTCCCAACCACGGATGATTCCGAGCCTGTTACCGATTGGATTTGCTTTTTGACCCATGTTATGAATTTGATTGTTGACAGATTCTTACTGTCGTTTTGCTCAAATTAGATTTTGTATGCTTTACAGTTATACTGTTTTACTATCAATTATTATCTACTACTACCGTAACGTGATTACTACGCTTTTTGATGCGATAGCCACGGCCTTGCGGCGCGGGGCGAAGGCGCTTCAGCGAACGTCCCTCATCAACCATTATAGTTTTAACCACCAGGTTGGTTTCGTCGGAACCTTCGTTTTTGGCTTTCCAATTATACACAGCGCTTTTCACCAGCTTGCTCAAAGGCACGGCAGGATGCTTGGCGTTATGATCAAGAACGGCCAAAGCCTGATCTACTTTCATACCGCGAATCAAATCGGCCAGCAAACGCATTTTGCGTGGTGAAGTAGGATTGTTTCTAAGTTTAGCTACAGCTTCCATTGTTATCTGTTTTCGTGCAAACCACCGCAGCGGTTGCTTTTGTCAATCAATTACTTTTTGCTACCGGAGTGGCCTCTGAAATTGCGTGTTGGTGCAAACTCGCCTAGCTTATGGCCTACCATAAATTCGGTTACATACACAGGAATAAACTTGTTACCATTATGCACTGCAAAAGTGTGTCCTACAAATTCGGGCGTAATAGTAGAGCGACGGCTCCATGTCTTAACTACACCCTTCTTAGTGGCACCTTCGTTAATGTTGGTAATTTTCTTTTCCAGCTTTACGTCAACGTAAGGACCTTTTTTTATCGAACGACCCATGTTTATGAATGAGTTTGTTTGAAAATATTATTAATTATCGCTTTGCTTATTTGGCGAGCTTCTTGCCATCGCGGCGTTGAATAATCAGTTTATCTGACGATTTGCCACGAGTACGCGTTTTTTCACCTTTAGCATATTTACCATTACGGCTGCGTGGGTGTCCGCCAGAGGCGCGGCCTTCACCACCACCCATTGGGTGATCTACAGGGTTCATAGCCACACCACGTGTGCGGGGACGGATGCCCTTCCAACGGTTGCGACCAGCTTTACCCATGCTTTCCAGATTATGATCGCTGTTGCTTACTACACCTACGGTAGCAAAGCAGTCAATCAAAATCTTACGGAGTTCACCGGAAGGCATTTTAATGATAGCATATTTCTCTTCTTTGTTGGTAAGCTGTGCACTGCCACCGGCACTGCGCACCATTTTACCACCCTGACCAGGCAGCAATTCCAGATTATGGATATTGGTACCCAACGGCATATTCTTAAGCTTAAGATGATTGCCCAATTCAGGAGCAACAGCATCGCCACTTACAAGCTTCTGCCCTACCTGAATACCTTGTGGCGCAATGATGTAGCGCTTTTCGCCATCAGCATATTCCAGCAATGCAATAAATGCAGTACGGTTTGGATCATACTCTACAGTAAGCACTGTAGCCTCCATATTATGCTTCTGACGGCGGAAATCAATTACCCGATATTTCTTCTTATGCCCACCACCAATATACCGCATGCTCCGACGACCCTGTGCATTACGGCCACCGGTGCGTTTTATAGGCTCCAGCAAGCTCTTTTCGGGGGTATCGGTCGTAATCTCGCTAAAAGCGTTACCGATTCTCCAACGTGTTCCGGCGGTTACCGGTTTAAATTTTCTTACACCCATGAGTTAATGTCTTTTTACTGTCAACGTTTTGCGGCAGTTGCTGCCATTCTTAATACTGATCAGATGTCGCCATACAGGTTTATCTCTTCGCCTTCGGCCACGGTAACCACCGCCTTTTTGCGCGATGTTTTGCGACCGGTAAGGAAACCGGCTTTGGTAAAGCGGCTCTTATTTTTGGCGTGTAATATCATGGTGTTTACTTCCACCACGCTAACACCGTAAAAGGCTTCAACGGCAGTTTTAATTTCCAGCTTATTTGCCTTTTTGTCTACCAAAAAAGTATAGCAGCGACCTTTTTCAATCTGGCCGTTTACCTTTTCGGTAAGTACCGGCTTGATGATGATGTCAGTGAGTTTCATACTTAGTTTTTTATTCTGCTCAGCGCGGGCTGATAATCTTCAATTAGTTTATGCTTCAACCGGATCTACCTCAGCACCGGCGGCTTCAAATATTTTTGCTGCGCTCTCGGTAAGTACCAAAATATCAGCATTCATAATTTCGTAGGTATGCACATCGCTCAGCAATGAACCATCAGCGTTAGGCACATTACGAAGGCTCAAATACAGATTGTCGTTGCTTTCAGGATAAACAAAAAGAGACTTTTTGTTATCAAGACCCAACTTACCCAGCATGCCTGCGGCAATTTTGGTTTTGGGGGCATCCCAGTTGATGTCTTCCACTACAACCAGTGCATTTTCCTGCGCTTTGTACGCTAGAGCACTTACGCGGGCAAGATCTTTTACGCGACGGTTAACCTTTATATCATAACCACGGGGCTCGGGTCCAAATATTGTACCACCACCTTTGTATAATGGGTTACGGATATTGCCTTTACGGCTTCCGCCTGTGCCTTTTTGCTTGTGCAGCTTGCGGCTGGCACCTTTTACTTCGGCACGGGTTTTAACCTTAGCTGTACCCTGGCGCTGCGCGGCCAAGTATTGCTTTACAGCAAGGTACATAGCATGATCGCTGGGCTCAGCACCAAAAATGTCGGTAGGCAATTCAATTGTTCTACCAGTTTTTTGGCCTTCGATATTTAAAACGTCAATTGTCATAACAT
>JAHEMO010000266.1 GCA_024643625.1 Chitinophagaceae bacterium
CAGATGTGCGCCTATCAAACCTGTTCCACCAGTTACCAATATTGTTGCGCTCATAGTATTGTGCTTTATGGTTCTGCCAGGTTTGTCCGTCAAAGCAGATTAATAATCGTAAAATCCTTTTTTTGTTTTGCGGCCCAAATGTTTATCTGCCACTTTTTGTTGCTGTAAGGCGGAGGGTTGCAGTCTTGCAGGATGGCCAAGCGCCTGCCATACCTGCTGGCTGGCACTATAATTTATATCGATACCAATTAGATCCATCAAACGAAAGGGCCCCATTTTAAAACCGGCCGCTTCCAATGCAGCATCCACGGTTTGCGGAGTTGCTATGCCTTGCTCTACCATACGCAAGCCGGTGAGGTAATAGGGCCTTGCCACATGGTTAACAATAAAGCCCGGTGCATCAAGACAGTGCACGCCGGTTTTACCCATCGCCAACGTAATGGCTTCCAAAGTTTGTATGGTTTCAATACTGGTATGTTTGCCTTTTACAATTTCCACTAGCTTCATAACCGGTGCCGGATTAAAAAAGTGCAGACCAGCTACGCGGTGCGGCAGCGGCAATCGTTCCTGCAATGCCGTTACGGACAGCGATGAAGTATTGGTAGCCAGTATGCATGTTTCATGATTTAGCGCTGCCAATGCCGTCAGCAAACTTACTTTAATCTCCATGCGCTCTACGATGGCTTCAATAATCAGATCGCCCTTGCAGATTGCTAAATCATGCGTGAATTGCAAACGGCTTTTTACCGAAAGAGATTCTTCTACCGAAATTTTTTGTTTATCAATCAGGTATTGCAAACTGTTGTCAATAGCTTCCCTTGCTTTTTGCAACACGTCTTCCTGCACATCGTACACAATAGTACTAAAGCCTGCAGCAGCACATACCTGTGCAATGCCACTGCCCATAGTGCCTGCACCGCATACCACAATCGTCTTACTATCGGGCATTTTCATGGGAGCAAAGTAAGCATGCGCAGACAAATCGGTCTCTAGATATTCAGAAGCTTATACAGCACCGGTAAATTGTCGCAAAAAGCGAATATCGTTTTCGCTAAACAGGCGAAGGTCTTTTACCTGATACTTAAGCATGGCAATGCGCTCAATGCCCATACCAAATGCAAAGCCTGTGTATTTTTCCGGATCGATGCCACAATTACTGAGCACATTAGGATGCACCATACCGCAGCCCAATATTTCTACCCAACCGGTGTATTTGCAAACATTGCAACCCTTTCCACCACATATCAGACAACTGATATCCATTTCGGCACTAGGTTCTGTAAATGGAAAATAGCTGGGGCGAAAGCGAATTTTTACATCCTGCCCGAACATCTCTTTTACAAAAAAGTAAAGTGTTTGCTTCAGGTCGGCAAAGCTTACCCGCTCTGCCACATACAAACCTTCTACCTGGTGAAAAAAGCAATGGGCTCTTGCGCTTATAGTTTCGTTGCGATATACCCGTCCCGGCATAATGAGGCGGATGGGGAGCTTGCCTTTTTCCATGGCGCGTATCTGCACATTGCTGGTATGTGTGCGCAGCATAATGGCCGGATTGGTGCTGATATAAAAGGTATCCTGCATATCGCGGGCAGGATGGTCTTCCGGAAGGTTGAGCGCGCCAAAGTTGTGCCAGTCGTCTTCAATTTCAGGCCCTTCGGCAACCGCAAAACCAATACGCTTAAATATTTCGGTAATCTGCTGACGCACCAGGGTAAGCGGATGGCGTGTGCCTACGGTAATGGCTTCGCCGGGAAGGGTATAATCTTCGCCTGCGGGCTGCAAAGTGCCTGCTGTTGCACTGCTTTTAAGTTGCTCATATTTTTCTTCTGCCAGCTGTTTAAAGCTGTTCATGGTTTGGCCAAATGCTTTGCGTTCGTCAGGCGCAATGTTTTTCATTTCGGTCATCAGACCTTTTACAATGCCTTTGGTTCCTAAAAACTTAATACGGAAGGCTTCCAATGCTTCTGCGTCGGCGGTATGAAAGGCATTAATCTCGTCTTGATAAGCGGCAATTTGCTGCTGCAGGTTTTCCATGGCGGCAAAGATAGCCGTGTGCCTGCTTTTACCCGCAGGGTTTGTAGCCGGTGCAAAAAGCTGATGCAGCTTGCGCAATTGTTAGCTTTCCAATAGGCATAGCTATGGCTTGCGCTTGGCGCTGTCCGCTTACATTTGCGCACTTCATAAACAGCTGTATGCGCGATAAACTGGATGGTATTAAGGCGAGGTTTGAACAGGTTGGCGTTTCGCTTACCAACCCCGAGGTGGTGGCGAATGCCCGTGAGTTTGGGCGACTGAGCAAAGAATACCGTCAACTGGAAAAGATAGTGGAGCCTTACAACAGGTATTGCAAGGTGATGGAGGACTATCAGTTCAGCAAAGAACTGTTGGCTGGCAGCGATGCCGAAATGAAGGAACTGGCAAGACAGGAACTGCCTTCTCTCGAAGAAGAAAAGGAAGCGCTGGAAGAGATACTGAAAAAATTGCTGATACCCAAGGAACCGCAGGATGATAAGAATGCTATCCTGGAAATAAGGGCCGGCACCGGCGGCGATGAGGCCAGTCTTTTTGCCGGCGATTTGCTGGACATGTATTTGCGCTACTGCGCCAAAAAAGGATGGAAAACTACCATTGTGCAGGAAAATGAAGGCACTGTTGGGGGCTATAAGGAAGTGCTGGTAGAAGTAGAGGGCGAAGACGTGTATGGCACTTTGAAATTTGAAAGTGGCGTACATCGGGTGCAGCGTGTGCCCGATACGGAAACCCAGGGTCGTGTACACACATCTGCCGCTACTGTGGCTATTATGCCCGAGCCGGAAGAAGTGGATTTTGAATTAAATCCGGCCGATGTAAAAATGGAAACTGCCCGCAGCGGTGGCGCCGGCGGACAAAACGTAAATAAGGTGGAGACCAAGGTTATCCTAACCCACCTGCCTACCGGTACGGTGGTAACCTGCCAAACCGAAAGAACGCAGCTGGGCAACCGTGAGAAAGCCATGAACATGATGCGCACAAGGCTTTACGATGAACAAGTACGCAAGCACGAAGAAGAAATAGCGCGACAGCGCAAAACGCTGGTTAGCACCGGCGACCGAAGCGCCAAAATTCGCACGTATAATTTTCCGCAGGGCAGAGTAACCGACCATCGCATTGGGCTTACCGTGTATAACCTTGATGCCGTGCTGAATGGCGAACTGGATGAATTTGCCGAAGCCCTGCAATTAGCAGAGAATACAGAAAAGATGGCCAACATGCAGTAGGCCTGTTGCCGTTAGCATGATATAAAAAATAAAGCCATCCGCATGGGATGGCTTTATTATATGCTTAACCGCGGGTATTACCAACGGCTTTTGCCTGCGTAGCTAGGACGGCTACCGCCACTGCGTTGCTCACGCTCTTCGCGGGGCTTAGCTTCATTTACATTGATAGCACGACCGTCAGCAACGGCGCCATTCAATTCAGTGATAGCTTTTTCACCAGCTGCACGGTCAGCCATTTCTACGAAACCAAAGCCACGGCTGCGGCCAGAATCGCGATCGGTAATTACACGGGCATTTTGTACGGCACCGTACTCTTCAAAGAAACCACGAAGGTCATCGTCCTGAATGTTGAAGCTCAGGTTGCTTACATAAATGTTGATCATCTCAAACAATTTAAAAATTAAAAAAAGGGATTTGAGACAATAGCAACGAAAAGAAGCGAAGACTACTAACGAAAGACTTACTAGCTAAACGATCTAACTCTATCTGCCCACTGGCTCAAAATACGGCGCGAAGGTAGGAGAGTACAATGCTATAACGTGTTAATTCTGTGTTTTTTAATTCGCTTAATTATTGCTGGCGCAGGTAAATCGTTTTCCCAATACGTGCACTCTGCATGGCGGCATCTAATATTTCCATCACCAGCATATTGTTGCTTAGCGATGAGAGGTCAGTATTGGCTACCACAATTCGCTGTCGCAATACAGCAGACAAGTATTCAAACGGACTATGCAACGGTGATGGCAGGGGAGGTAGCTCCTTTTTTTCTTCGGTAAAACTATCGTAACCGGTGGCCACACGGCGGCGCAGGGTATTGGCATTATCGGCATACAATGCACCGGTCAACCCATATACCTCCATGTCTTTCCGGCCAATGGGCCAGTTCCATGAGGCCTGTATAATTACCTGTGCCGTATCATAATTAATAATGATGGTTGCTTCATCGTCTACCAGGGGATTGTTTTGTGGTTGCAGCTGATGGGTAACAGCTGTTACGGATACAGGCTTGGCGCCTCGCAATAACCATGTGGCCAGATTGGCGCCATAACACCCAAAATCCATAAGCGCTCCTGCACCATTTTGAGCCGGATCGGTTAGCCAGTTCAGAAACTCCTTGTTGATGCCAATTTTCAACGGACCCTTATGACCATCGCGTA
>JAHEMO010000267.1 GCA_024643625.1 Chitinophagaceae bacterium
AATGCACAGTAGGCCCACCCGGACCTACATGATAGGTAATGGGCAAAGCCCCCTGCCAATCAGAAGGCGCCACCGGACCGGCCAGTGAGGCCAGCAGGGGTTGCGCATCCGCATAGCTAATCGGTAAAACCGGTATTTTCAGCAGGTTGGGTGCTTCCAGCCTTTCCAGCCTGGGGGCTTTGGCCGTAGCGCCTATATAAGGCGTTAGCGGATCGCCGGGGTAAATGGGCATATCCATAACTGAACCGCGTTGCACACCGGTTTCGGGTTTAAAAGCTCCTTTGGGATAGGTGTCGCCGGCACGATAGCCGCCATCGGCGGGGTCGCTGTAAATAATGCAACCCACCGCCCCATGTTCCTGCGCCACTTTAGGTTTTATGCCGCGCCAGCTGCGCCCGTATTTCGCAATTACAATGGCACCTTTTACGCTTATGCCCATGCGTTCCAGCATATCATAGTCGTCGGGCAAACCATAGTTTACAAATATCAAGGGGGCCGTTACGTCCCCATCAGCACTCCACGCATTGTAGGTGGGGAGTTCATCGGGCTGGCCAATAGTGCCATCTTCTTTTACCACTGCTTCTTTAAGTGCGGCTTTAAAACTACCCATTTCCAGCACCCTTGTTTTGGGTGTAGGCATTAATACTTTGTAGGTTTCTATCTGCGCATCAAGCCCCCATGCTTTCATACTATCCAGCACCTGCTCGGCCACCCACTTGCTACCCGGTGAACCCAAATGATGCTGCCGGCTGCTAAAATGCTTTATCATCTGGCCAATATGCCGGGCACTAATGGCGGTATCAAATTGTTTTTCCAATTGATGTTGTGCAGCAGGGTCGTTGAAACCGGTGATGGGTTGGGCGGAAGCAATGTGTGCACAGAGTAGCAGGCTCACAGAAATTAGCAAATATCGCATGGGATAATTTTATGTTGGGAAGATAAGGAGTTGGCGGTTGGCAGTCAGCAGTCTACAGTTCGCAGTCTTTATTCGTCGCGTTTTGCTACAATGGACAAGCGGTATACAGTGGTGCTCAAACAAACTGCCAGCCTGATGAAGCATAGCCTGCGGCAACTAAATGCATGTTTCTTTTTTACAAATACTTGTCAGGCAAAGGGAAGCCCATGCTTTCTGCGCACCAAAAAATGCTGATGATATAATAGCGTTCGTTGGTCTTTAGCAGCTGAATGCTATTGATGCCGCGGTTGGTATTGGGTCCGCCTGCTGTTTGCTGCGTAGCATAACTGCTAAACAGATGTACAATGCTGCCGTATTCCTCCGTTACCCGATGGATTTCCTGCTCGTAAAAGCCGGTGGTAATGCGGGTAGTAAACAAGTTTACATACTCATCCGGCGAAATGCTGCGATGAGTAATTAATCCCTCTGCATTCTTGCTGGTGGGCATCAGGCGGGCATCGGGTGCAAATAGATATTTAAATCGTTCCCAGTTGCGTGGAGCGCCCGCTTCGCCGCTGATAACGCCATACAATGCGCTAATGATTTTATCGAGGCTTTTTACATCGTCAGCGTAGGATTGGCTCCGGGCCATGCTGCCGCTAAAGACCAGCGCAGCTAATAATACAATGGTTTTCATAGTATACAATTGTAGTACAAACAAATATGGTGCAAAGCATTGGTTTGTCATAGATAAAAGCACCGGCACATACAGGCCGGTGCAGTTTGAAGGAAGGATTATTTTAAGGGTGTTTATGATTACTGTGCCATACGCAACGGCGCTGCACAGAGCTTTATCAAGGTCTCAAGGAAAAAGGCATTTTCGGCAGTATTGCCTATGGAAATGCGAAAGGATTGCGCAAGCATAGGTGTGTTGCTTAGGTTTAGTACGCGAATGCCGGCTTCCTGTAATCCCTCCATCACAAGGGCAAATAGATTGTCATCTGCACAATGGATATGCAGGAAATTTCCCTGCGAAGGAGTTGCCTTCAATTGCTGATGAAAGCATACACTAATAAAGCGATACATTTTTTCGCGCTCTGATATTATATCCAGCACTGTCTTACGTGCCATCAGCATAAAGCGCGGTTGAAATAAAACTTTTCTGGCAAATGCAATAGTTAATGGGCTGATAGCAAAAGGCAGCATGAGTTTGCGCATGGTGGCCGCCATAGCAGGATTTGTGCAGGCATATCCCAATCGCAGTCCGGCCATAGGAAATGCTTTCGAAAAACTGCGCAGCACTACGAGGTTACTGTACTCATGTATCCATGGTGTAAAATCATGATGACCAAATTCGCAATACACGGCATCCACTATAAATAAGGTATCGGGAAATGTTGCGATGGTCTGCCGCAGCATTTGCGGATTTATGGCATTACCTACCGGATTGTTAGGCGATGTAATAATAACAACACTATTGGCATCGGGTAGCGGCATGGTTTCGACATCGAAACTCAGCGCATCATCAAGCATCCACGGTTCGTAGTTTATGCCGTAGGTACGGCAGTGGTATTCGAATAATGAATATGAAGGCTGATTGATGATGATACGTTTGCCATTGATGGCAAAATAATTAAGCAGGCTGCTGATAATAGCTGCCGATCCGGGCGCAAGCACAATATTGTCGGCTTGCACATCACAGTAGTGGGCTACTTTCTTTTCTATGTCTGCCAGGTTATTATCCGGATACCGGTTCCACCCTGTGTTTATCAGGGCATCAAGGGCTAACGACTTAAGATCGGCAGACAAATCCTCACTCTGCTCATTTTTGTCGAGCAGGCAGAAGGCGGCCGTTGGTTGATGTGCTATACGCGCATTGGCTTGTTGCAGCGAATCGTGAAAAAAGTTGTTGGTCATTGCTTTACAGTTTAAGCAGCATACATTAGTGATAGAACAGTTTCATTCCCGAAACTGAAACCTACATAGCCTTCCTGATGCAGCCTGATATTTACACCGGCCTCCATGTCCACAGCAATAGGAATTCTATGGCTTTGCATGCAAAAACCTGCCTGTTGCATCCGGCCAATCCAATGGTTGGCAGGCTCGTGCTTTTCGAAGCGCATGGCTTCAGGTTTGCCAATGATATCTTCTATCTCACGGCCAAAAAATAGCTTCAGTGCATTTTTTTCTGCGTGCAGAATGCTAAGCCCGTCAATGGTTTTGAACAGGTGATAAAAATGACGGAAACAGTTATTGAATCGGTTATTGAAATCGGGGTCAAAATGATTGCTGTTGGGCTCTATCAGGAAAAGTCCGGCCGGATGTATGGCGTGCAGTTGGGCAAATACGCTATCGCGTTTATCAGCCTGCTGTATATGATGCAGGGCAAGCGAAGCATTGACCACAATATGGGAGCTGCCATAATCAATAGCGGTAAGATCGGTGGTTTCTGCAAAGCCAACAATAGAGCGAAATTCTATGGTAAATGGCAGGGTGGCCTGCATATGCATAATAGCAGCACCGGCGTTGGCTATTGCCTCTGCTGCGGGCTCTATACCTACTATTACCAGCTTCTTTAATTGCTTAGCCCCTTTGCAAAGGTTTAGGATATGTAAAACCTGTGTGCCAAGCCCGATGCCAATATCAATTAGTGTTGCTTCCTCTTTTTCATCAAGCAATTGTGCAATGGATTGGTTTATCATCTGTTGGCTGTACTTCACATAAGGCAGTTTGTCTATCAGTATTTCAAACAATCTTATTTGCGATACATCGTAATTTTTCAAGTAGATATTTTCCTTGTTATTGCTGTTGCCCTTGCTGCCCATGTAAGCGCCAAGCAGTAATGTTCCCAGAAAATAGGCCGAGTCTTTCTCCATTTTGTTTAGACAGATACTGTACCAATAGCCCATTTCCTCTTTTACGGCATCATAGCCATTAGTTTCTGCGGCCATAATAAGTTGCTGCATTTGCAGCTGAATTTTGTTTGTGACAGATGCGGTCATGTTGGTGTTTTTGGGATGATTCATTGATTTTACACCACCAAAATATTATGAGCAATCACCTTTAAACAAATCAAATACAGCCAAATGCATATTTAGCAACATGAACTGTATGCTGCGGTGTTTAAGTTGCTTTTGCCTTTGGGCTACATGGAGGGTTTGCCTTTGGCGTGCGCATGCCGCCATCATACACCTGCATTACCAATTGCCGCAAAAGCAAAGCGGCAACAGCATTGGCTGTTACCGCTTTGCATAGCCTAATTATTTGTAGGCGCTATCTTATGTCTTTCAAAAGCTGAGCAATGGCTATTTCCAGTTGCTGGTCTTTGCCGCTACTCACTTTGTCGTACTCATTCATTTGTTTTGTATCGGGTTCTGTCTGATGATTTTCGAGGTAGCGTCCGCTGCCATCCATCATGCGGGCACCCATAGGCACCGTGCCCCAGCGGGTAGCGCCATCCTGCAGCAATTCCCATCCGGCAAATGAGCAGGTACCCGGCACCGGCATACCCA
>JAHEMO010000268.1 GCA_024643625.1 Chitinophagaceae bacterium
TGTAATGCGGCATTACTGCCTCGGACGGACCGCCCTCAAGCACTACTTTACATGGCATTTCAGCACCCCGGGTTTACCCGCCGCGAGCCTCTCAACCCGCAGCCGTGAGCTTTTACCTCACGTTTTCACCCTTACCCTGGCATTGCTGCCCTGGTGGTTATTTTCTGTGGCACTTTCCCGACAGCGATTTTGCACGCTGCGTCCCGCCGTTAGCGGGAGGGGCTGTCCTTTGCTGTCCGGACTTTCCTCCCCTGCTTGCGCAGAAGCGGTAGCCCGCACCGGTAGCCCGGCGAAGGTAGGCATGATGGTTAATTGGGCGTGAATGAGTTATTGGGTTGACGGGATAATGTGTTTAGTAGTTGATGGGATGGTGAGGTTATTGGTTTATGAGTTGATGGGATGATGAGTACCAGACGTATTGATACAAGAGTTTACCCAGAGAGATTCTCTTTCTACTTCAACTTTAAACCTTAAACTTTAAACTGTAAACTTCTCACTCAAAATAAATCTCCGTAGCCCCATTGCCATACCAGGGATGAAACTGATGCACAAAGGTTTTAATGCCATTGCGCTGCCGTAAGAGCGTATGCACTTCATCGCGCAGCTTACCGCTACCAACGCCATGAATCACCCAGGCTTGTTTTATATAGTGTTGCTGCAATTGGTCGATCCATTTCTCGAAGGCAGAAAGCTGCAGGTCCAGCTTTTCGGTTGCCGTAAGATGGCTATAACTGTTGGTGAGTTTTTCAATATGCAAATCGAGTACGGTCTGCGGGGGTTGATCGCCGGGTATTTTTTTGTTGCGCAATACTTTGAAGCCTGCACTACGCAACTTGTCTAAACTACCGGTGCCGCTGGCATCAGGCAACAAGGATTCTACTTTTTGTTTTATAGGATATTCAGCAAACAATTGCGAACTAAAAAAAGATTCGCCTTTATGCTTCAATGTTTCAATTTGTTTGTACACCTGTTTGCCTTTGGGCTTCCAGCTTGCTTCAAAATAATCCACACGCCTGGGGTCTGCTTTTGCCAGGCTAAACTCAAAATCAATTACAGGGGATTCGTTGATGTCTTCAAAATCCAGATCGAACAGGTAAAAATCATCCAGCGCGGCCACATTATTCAACACTTCCAATTGTACTACTTGTTTCAGTTTAAACCATGTTTTAAAATGCAGCGTTTCTTTGGTTTGGTTAACCAAGTATATTTTCAGACGGTCTACTACATCATCGCCAAACTCGTCGGCATAAAACACCGGAAAACATAATAACCACACCCCCTGCGCCACCTGATATTTAGGCGATTGTTTTTCGGTACGTACCTGATCTATATATTTTTTCTTCGGCTCAGTTTTAGCCGTTTCTTCCACCGGTTTCTTGCTAAACATTTTGAAGTATGGAAAATCCAGTTGCTTTTCCTGCACGGGAAACTTTACGCCGCGTACCTCAACCAGGTAGTGCTCGCCATCAATAATGTCAAGTACTTTACCATCTTCATTCGTCAGTCTTACCACAATACTATCGCCAATCTCAAATTTCATGTGGGTGCAAAATAATGTCGCCTACCTGCAATTACATTAGCCTTTAGCTTTTTTGTAAAACAGTTGTGAAGCCATGCAAAAAGCCGGCACTTTGCGGGTACCGGCTTTCGACAATTGGATAGTCCGCCATTTATTGCTTCACAAAACGCATTACCTGCGTATTTCCGCGTTCATCGCTAAGGGTTACCAGATAAACTCCGGGCCGGTACATGCCTGCCTGAAGCAGCACTTGCTGGCTCCCGCCATTACCCCTTAACATTTGCGTTTGCAAAGCTTTGCCTTGCATATCTGTAATGCGCAGCTGTACAGGCTCACCGCCAGGTGCTGATACCTGAATATTAGCTGTGCTACTAACCCATGTAGGCTGCATGGCTAAGGATAAGGTACTTACGGGGGTCTTCTCTACACGGGCAACATTGCTTGTTTTGGTTTCACCATCGGCGCTTGTATACTGCAAACGGTAGTAAATAGTACCTCCCCCCACAAAAGCATCGGTAAAACTAAAGGGCTGTTGACAACGTTCCGAGGATACACGCTCCTGATAGACCGTTTGGAAACTCAGGCCATTATTGCTCTTTTCCAGCAAAAGGTCGGCAAACCTTCCGCTGTTGCAGTTGAGTTGCCAGGCAATAAGTACATCCTTGCCTGCGCTTGCCGCTGAGAAAGATTTTAGATCAAGGTTCAGAATAGTGGAGGGATATAATTGCGCTGCGGCAAACCTAATGGAATTGAAACCGAAGTTTCCACCGCCTTCCGATCCGTTGCCAATATTTTCAACGAGTGCCTCATTACTTCTATAAGCCGACTCTGCCACATAGGTTCCTATCAACTTAAATATTACAGCACCATCAATACCAAGCATCGATTTTGGAAAAGTTACCGTAGAAGTAGAGGCGTTAAAGTTTTTAAACACTAACGAATTATCACCACCGGCTGCTAATTCGAACAGTACAGACCCAAAATTGCCCCATGCCAACCCATAATCGGCATTAAAACCATCTGGGAACGATACGTTGCTGGTTCCGCTTCCCGACTTTCCAGAAATAGCACGCCTGCCACCATCCGACTGATCGTTGAAAGTGGTGGTATTAGCAAAGCCACCCGTTTTGGAATCAAAATATACTACCAGGATATCATTAAAACTACCTGCAGTAGCTAGTGCAAGCGTGATATCGGTGCCATTATCACTAATTGTTAAAGAGCCATTGCCAATGGTGCCACCAAAGCCAGTTTTGGTATTGCCATTATAAACGGTTTGGGCGCCTGCGGCGCTACATAACATCAGGAAACCAAAGAGTAAATTTTTAATCATATGCAATTTTATTACCGAAAATAAAGAAAGTGTAAATAATACACATCACTTTCCTATTGTCAAATGGCGGGTTTGGGCAAAAAAAAACACATGCTGCGGTAGCATGTGCTTTTGTAGCCCGTACGGGAGTCGAACCCGTCATTCCTCCGTGAAAGGGAGGCGTCTTAGCCGATTGACCAACGAGCCATGTGGTTTTCGGGAGCGCAAAAATAGGCTTGTGGCCTATCGCACCAAAAAAACTTTGGAAACCCCAAACATTTTGACCATTCCTTAAGAACCTGTGTTGCACTTTCTCAGATGAGTGAAACCAAGTACCTTCGCGCTGCATTTATTAAAACTAAACACAAACTATCTATGAGCACAGTAAAAGTGGCCATTAACGGTTTTGGTCGGATTGGTCGCCTGGTTTTTCGCCAGATCTATGATATGCAAGGCATTGATGTAGTTGCCATTAACGATCTTACCAGTCCCAAAGTTCTTGCACACTTATTAAAGTACGATAGCGCACAGGGCCGTTTTGGTCAGGATGTGCAGGCTACTGACGACAGCATTGTTGTAAACGGCGATCCCATTAAAATATATGCTCAGCGCAATCCAGCCGATATTCCATGGGCAAGCCATGATGTGGATGTAGTGTTGGAATGTACCGGCTTTTTTGCCGATAAGGATAAAGCATCTGCTCACCTTACCGCAGGGGCAAAGCGTGTGGTAATAAGCGCTCCAGCCACCGGCGATTTGAAAACCATTGTATTTAACGTTAATCACAGCATTCTTGATGGTAGCGAAACCATCATCAGTTGTGCAAGTTGCACCACCAACTGCCTCGCCCCCATGGCGCAGGTACTGGAAGATACCTATGGTATTGTAAATGGCCTGATGACTACTGTGCATGCCTACACCAACGATCAGAATACACAGGATGCACCACATGCCAAAGGTGACCTACGCCGTGCCCGTGCTGCTGCCCAAAATATTGTGCCGAATAGCACGGGTGCCGCAAAAGCTATCGGCCTGGTGTTACCAGCCCTAAAAGGCAAACTTGATGGTAGTGCGCAGCGTGTGCCAACCCTTACAGGTTCGCTTACTGAACTCACCGTAATGCTGGGCAAAAAAGTAACGGTAGACGAAGTAAATGCTGCCATGAAAGCCGCTGCCAATGAAAGCTTTGGCTATACCGAGGATGAAATTGTAAGTAGTGATATCATCGGCATCAGTTTCGGTTCTTTATTTGATGCTACGCAAACCCGTGTGCAAACGGTAGGGGAAACCCAATTGGTCCGCACGGTAAGTTGGTACGATAATGAAATGAGTTACGTAAGCCAGCTTGTTCGTACGGTGCATTATTTTGCAGGGCTTATCAGTAAATAATTAACCCTCTGAAATGGAATAGAAATGCCTCCCAAAGCCTGGGAGGTATTTTTATTTTTGGTTGAGTCAAAAGCTAATCCACAACCTTAATGTACCCATAGCCCGCGGCCTGTTTTTGAATGATTTCATAAATGGCGTCGGGCACAGTGCCTACACCGGGCAGCAACATGTCCCG
>JAHEMO010000269.1 GCA_024643625.1 Chitinophagaceae bacterium
TCGTTGGTTTAGGCGCTATGGTAGCGAGTATCCCGTTCTTTATTGCTTCAGGAAAAATCGTAGAAGGGCGAACACGGTAGCCTTGGATATTAAAAATGAAAAATGGTTGGCAACCCAAGAGCATTTAAACAGTAAAACTTCATTTCCTGCCTTAGCAATCAAAATTTCACTTTGAAAAAAATGGCTTGCTGACTGAATTAAGTGGAAGCCATAATGGTATCTTTCAAAAGAAGGTTCAAAGTTCAACTGCCTGAGCTGTTGCATTAATGAAAACGAACCTGTGCTGCAATTTGGCAATAAACGCGCAGCTTTTACTCCATAAACAAGATCGCAAAATGAATAACACGCATCAACGGGCGCGAAGGCGCTGCCGCTTGATACCCGAGGTATTTGATCAGGCTTAGCGATATTCTTTTGATACCGGAAAACCAATGCCCGAATTGCTGCCGATAGTGAAGGGCAGGCGCCCCTTATAATGGAGCATTATCTGGCTGCAGATGGCATCCAGGCTAGCCGCTGAAACATGTAGGCAATGCCAGAAGTCTTACCCGCTTTTTGCCCCTCGGTCCAATCATCGTTAAGGGCACCTACCACGGCGTTGTTGCCATTGATAGCCACAGCATACCCAAACCATGCCTGTTGCTTCCGCACCGAAGCTGTGAGCTTCTGAAATTCACCCCAACCCTGGTTTTCGCGATGAAATACGTAAACAGAACCGGCACCCCCCTGCGGGTTGGCTTCCTGTACGTCATCCCAATCCTGATAAGCACCTGCTATGGCGAAATCGCCGCTGATAGCCACTGAAAACCCAAACCGGTCGCCCTGTGAACGTATGCCGGCAAAAAGTCTTTTTACCTCCATCCATTTACCGTTTTCACTTCGCTCGTACAAATAGGCTGCGCCCTCGGCGGAGCCTTCTTTTGTTCCGGCAGGCTCACGGGGAACACCCACAATAGCGGCTCCATCCGAAATACTAACTGACTCTCCAAATTTTGCATAAGGCATTCTAACAGAAGGCGTGATTTTTTGAACCTCCGTCCACTTACCACCAGCAACTTTTTCAAAAATATAGGCTGCCCCTGACTGTTCGAGCTTGGCGCCGCCCGCAGCATCCAGGTTTTCCAGACTGGCGCCCGCAATGGCCTGATTTCCACTTACAGAAACGGAGCAACCCAGGTTGGCTCCAAGTTTCCGGTCTGTGGCAGTTACCTTTTGGCTCATCAACCAAACGCCGCCGGTTCCTCTTTCAAAGAAATAGGCCGCGCCGGCATCGTTTAGATTTTCCTCATTATGGGAATCTTTATCATCCCATTTTGCTCCCACCATGGTAGTTGTACCACTTATGGCTACTGAACACCCAAAGAGATCCTGGGAACCGCGCATTTCTTCCGGTGGGAAAAGTTTCTGCACCTGACGCCACTCTCGTGTTGGACCGCGCTCAAAAAGGTAGGCCGACCCAGCTTTGCGCTTCATGAACCCCTTGTCCGTAACATCATTATCATCATACTCGGCTCCGACAATGCAATAATTGCCGCTGATGCCTACACTGCAGCCAAAGTTATCGCCGGCTGCGCGGTCTGCTGCCGTCAGTTTCTGGACCAACAACCATTCACCTTTAGCATTGCGTTCAAAAATATAAACCGCACCAGCATCATTCAATGTATTTGCGTCTTTGGCGTCCTCATCCTCCACAGGTGTTCCCACAATGGCATAATCGCCACTGATGGCCACACAATAGCCAAAATGGTCGGCGTCTTTCCGGTCAGGTTGTGCCCCCTTAAAAACCTCCTTAAACAAAGGACTTTCTTCCATCTGTGCAGCAGTGTATGTAGCCACCGCACCCGAATAACTCACTGTGGCAAGCAACGATCTGTTGCCGCTTGTGAGCTTATAGAAATTTGTGGTGCCCTGACGCTCAACTTTCCATTGACCGCGACTGAACATCATGGTAAGCGAATCGCGGTTTCCTGCGAACATTTCAATATCTGTCTGTCTAATGCCGAATCCCTTCGCAACAGCGAAACTGTCGAGCAGGGCGGTATTCTTCAGCCTTAGGTCCGGCTTGCTGACCATGCTGGAGCCCTTTGGCAATGGAGTTCCCAACAACAACGAAGTTTGATCGGTAGAAGGTTGGGCAAAGGATTCTCCAACATTAAGGAACAGAAACAAAATGCCAAACCCTGAAAACTTTTTCATGTGTATAGTTTTATGGGTGAAACAAACCAAGGCATTCAGCGTCCCGCCAGTGCAGGATCAGCATGATATGGTTAGAAGTGCTGTTGGCATTTTTATTGCAGGATCAGGGAGAGGTGCGGGAGTGTGTTGCCTCAAACACAACTCTTACAAGATAGATAATAATTGAAACAAAACACCTAAAGTTCGTTACTTGTTTCCTGCCTAAAAAGCCAAATAAATGGCTACTTACTGTTATTCCCACCACATTGAATTTTCTACTTAAAGCTTGGCAGGAAAAGAACATCTGTACTCCCGGAAAAATGATGGATCAAGGATGCACATTTTGGATGCCATTTCGACATTGACAACTATACCGGGGTCGCCCTTCGAAAGCAAAAGCCAGGAAAATACATGATGCAAAAGCATACTGCCCGGCTTCCATTTTCGCTTGAGTACCCAAGCCAAAAAGTATCACCTTCTGCCATTTTCCCAGACACCAATTTTTCCCTGAGGGCTAAGGCATTACCGTAAATTTTTCTATTTTGTATGATATCACATGTCGTTGATAAAAAGCTGCCTTTTTTAATTCGGCAATCGGCATTTGTAATTATTGTCCAATACATCAAATTGCGTTGTCGCCAGAGCAATCTCTAAGTTGTTTTCCGGCTTGCTAACCCGAGACCGGCCTATTGCTCTTTCGTTGACTCTCTTTCCAAAGTGACGCATTAAAATGATCAGGGTATTTTATTCTGCCAAATCTGTGGGCTGCCAGAATATAGAAGACAACAGAAACAGGGAACGGTGATAGAAACACTAAAAGCGAATAGGGCATTTACGGATATTGGCACATTACGACTGTCAGATTTGCCAAACCCTATAATCGTTATCTTTAGCCATCAACCTTTTCAACCGCCGGAAGATGATTCCTCGCCAAGTTTGCTTGTACAGTATTGTTATAGGGTTTGTTTGGCTGGCTGGCTGTAATAACAGCCCGGAAGCCATTACACCGCAAACCATGCCTGTTACAGAAAGCGTGTATGCATCTGGCAAAATAAAAAGCCGGCAGCAATACCAGGTATACAGTAAAGTAAGCGGCATACTGCAAAAAATATATACCCCTGAAGGCACAGCCGTAAAGCGTGGCGATATCCTTTTTACCCTGGAAAAAGATAATGCCAGTATTGCCACTGAAAATGCAAGGCTGGCATCGGCCACGGCAGACTTTGCTACTAATGCCGGTAAACTGAAAGAAGCAAAACGCGCTATTGACCTTGCCGTAAGAAAACTACAACAGGATTCCATATTGCTGCAGCGCCAGCAAAACCTTTGGCGGCAGGGTATTGGCAGTAAAATAGAGCTTGAACAAAAAGAGCTTGCGTATGAAAGTTCGAAATTAGGTGTTACCAATGCAAGGCTGCAGTATGAAGATCTGGAGCGTCAGCTGAAACTTGCCGCAGGACAATCGCGCAATAATTTGCAGATAGCCCGCATTACGGAAGCCGACTTTACCATTCGCAGCGAAGCAGATGGTACGGTTTTAAAAATAAACAAAGAACCCGGCGAACTGGTAAACAGCGCAAATCCTATTGCAATAATTGGCGCCGGCGATTTTATAATAGAACTCATTATAGACGAACTGGACATTACAAAAATTACTAAAGGCCAAACCGTTATTGTCCGCATGGATAGTTATGCCTCATCTGTATATGAAGCTGTTATCACTTTTATTAATCCTATGATGGATGAAAGATCAAGATCATTTACAGCCGAGGCGGTCTTTACCAAAGCACCTCCAACACTTTTTGCGAATCTTACCGTAGAAGCCAGTATTGTTATTCGCACCAAAAACAATGCATTAACCATACCACGGTCATACCTGGTTAATGATTCAAGCGTAATGCTTGAAGATGGCAGCCTGCAAAAAGTAAGCACAGGCCTTATGGATTACAACCTGGCGGAAATAACAGCCGGTTTGAAAGCAGAAACAAAAATTATTAAACCGACACCATGACCATCAGGCATATCACCGAAATAGCAACGGCACTTATGCTGGCCCGATGGAAACAAACCCTTGTGGCTGCAGTAGGCGTTACTTTCAGTATTACCTTGTTTATAGCGTTGCTGGGTTTTATGGAAGGGCTTAACAGGTTGCTGGATGGTTTGGTGACCAACAGAACACCGCATGTACGCCTGTTCAACGATACCCGAC
>JAHEMO010000270.1 GCA_024643625.1 Chitinophagaceae bacterium
GAGCCAAATTTGTTATGCTGCGGCAGGTTGAAATGGCAGTAGATACAATCTTCCGTCATGCCATAGGCCTGATAAATGGTTACCCCAATTTTTTGATACCAAAGCATAAGTTCCATCGAAAGCGGTGCTGCGCCCGAAAACACACGGGTAGCTCGGCTAAGGCCAATACCTTTCTTAATCTTCTTTTTAATGATGCCACTCAGGATGGGAATTTTAAGCAGGGTATCCAATTTTTTCGGCGGCAGTTTCTCTTCAATTTTTTCTTTGAATTTTTGCCAGATACGCGGCACCGCAAAAAAGTAATGCGGTTGTACCCCAGCCAAATCGGCACCAAAGGTTTCCAGCGAATAAGGAAAATTAAAAGTGCCGCCTACGTCAATACCGGCCATTTCAATACCCATTCTCTCGGCAATATGGCTTAGCGGCAAATAGCTGAAAATTTCAGAATGCGGCTCCAAACCAATATAATCGAGCTGCCCAAGCAACAGCGAAAAATTGCCAACCGTATGCATGACGCCTTTTGGATTGCCGGTGGTACCGCTAGTGTACATAATGCTCAGCAATTCATCTGCGTTGTCGGACACATGGACGTTTGCCAACGGTGACTGCCCATCAACCATCGCTTCCCAACTATTGGTACCCACATTGCCATAGGCTTCAATCACAATATCTTCTACGGCATGGGGAATGCCGGGTGCCTGAGCGCTGTAGTTATCCAGTTTACCCACAATTACGGCTTTGCTTTCGCTGTGCAGCAAAATCTGCTCAATGGTATCGGCGGTAATGGTGGCATACAGGGGTACACTTACAAAGCCACCCATCATGATGGCCAGATCAGCCAATATCCAATGGGCACAGTTCTTAGAAAGAATGGCCACTTTATCACCCCTCTGCAAGCCAAGTGCCTGCAGACCCGCGGCAATCTTGCTGGCCTCATTGGCCGCCTGCCGGTACGACCATACCTTTTTTTCGTTTGCAAAAGGCTGACGCAAAAAATCGCGGTCGGGTGTCTGCTGTTCCCAATGCAAAAATTTCTGTAATGGCGTATTCATATGGCAATCTCGTTTCTTAGTGGTTTACAATGCTTAGAAGCTAATACCGAAATCAGGCCCTGCAATCATACGCAATTCGTAGCTAAAACTGCCCTGGCCCGTATTTTTACCAGCCACGCTTAAGCGTACCACAAACATTATGAAAATAGCATTAGTTCAGCAGAATTATCATATCGGCAATTTTGAAGCGAATACCGCCAAAATAATTGAAGGCATTGGCCGAGCCAAAGCCATGGGTGCCGAGCTGGCCGTACTCTCCGAACTATCAGTATGTGGCTACCCGCCCCGCGACTTTATGGAGTTTGATGATTTTATTTTCAAATGCCGGCAGGCAGTAGAAACCATTGCCAATGCTCACCCCGAAATAGGCGTGTTGGTGGGGGCACCGGAGCGCAACCCTGTAAGAGAAGGCAAGGACCTGTTTAACAGCGCATGGCTGCTGTACAATGGTAAAGTGCAGCAGGTAGTGCACAAAACCCTTTTGCCTACTTACGATGTATTCGATGAAAACCGATACTTCGAGCCTGCCTTCAGTTGGGATATCGTGCCTTTTAAAGGCAAGAAACTGGCCGTAACCATTTGTGAAGACATCTGGAATCTGGGCGATAACCCACTTTACCGCATATGCCCCATGGACCACCTGATGCCACATGCCCCCGATATGATGATAAATCTTAGTGCATCACCCTTCGACTATACGCATGTAGATGATCGCAAAGCCATTATTAAAGCCAATGTAAAAAAATACGGTTTACCCATGTTGTATTGCAACGCGGTGGGCAGCCAAACCGAAATAGTATTTGACGGCGGTAGTATGGCTTTCGACAATAAAGGCAATATGTGCGGCGAGCTACCGCTGTTTGAAGAAGCCATTGCTGTTTTTGAGGTACATGACGATGGTAGCATTGACACACCCATACTGCTGACACCCGATCGCATGCCCGATGAGGAATTGAATCCCGATCATTTGGAAGCTGAGTTGAATATCCACCAGGTGCATGCAGCGCTGGTGATGGGCATCCGCGATTATTTTGGAAAAATGGGTTTTAAGCAAGCTATAATAGCCAGCAGCGGCGGCATTGATAGCGCTGTAACCCTTGCCCTGGCGGTAGAAGCCCTGGGTGCCGCCAATGTACGCGCTGTACTTATGCCCAGCGAGTTTAGCACGGGCCATAGCGTAACAGATGCTGAACAACTTAGCAAAAATCTCGGCAACCCCTACGATACCATTCCTATCAAAACCATATTCGACCAGTTTGTAGCCGACCTGCAGCCATTTTTTGGCAACCTCCCTTTTAACGTAGCGGAAGAAAATATACAGAGCCGCACCCGTGGGGTATTGGTGATGGCACTGGCTAATAAATTCAATTATATACTGCTAAATACCAGCAACAAAAGTGAGCTGGCCACAGGCTATGGCACCCTCTATGGCGATATGGCAGGCGGCCTTGGCGTATTGGGCGATTGCTACAAACTGCAGGTGTATGCATTGGCGCATTACATTAACCGCCAAAGCGAAGTAATACCCCAAAACATCATTACCAAACCGCCTAGCGCCGAACTGCGCCCCGGCCAGAAAGACAGCGATAGCCTCCCCGAATATGATGTGCTTGATCCTATACTATATCAATACATCGAACGCCGGCAGGGACCTAACGAAATAAAATCGCTGGGTTACGATGCAGCATTGGTAGACAGGATACTGCGGATGGTTAACCTGAATGAATATAAACGTAACCAGTTTTGTCCCATCATCAGGGTAAGCCCCAAGGCGTTTGGCGTGGGCAGAAGAGTGCCGATTGTGGCGAAGTATTTGGGCTGAGGGCATAGTGTGAATTTCTGACTGATAACTGATTTGCGCGGATCTGTTTTGAATTGAACTCCAGACCATTTACCCCGTCCAAGCCGCAAAGGCAGATTACACATCTGCAATAGCTGCGTAAATTATGTCCATAGGCTGCAAGCCCGTCGACTGGCATTCAGGAATAGCTGCATTTGTATTGCACATCGCAATTTGTATTCCTAGGAACTAAGCTTTATTTTAAGGCAAATTATAAAAGCATGAAACGATTCAGTTTTTGTGCATGCCTGCTTATGGCTATTCAAATACATGCACAAGTGCTTGTAGGTGCCTCCGGCCAACTTCCGCATCCAACTGCAGCACTGGAAATAAAAAGCACGAACAAAGGATTATTGTTGCCTCGACTTACACGGCTGGAAATTGTGGCTATTGAAAATCCTGCGGAAGGCCTCACTGTGTATAACACGACCAATAAGCAGCCTGCATTTAATGACGGAATTAGCTGGCGGTATTTTAGTAATGCATTAATGACCTACCCGGGCAGCGGGGTAGATATGAAAGCAGCCACCACCCGCTTAAATTTCTACCGTACATCCGGATATCGGGGTTTGCCTGCGGTGCCGGCTGTGCAAGCGAATGATACGCTTGCTTATGCTATGTACAAATTCGCAGAAAATAAAGTATTGTTTCCAACTATAAACTCGTACAGTGATAATAGCAATGTTTCCATTTTTCAATATCCGGCCATGTTTGAATATACCCGGTCGACTAGCAGTGCTGCCAGAGCTTCAGTAAGTCCGGCCATTTATACAGTTACCCAGGTTATTGATCTATTGATGAATGACTCCGATATATCGTACGCTCAAGCCTTAATGGGTGCCAATCATAAAAACTTTGGCTTTGGCAGGTACGACTCTGTCTGGTACATTATTCTAGGCTTATGAGGGAGCCGCGAAACACTTGACGGCTCTTCGACATTTGTAATGTCGAAGCCATATCTGCGGCTTGGAAATCCGCAATAACTGCGCAGATTGTTTTCAGGGAAGCAAATACTGGGGATATGTATAAATAAGAAAGCTGGGCATACTCTGTAAATGATTATCTCTTATACTTCCAATATTCAATTAGTTTTTTATATTTAAATAAGCATTAATAATGCGCAGGCTAAGAATAATCTTAGCTAAAAAATAAATACTACATGAAAAATCTCATTTTACTATTATTTGCTTTATTATTTAAACTTGGCGCACAGTGTCAGAATGTTGGTATTGGTACAAACATCCCTGCAAAACTGCTTGATGTAAACGGCGACGTACTTCTTAATGGTGTTACTGTGGGGCGTGGCTCTGGCACTTCGAATGCTACTAACACAGCCACCGGGGTAGGTGTACTTCAAAGCAATACTACAGGGTTCAATAATGTGGCCGTTGGACATCAGGCATTGTCCAATAACACAAACGGGGTCTCTAATGTTGCTGTTGGCACAGCCACATTGCGAAATAATAGTTCAGGCAATTATAATTCTG
>JAHEMO010000271.1 GCA_024643625.1 Chitinophagaceae bacterium
TGGGGCAAAAAGGGCAGAGATGCCCGAACTATTTCCCCATACAATGCTGTTGGTAATTTCGCCCGCGTTCAAATACATGGCCCCGTTTACCGGTGCCTGATTGCCAGCAAATGAGCTGTTCCTGGCAATGAACCTATTTGAGGTATACACCGCACCACCATTGGTCGCCGATGTATTGCCAATGAATACGCAATTGGCGGCATAAGTGGAAGCGGCTAAATCGCTGATGGCGCCCCCATTACCACTGGCTGCGTTGTCAGCAAACCTGCTGTTACTAATGAAGATGTTGCCATCGAAATTGCGAACGCCGGCACCCTGCGCAGCAGTATTGTTCGTAAACTGGCAGTTGTCGATGGTCACTGTTCTACCATTAGGCTGATTGTATATGGCACCACCATCATTACCGGTATTGCCTGTGAAAGTGCAATGGCTAACCGTAGCGCCCGATAGATAGTTGGTAAGCGTAGCAAAGCTGCCCGTCACATTGTCGGAAAACACACAATTGGTAAACTCAGAATTGAGACCAACAATATTAATGACTGCAGCAGGTCCATTCGATTGGTTGGAAATAAACCGGCAGTTGGAAGCTATCACCGATGAAAACCTATTGTAGATACCACCACCATTAGCTGCCCAGTTGTTGGTTACCAACAGTTTGCTTATCGTAATATTTGAGTTGGTATTAAAAATGGCACCACCACCCGCATTGGTAACGCCACTGTTATCATTGCCGCCGCTTAAGGTAACGCCATCGAGTACCGCTGTGGTGCTGAGGTCACTGTTCACAAAAATGTGATAGCTGTTTTCTGCATTGTTGGCAAAGTTGGGCCCGTCATTCTGGGCAAGGTCGCCGCTGAGTATGGTTTCATTGGTTATAAAATTGCGAAGCGCCAGGTCGTAATTGGAAGCTTCATTGCCACCAAAACCGCCGTAGATAGCCAAGCCATTCTTCATGGTAAAAGCTGCTGTACGGTCATTATTGGCAAACGACCCACCCTCGTCAGGATAATAGTTTCCTTTGGCTACCCATATTTGGGTAATGCCGGTGCAGGTTCTGGCTGCGGTGAGTGCCTCCTGCAAAGTTTTGAAGGCAGTTGCCCAACTGGTGCCATCGCCGCTCACAGCTACGGCTGCATTTACATAGGCAATATTTACAAAAGGACACGCAGTCCCGAGGCATTCAATCACTACTTCCCCGCCGCCATTGTTGCTGCCTGCGGTATTCACCTGGTTGCTGCCCGTATTATATGAGCCTCCTCCGCCTCCGCCATTATTATTTACGCCGCCGTTGCCTCCGGAGTATCCACCACCGCCGCCGCCGCCATTACCGCCGATAATTTCGCCGCCGCCGCCGCCGCCGCCGCCTACACCGCCGCCACCAAAACCATAAGTACTTGAGAGGCCTGCAATTCCGCCAGTACCGCTAAAGCCGGCCGTGCCACCGCCGCCGCAATTAGGTGAAGGACAGGCCCCCCCTGCTCCGATAAGTCCGCCGCCGCCACCACTATAACTAAAGGTCCCTGCAGCGCCACCACCGGTGCCGGTATTGCCTACAGTGCCACCCTGGCCTTGTGTCGCAGGGCCACCATAGCCACCGCCACCGCCACCGCCGGCAATAATTAAGCTTACATCGTTAATACGAACGCCCGTTCCACCACCGCCACCGCCACCGCCTGGTAGGAAAGTAGTGTTATTGCCCGGCGCACCGGCTACAATGCTGAGTACCTGCCCCGATGATACGATGAACTCACCCTGCATGGTGGCGCCGTTTCCCCCTGAATAATAATAACTATTACCTCCCCTTGCGCCTTTAGCAGTTATCCTGATTTTATAAGGCCCGCCTGCGGGCACGGTGTACGTGCCAGTGGTGGCATTCACCGATGGCACTGTAGCACTGAGGGTATAGGTAGGCGGGCATTGAGCAATACCCTGATATGACACCATGCTGCTCAAAAACAGGAGCAGCAACAAGGAAAAGGGCCGGGAGTGCGAAAGCCCACCAACCAATACGGTAATCAGCCGAAAGGGATTGCTTTGGCCGGATTGCCCAAGCCATTGAGCCGGGCGTGCATAACAAAGGATGTTTTCCATAGTAACAAACTTTTGGAAGATTGAAAAGAAGTTAGGAGATACAATCAGGTGTGCGAGAAATAAAGGCAGGTGGGATTGGCGGTAAACAGGGGGCTGGAATAGCATGCCCAATCCCCATATGCGGCATCTTACAATGCACCCGTACAAAAGGCTATTTCCATTTGGACTTTTTCAGCATTGTTCGAGTTTGTTTCGCCATGTTGGGCTGCGGCCATAAAAGCTTTGCTCGTTTAGCATAACAATTGATTTTTAAATAAGCAGGAGTTTTTGTACATGAAGGATTCCGGCTATCCGTATCTGCAACCGCTTGAGGCCATACGGCAAATGCGATCATACCACAGCGCAGCAGTTCCTGCCGGTGTTTTTTCCTATCGCCAACAAATTTGCCGGCAAGGCGCAGCAATGCCTGTAAGCCATCTTGCAAAAGCTTGCACCTATTCTACAAAGCCAGAAAATAATGAGGACTTATTTTACAAGTTCCTGTAAAATAACTACCAACCAACTGATTATCAGTTACTTGAGATAATCGCTGGGGCTCTTGCCAAATTCCTGCTGAAAGACCCGCGAAAAATAGGCGGGCTCGTTGAAGCCTACGGTATAGGCAATTTCGGCAATGGTTAATCCGCCTTTGCGCAGCAGGCTTAGCCCCTGTTGCAGCCGCTGTGAGCGGATAAACTGCGATGGCGTTTTGCCGGTAAGCGCTTTAAGCTTTCGGTACACCTGCATCTGGCTCATGTGTACGGCCGAAGCCAATTCTGCCACGCCAAATTGGGCATCGCCCATATGGCTGCTGATCTGCTCCGATAGCTTTTGCAGAAAAATATCGTCCAGCGTTGGTGCGGTGGTTGCGGGTGCGCCATGGGCATAATGCTCTTGCAGTTGGCGGTTATTGGCTACTAATTTTTCTAACCTTACCAATAGTTCGTTTTTGTCAAAAGGCTTGGTGAGGTAGGCATCGGCACCATGCTTCAGCCCGTCTACCCTGTCGGCCTGTGTGGCTTTGGCTGTAAGCAGGATAATGGGGATATGGCTGGTGCGCTCTTCCTGTTTCAACATATCGCATACTTCGTAGCCGTTTTTTTCTGGCATCATTACATCACTTATGATGATGTCGGGTATAATCTCCAACGCTTTGGCAATACCCAATACGCCATTAGCGGCGGTATAAATTTTGTACTGCTGTCCTAAAATGGTTTTGATATAGCTGATGATATCCGCGTTGTCTTCAATAATCAGCAATTCGGGTAGGTCGGAATCGTGGCGTGTTTCCTCTTCGCCGGAAGCGGCAGTCGCAGCCTCGGCAAGTACAGTTGTCGCCTGTTGAGATGAGGCCCTGTCCTGGTGCTTGTCGCCATACACTGGCTTTGTATTGGCAGACGCCGTAGCTTTTGCCGTAATGGGCAGCAGCAGGGTAAATTCTGTGCCTTGTCCCTGTTCACTGCTTACGGTTAGTTTTCCCTGCATCAGGTCTACCAGTTCTTTCACCAGCGCAAGACCGATGCCGGTACTCAACTCCGTGTGGTCGTCGCCGGGGTTTACCTGATAAAAGCGGTTAAATATTTGGCCGATATGTTCTGCCGATATGCCAATGCCATTATCCTTTACAATCAATTTTAAAAAGGAAGCACCGTCTATTTCCGTTTTGCCGGCATGAAAAACAACCTGCCCGTTTTGCTGCGAAAATTTCAGTGCATTGGACAGCAGGTTATATACAATCTGCTGAACCTTTACTTCATCATAATCCATTGGCACTGCTTTTTCTTCGGCATAAAAAACCAGCCGTATATTTTTTTGCGCAGCGGCGGAATAAAAAGATTCCGTGAGGTATTGCAGATAGGGGATTATATCATCGTAGGTATTTTGAAGCGTAAGGGTATCTGATTCCAGTTTCGACAGATCGAGCAATTGATTGACAAGCTGCAGCAGGTTTTGGCTATTGCGCCGGATCAGCGTTTTTTCTTCTTCGTGGTTTTTGATGTTTTCCGTCATGCCCATAATTACCGTTAGCGGCGTGCGAAATTCATGCGTGATATTGGTGTAAAAACGCGTTTTAAAATCGTTGAGTTCTTGTAGCCGGCTGGCTTCCAGCTGGTTTTTTTCCTGAATGAGTTCGCTTTCTCTCAACCTGAAATTGGCCTGCTGTTGCGCATGCTTTTCGCGCCTTTGCCGGTAGGCAAGACCCAAGGAAAAAATCAGGATTTCAACAAT
>JAHEMO010000050.1:0-10980 GCA_024643625.1 Chitinophagaceae bacterium
TGAAAGTAAATGCAGGATTACGCTACAGTTCATTCACGCAAATTGGCCCCTACACAGGCTATACACTTGATGCCGATGGCAACAGAATTGACAGCACCATGTTTGGGCGTGGAGATAAAGTGAAATCCTATGGCGGCCTGGAACCAAGACTGACCATGCGTTATAGTTTCAACAGCAGTACATCTGTAAAAGGTGCCATCACGCGCAATCTTCAATATATACATCTGGCCACCAATAGCGGCACTACCCTGCCTACCGACTTGTGGGTACCCAGTACAGCCATTGTGCGACCACAAGATGGCTATCAATATGCTGTAGGTTTTTTCAAAAACTTCAAAAACAACAAGTATGAAGCTTCGGTAGAACTGTACTATAAAACCATGCAAAATCAAATTGAATATCGTGAAGGATATACGCCTTCACTAAACGATCCTGAACTTGATTTTGTATTTGGCAAAGGGTGGAGTTACGGTGCTGAATTTTTTATAAACAAAAGCCGAGGCAGGCTAACCGGCTGGATTGGTTACACCTTAAGTTTTACCTGGCGCGAATTTGAAGGGCTTAATAACGGCAATAAGTTTCCGGCAAAATATGACAGGCGACACGACATTAGTGTTGTGGCCGCCTACGACCTGAATAAGAAATGGAAGTTAGGAGGCACATTTGTATACGCTACCGGAAATGCTACTACTTTCCCTGAAAGATTCTATTTTATTGAGGGTGTACTGACCCAATCCAACAGCGACTTAAATAGTTACAGGCTGCCTGCTTACCATCGTATGGATGTAAGTGCGACATGGACCCCAAACCCCGACAGTAAAAAGCGATTGAAAAGCAGTTGGGTGTTTAGCATTTACAATCTATATAGCAGGCTCAACCCTTACTTTATATATTTTGATCAGGAGGGCGAGCCTCTTCAGGGAACGCAAACCATCACCGCCATTCAGGTATCGCTTTTCCCAATTTTACCAAGCGTTACCTGGAACTTCAAATTTTGATGCAGTAGTGTTCCACTACATTTACCGCCTATGTATTGGTACGAAGATGATGTTGCTGAATTAGAGCGGCGGCGGGCGGGATACACTTATGAACCAAGGCTGGCCTGCTACGGCAGTTCGAGCATAAGGCTATGGGAAAACCTGCACAATTTCTTTGATGGTTACGAGCCCATAAATCTTGGATTTGGCGGCAGCACACTGGAAGCCTGTGTATTTTATTTCGATAGTATTTTCATGGATTTGCAGCCCGAAGCCATGCTGATATATGCCGGCGATAATGATTTAGGCGACGGAAAAACACCGGAACAAGTTTTGGGTTTTTGGCATGAGCTAAGCGGGCTAATGCAGAAAAGATATGGCAATATTCCAGTTTCCTATATAAGCATAAAACCCAGTATAGCAAGATTACATTTACAGCATAAAATTGAAACGACCAACAACCTGATTGCAAACCATATTAGCACAGTTGGCAAGCATTATGGATTTATAAATACCTATAATGCCATGCTTGATAACGACCTGCATCCCAAACCTCTTTTATACGTAGAGGACGGGTTGCATCTTAGCCAAAGCGGCTATGAATTATGGGAAGAAATTGTTGCAGCCTATATTGTGGCTAACCCCGGACAAATGCCTGAAAAGAAACTACCATGCTGAAGAAATACCTTTCCAAATCAGGCACTCCGCGGTCCAGAGATGCTGTACAACGGGAATATCAGAAATGGCGCAGTCCCTTTTTAAACCGGGAAATGGAAATGCTGGTATTTGGCCATGCGGGGTTCCCGGTACTAATTTTCCCCACGCGTATGGCTCGCTTTTTTGATTATGAAAATTGGGGTGTTATTGATGCACTGCAAAAAAGATTGATGGCGGGCAATTTCAAATTGTATTGTATAGACAGCCATGATCAATTTTCCTTTTACAACAAGGAATTGCCCCCCGCCAGGCGTATTGCAGAGCACACACAGTATGAACACTATATTCTTAAGGAAGTAATACCTTTTATACAACGCCAGCATGCCGGCGAACGCATGCATGTAGCGGGATGCAGTTTGGGGGCATTTCATGCGGTTAATCTTGCCTGCCGGCATCCGCAATTATTTAGCCGTGTTATTGCTATGAGCGGGCGCTATGATCTTACCCGACCGCTCCGGTTTTTTGATGATCTTTTGGAAGGCTATTGGGACCAGGATGTTTATTACCACATGCCGGGTCAGTTTATACCCAATATGCGCAAAGACGAAATGCCGGAAGGTTTACAGGATCTTGAGTTTATTTTTACCATTGGTCTGGAAGATGCCTTCTTGGAGAGTAACAAGCAAGTAACTCATGCACTTCAGGCACTTGACATTCCCACCATACTTTTTTTACGCGAAGGCGAAGCCCACAAAGCGAGATATTGGGGCGAGATGCTTAATGTATTGCTCTAAGCCGTTATTCAAAAATGGGATGCCGTACAAAAGGCTTAGCTCTATCAAAAAGGTAACGAAACGTAGCCAGCCGCCGGGTTTCCTTAAACTCAAGATTGGAGGCAATATTGCGAATTTTCGGATTGAAATCGCCAAACCACTGCAACTCACACTCACTATATTGTCTGGTATGCAACAATACATTACCTACTTCCACAATCAGGAACGAATCGATGCCAAGCGACTGATAGCGAGGGATAACGCCAAATACAATTCCGGTAAATTTATTACAGGCACCTGTCCGTAAATAATACAAGAACTTAAGCTTTGCCCACCAGTTAAACTTACCGTTGAGATGTCTGAAAATTTGGTTGAGTTCGGGTATATTGATATAAAATGCAATAGGCGTGTTATTGTGGTAGGCAAACCAGGCAAGTTTAGGATCCATTACCGGTTTCATTTTAGTAAAAATGCGTAAGGCAGTTTCTGCAGACATATGCTTGCCTCCTTCGTGCACAGCCCAGGCCTTGTTGTAAATTTCTGCAAAGTCGGCCGCATACTTCTCCATGCGATTCAACTGAATCATTTCGGCGCGAAAGCCGCCTTTGTCTGATATTTTTTTATGCCTTTCCGTGAACTTAGGAGCAAGTGGAGGCCGCAGATGCCGCGACATGCAGATTTGATTATAGAAAATTTCCATACCATAATTCTCCAGCAACTGCCGGTAATATGGGGGATTAAAATTCATGCCATACAAAGGCTCATGAAATCCTTCAATCAGCAACCCCCACCATTTGTCGCGTTCTCCAAAATTTACAGGTCCGTCCATAGCCTCTTTGCCGCGTTGCCTAAGCCAGGCGGCAGCGGCATCCAACAGCATGTTGGCCGCTTCCTGATTATTAATGCAATCAAAAAAGCCAAAACAACCGGTAGGTTGATTATCACCCTTATTGGTATAGCTATCCATTACAAAGGCTGCTATTCTCCCAATATGCTCGCCATTGTCATTTTGCAATATCCACCTGATGACTTCTCCCCTTGAAAACATGCTATTTTTTGCCGCATCAAACACTTCAGATATGTCCTTGTCCAGCGGACGGATATAATGCGGAATAGCAGAGTTGACATCAACATTTACTTTAATAAATGCCTGCTCAAGTTTACTATTGTCAACAACTATTAATTTCATTGGTAATTGCAGTTATTTCTCTTGCGAACCAAAAAGCCGACTTGCCATTTTCTTGTCGTGCCCGTACAAATCTTTTCGGAAATTAATATCGCCGTTTGCAGGATCAACCCATGCGGTTAGATAAGCAATAAGCACAGGTACCTCTTCATCAATATTTACATAAGTTTCCTTACTGCCATTCATAGTGGCATCAATTTTTTCCACTGTCCATCCCTTATATCCATCAAGAAAATAATAGGCCAGTTTTTTAGGATCGCTAAGCCTTATACAACCATGGCTAAACGCCCGGTCGGTTTGACTGAACAAACCCTTGCTTGGCGTATCGTGCAGGTAAATATTGTAACTGTTGGGAAAAAGAAATTTGACTCTGCCCAAAGAATTTGAAGCGCCCGGCTTCTGTCTTACCATGGGCAGACCATCATTATATCTTCCCACAATCTCCATATTCCTTTTTGAAAAATAGGAAGCCGTGCGGCCCATTTCATTCTTCACAATACTATATGGAACATTCCAGTAAGGCGCCAAAACCACGTGCTTCAAGGTACCACTAAAAATTGTGGTATTGTGAGCCGCTGTGCCCACCACTACACCCATTGTAAACTGCACTTTGCTACTGTCAAATACGTAGAGCGTGTAGGAAGGAATGTTAACGAACAAAAACTTTCTGCCTCTTTCCACCGGTAGCCATCGGGCTCTTTCCAGATTAATAAGCAATTGCTGCTCCCAGTGCTTTATGGGCGTATTGAGTACTTGCTGCACTGCCGGACCAATAGCACCATCCGCCGTAAGACCCATACGCCGCTGAAAATGCTTTACACCTTCAACGGTGTTTGAATCATACAGCATGCTGGCGTCCCCGGCTGTCAAATCGCCAAATGCTACCAGTTTTGCTTTTAGTGCCGGCATCACAGCACTAGAATCTCCGGGCTTTATGGTTTTTACATCGAATTGAAGAAGTGCCGCGGCATCAGGGTTTTTTTCTAACGCCTGATAGCGCGCTATTGCCTTCATAAGATTTCTGAATAGACTGTTAACAGGCAGCGCCGCGGCAGCTGAATCCATATTGCCCGTGGCAATTACATTGTTTAGTATTTCTTCGGGCTTAAATTGCTTCTTGGGTATAAACCATTCCAATTCCTTTACATTGAGATCACTCCTTCCCGCATAGGCCCGTTCCACATACCTGAAAAATTGCCTTGTCAATAACAAATCAGCCAATGTGGAATCAACAGGCAATACATTAAGGGTGTCGTTTACATGTGCATCATACAGGCTATCGAGCCGTCCATAAAGCACTGAGCTATCTCCGGTAATGGTTGCGTAGTTACGATAGAGGTTAATGAAATTATGTACTTGCTCTGTAATACCGCTGCTGTCCCACCAGGCATACTGATAGTTTCTGTTCCGATAAAAACTGAGCATTGCGATACTGTCATCTGCATTGAGCTGCTCGGAGCCAATGAAAGATTGCAGCGCCAAAGAATCCATAAACAACTTGATGTAGGCATTTTGCCGGGTAACTGTGGCATCAACGGGCTTAGCCTGTGGCGTGTTGCTACCGCAAGCCATTTGCAGCACCGCAGCAATTCCCAAAATCGCAATCAGCCCGGCACGTACCATTCTTCTCATGTAATATTGAATTTGGTGCAAGGTTAAAACAGAACGGGCATCGGATGGCACGGCAAACAAAAAAACCATCCGGAGTTAGGCAGAAGGCGTGCCTGGTTTTTGGCAAATTGGCTCGGTTTTTGTACCTTTAAGTCAAACTGAAATACTATGAAAGACTCATCAAAATTGTTATTGGGATTTATGGCCGGTGTAGCTGCTGGCATAGGACTTTATTCATTATCTCAGTCCGAACAAGGTCAGGAATTCCTGAAAAAAGCAAAAGATCAGGCTGATGAATTGACCAAAAATGCAAAGGACTTGTATGAAAAAGCCAAAACAAAAGTTAACAGTGCACGGGAAGACATCCTTTCTTAAATAGCATTCCAATTAAATGTATGGGAGAAGAAAAAGAAAACGGGACGTTTAAACGTGTGCAACAGTTGATGCAGCAAACCATGTCGGAGCGCATTTTACTGTTGAAAATGGAAATTGCCGACGACCTAAGCAGGCTTCTAAACCTGCTGGTCGTCGGTTTAATTTCAGGATTTCTTATGCTAATGTTTTTATTGTTCCTGAGCGTTACTGCCGGAGAATACCTGACTACCCAACTTCAGTCAAGAGTTGCCGGATATGGGATTGTTGCGGGGTTCTATTTACTCATAGTGCTGCTGATGATTTTTGTATTCAGGAAACCTATCGGCCAAAAAATTGATTCTGCAATTTTGGATGCATTGTTCAACAAGCCACCCGATCCGCAGGATGACGCGCAATTACACGGCAACGGCGCAGCTTCAGTTGCTATTAAGGAAGAAATTCAATCTGAAATGCTATGAGTACCGAGTTTGTCCGAGGCCCTATAAAAAGTATGGATGATTTAGCACGTGAAAAAAGACGGCTAAAGGCCCATGTAGCCATAACCCAAAATCATCTTGTAGAAGAACTGGAAAAACTGCCCTCAGTATTGGTAAAAACAGTACTGTGGAAAAATGCAGGCACAGCTGCCAAAGTGGCCGGCTCGCTTGTATTGGGCAGGGTGCTTGCGCCGCAAGCCAATAAGTTGGGATTAGCAGGTTCTGCAGCGGCTAAATCAACTGGCATTTGGGGTACCCTCGCTTTAAACGCCGGCGCCTTCTTGGCTGGCGAAGTAGTTGAGTTTATGAAAAAAAGAAAAGAGCGAAGAAAGGAAAAGCATGAAGAAGAGGAAGGAGACGAATCAAAGAAATGGTCGTTAGCCAATCTCTTTAGAAAAAAGGAAAAACAACCCGAAGATTAGTGAAGGCTCACAGTTTTTATGTGGGCTATTATTTTATCCGCATGTTCCCTGCTGTTTTCTATAAACCATACATGGGTATCCATACCACCTACTACCACGCCTGCTAAGTACAAACCTTCAACATTCGACTCCATTGTTTCCGCATTGTATTGCGGATATTGTTTGTTATTGTCACTCAACCTAACACCAAAATTTTGCAGCATGCTGAAGTTGGGCTTATATCCCGTCATGGCTAATACAAAATCATTTGGTATGGTTACTTTTCCATTGGGCGTAGTAATATCTACTTCATTTGGCCTCACAGCGGCAAGTGTACTTTTATAAAAGGCGGTGATACTTCCTTCAGCCAAACGATTTACAATATCTGGCCGCACCCAATACTTTACCCTTTTTCCTATTTCCTCCTCCTCCATAATCATGGTAACGTGGGCGCCTTTGCGCCAGGTTTCAAGGGCTGCATCTACAGCGCTGTTATTACCTCCCACCACTGCTACATTCATAAATGCATAATAGTGGGGATCACGATAGTAATGCGATACTTTGGCAAGCTCCTCTCCGGGTATATTCATCATTGCAGGAATATCGTAAAAGCCTGTAGCTACAATTACTTTTCTGGCTGCATAATTACCTTTACTGGTATTGATCTTAAACTCCTCATTTTCTCTGCTTACGGTTTCTACCCGCTCAAAAAGATTAATACGCAAGCGATACAACAGCACCACCCTTCTGTAATACTCTAAGGCTTCAGCACGAGCAGGTTTGGCATTAAGACTCATAAAGGGCACACCACCTATCTCCAGGCGTTCAGACGTAGAGAAAAAGGTCATATTGAGTGGATAATGGTACAAGCTGTTAACCAGGCATCCCTTTTCAATAATGCAATAGGTTAAACCAGCTTTTTGCGCAGCAATGCCGCATGCCAAACCAATTGGACCGGCTCCAATAATCAACACATCTATGCTCTTATCGCTCATGGCGTAAAAATAATAGCCATAAATGGATTCCATCTAATTATTGCTTACAATACATTACTTCCAAACCTTTTAAATTTTAACAGCAAAAACCCCAATTAGCGTACAATTCGCGCCCTAAAGCGTAATACTCCTATTGACAATGCCATCGATTTGTCCCTCCTTTGAGTTATTGAATCACAAAAAAAAAATCTTTTATGGCAAAAGGTATCACCATCCCCATCCCAATACCGAAATCGGCAGCGGGAGACAGTCAGCTCATCGTATTTGCGTTCTCAAAAAACGGCCAATTACTTGGCAAACGAAATGTAAGTGGCGGGAAAGTTCAGTTTGATGCAATGGACATTGGTGCGCAGGATTTACGGCTCTTTATTGTACCTGCCGAAATTCCTCGCATCGAGTCGGTTCGCAACATAGACAGCCTGCTCAAATTCAGGCCCTACGAGCCATCATTATCCTTTGACAAAGACAAAATAACCATCAAACCTATTCCGGATGAATTTTTCAATATCTGGAAACTTCGTTTTTGTTCCGTAAGAGGCAAAGTTCAAAAATGGTTTAATGTGTATGATGCACCGGGGTACAAACCACTCTGCAGAGCAAGAGTTCATATTTGTGAAGTCGATAAAATTCTGCTTTGGATTGAACGCATTCCGGATGATGTAATTTTTCGCATTCCGGATATCATCCTCAAGCCCGAAATACCCATACCTATACCCATTCCCCGGCCAAGGCCAATTCCTATCATTGATCCAAGGGTGATTTCCGGTGTCACTATTCGGCCCCGCTCAGCAGATGCAACTGATAGTAACCCGTTTGCACCATTGGGTTCTACCGATATTTCCGCAACGGCATTGCGTGCCCTGCCACAAGTAAGCGATGTTGTGCGCAGGCAATTGCTTACCAATAATGCAGGCCTGATACGCAAAACAGTATTAGAAAATTTCAACTTGTTCCATCCGTATTTCTGCTACCATCCATGGTTTTGGCCATACCTGTATCGCCTCGACGAATTGACCACAGAATACACTGATTTCAATGGCCGGTTTGAGGCTACCATTGTTTACCTTGAAGGCGGCGATATACCGGATATTTATTGCTGGGTAGAAGTGATGATTAATGGTGTTTGGACAACTGTATATCGTCCTGCTGTACCATGCCATACCTATTGGGATTACAAATGCGGCACTGAAATCACCATCAACGTTAGCGATGAAAGAGTGCAGTGGGGCTGCCAACAGGTGCTGCCCGGCGAAATTGTTTGGATAAAAAGTATTGGCCACGGCACTAGTGTTAGCCGCATTCAACAAACGCCGTTGTTACAGCCTAGCAACAACACTCCTGCCGTCAACTATCAGCGCATAGGCATGGCCGACCGAACTGAAGCAGGCGATTTTAAAAATCCCTTTGGTACCAGTATTTATTTCTTGCTGCAGTTCAGCAGTGGGCTTCCTAACAATAACGTTTATTATTACCGCTGGAAATATTGCCGCACTCACAATGCTGATATGCAGGTAATAAACGCAAATCCTGCCGATGCAGATTTTAATGAGCTGGCAAACCCGGTTAGCAAGAGCTACACCTTCGAGTACATAGATCCCATAACCAACATCAAGCACTTCGACAGTAAATCAGTGCCATTGGGCCCAAAAGCAGTTGGCGGAAGTACAAATTTGTATCAGATACCCCCGGTGAGTCCGGCAATGGCACCTTTCAATGTGCCGGAATCCAGCCCTTTCTGGGATCAGAACACCTACAGCATTGGCCTCGATACCAACGGCCTTGATGGCGATGGTTTATATGAATTCAGATTAGAGCTTTTTAATAAGAGTGGTGTAAAAATGAACGCATTACCCAAGAGTATTTATCAGGTGCCGCACGCTGCAACATTTACGCCTAGCGTAGTTGCACCCGATGTAATGCAAACAAATCCTGCAGGTGCAGTATCGCAAGGTTTTGATATGCGCGTACGCATCAACAACCAACGTTGCGAAGCAGCAGTCTACAAAATCAAGCTCAATGGCACAGATGCATCCGCCGATTGCTGCGGCTTTGTAAAGTATGTAAACAACAATGCTGATATTCAGATTGGGTTTAAAGCCATGCATCCGCACAACCATGCCGAGTTTAGCTTCTCGGTACAAAAAGGCACTTGCAGTGATGCTGCCATGTCGGCAGCTACCAATGCAGGCGGCGAAGTTTCAGGCCATGCCAATGGATACCTGCGCGATGCCAACGGCATTTATCGCAAAACATTCAAGCCGAATACACTGCTGGGTGTTTGCCAGGCTGGCGGCAAAGCGGCATTTGCTGAGTTTGTGCATGTAGATGCATTGCACATAGATGGTAATAATGTTATCAACGGATACGATGCATCTGCATCAGCAGCATTTGCCCTTGAACCTTAGTATCATTGCTGTCAATAACAAAGCGCCCGTTACTTTTCAGGTAGCGGGCGTTTTTATTTTACACAGTTAGCATGGCCGAAATAGGATGATGATCGCTGGAATATTTGTATGCGGTCCCGGTAATTTTGCCCTCTGCCATTTGTGTATGTATGGCAGCGTTGCTTATCCAATTAAGCTTGTTACGTGTATACATAATATGGTCAATCCAGGATTGATGGTAGGTATTATTGAAAATAGGATCAGGATAACTGGTTGTGGAAAGCGAATCAAAGCGCAAACGTTCTTTATCTCTATCACTAAGGGTATCAAACAATGCATTACCTAAGGCAAGATGTGGAAACCAAATTTCACCCATCAACTTTTCCATACCACTTCCCAGCAATCGGCGTTCACTGCTATCCATACCGGGGCCATCATTAATATCGCCACAAACAACCAATGGTATTGCGCCGGTTTCATCATTGCGTAGATACTCATCAAGAAAGGCAGTGCGGACGCGCAATGCCTGAGCCAATATTTTCTTGCGGTTAGCATCAGCATTCTCCCACCATCTACTCCACTCCATGGCGCTTGCCACCAATTTACTTTTAAGGTGAAGGCCTAAAACCCGAAAGCTATTACCCTCAGCAGTATGAATAGCAGCATACAAGGGCGAGCGCTCAAACTTGAATATTTCAACTACACCATCGCTTTCCAAATCGTATCGCCATTCTGCAAAAGCTGGCATCAGCAATGTATCAAATGCGGTAAAAGGCTGCGAGGCAAATTTCCCCTGATCGGTTCTCACGGCTAAACCAATACATTGCGTCATACCGGGACTGCGCTGAATATGACATTGCCAGGTACCTAACACATCCGCATCAAAAAATACTTGTAATTCCTGCGATACATTGGGTCCCTCCACTATTACCATTACATCGGGCTGCAATTCATTAATTACTTTGCTTAAATGCTCACGGCGCTGCTTTACGGTGGCGCTACGCATATGCTGCGTTTTTTCTGCATCGGGCCTGAAAGTAAAATCGGAGCCGAACAAATCGTTCATCCACTCCATATTCCAAACAAGGAGCTTAAGAGAAGCCATGGTGATTCAATTTTAGATTAACGGTAAGATACAAATAACC
>JAHEMO010000050.1:11080-16321 GCA_024643625.1 Chitinophagaceae bacterium
GGTCGTACCCAACCAATATGCCTGTCACCGAGGTAAACCAATAAAACGGCACCGGCAATGCTTCCTATAACACCCGGGATTACAATAGCACGAAAGAGTTTCCTGTTTACATTACCAAATTTGTAGTGGCTGTACCCACTGGCACCACTGGCAAACATCTCGGCTGTATGAATGCTTCCACTAATAGCAGCAGGACTAACGCCGGCAGATATGAGTATGGTAGCGCTGGTGATGCCATATCCCATGCCCAATGATCCATCAATTAGCTGCGCTAAAAAACCTGCCAGTATTATCCATTTAAAATTTGCATCTAACCCGCCCACCAACCGTCTGCTACCGTCGGCAATATCACCAAATGGTATATAACTAAAAATAAAATGGCCGAGCAACATGCTGGCAAAAATGATTAAAGACCATCGCGCAATTTTCTGCCATTTATCCTGCTTTTCATAATCACTACTCACCGCAATAGCCCTGGTAATCTTATTGAGCGTACTAACTTTCCTGGCAAAATCACCCCCAATACGATTACGAATAATCTGCATATTGCCGAGCAGTTCATCAATTTGATGCGGCACAGCGTCATCAAGCATTTCGCGCAGCCGTTTGGCTACCGTAGGACTTTTACCATTGGTGCTGATGGCAATTTTCAAATTGCCTTTGCGTACCACACTTCCCAAATAAAAATCGCATTGCCCGGGTGTATCAGCCACATTTACAAAAAGGCCAAGGGCATGTGCGTCATCCACTATTTGTTGGCTAAGCACCAGATTATTTACGGCTACAAATACTACTTGTGCATCTTGCACATCAGCTTTTTCATAAGCTTTATTGCGCAACACAATATTACTGCGGTTTGCAGCCAATGCTTCAATTTCAGGATGTATATCAAGTGCAGTAACCGTTACCCTGAGTTGCGGCGAATTGGCTAACATACTTTGCAACTTTTCCAGTGCTACGGGGCCTCCGCCAATAAGTACTGCATGCATTTGCTCCAACTTCAGAAACACGGGAAACAGAACGTTCACGCTGTTGGCCACGCTTGCCTGTTGCGCCTCATCAACTTGTCCCGAAGCTATTGTTACCGACATCACTTAATCTTTTTGGGCGGTTGAATGATCTTGTAAAATGTACCGGAATGCGAAATCGCCAAATTGCTCCGCTATCTTTTTGTGCTGTTGATACGAGGAAAATAACGCATCCAATTCAGCAAGTATTTGCTCTTCATTAATGTGCTCCCGATACCTGATGTTCAACCTTGTACCTGCCCTGTCGCCACCAATATGCAGGTTGTAATAGCCATACGCAGTACCTACAAAACCTATCTCGGCGGCATAAGGTCTGCCACATCCATTGGGGCAACCTGTCATGCGCATGATAATGCCATCCTTTTCCAGCCGATACTTTTTCAGCAGCGGTTCAATTCTTGTAATTAAACCGGGCAAATACCGTTGCGCTTCGGCCAATGCCAGCGGGCAGGTATTGAAAGCTACACAAGCCATTGCTTGTTGGCGCAGACCGGAACTCTGCTCGGTGAAGTTCCGCACGTGAAAGCGCTGCAACATTTCATCTACAAGTGATTTATGTTTCGCTTTAATATTGGTAAGTATCAGGTTTTGATTACTCGTGAATCTAAATCCTGCCACACCAGTTTCCGCAATCTGATACAAGGCAGTCTTCAACGCCATAGTAGCATCATCAGTAACCCTTCCGTTTTCAACCAGCACGGTGTAATGCCAAAGCCCATTGGCTTCGTGCCAACCCAGATAATCATGTCTTTCAGTAAAAGTGTAAGGCCTTGCAGGAGCAAATGTAAAACCGGTTCTTGCCTCTACTTGCTGTTTAAACCATTCGACACCATGCGCATCAATAGTGTATTTCAATCGCGCCAGCTTTCTATCCGAACGATTACCAAAATCTCTTTGCACCGTTAATACTTCATAAACAGCCTTTACTGTCTGCTCCTCACCCTCGCAAAAACCAATAACAGTTGCAAGACGAGGGTAAGTTTTTTCGTTGCCATGCGTAGCACTCAGGCCACCGCCAATGGCGATATTGAAACCAATCAACTCATCCTTTTCAATAATAGCTATCAAACCAATGTCGTTAGTCAAAACATCCACGTCGTTATTGGGTGGTATAGCAATGCCAATTTTAAACTTGCGGGGCAAATACCTATCCTGATACAAAGGATCATCTTCAGATTTCTCTGCCAGCAATTCATCATCAAGCCATAGTTCATAATAAGCCCGTGTTTTGGGCATCAGCAGTGTGCTTAACTTGTCAGCGTATGCATGTATTTGCGTTTGCAGATGCGACTGCAAAGGATGCGATGCAGCCGCTACATTTCGGTTTACATCGCCACAGGTTGCAATACTATCTAACGCAGCCTGATTAAATGCCTGAATGGTTGGCTTGATATGCGATTTCAATATGCCATGCAATTGAATGGTTTGTCGCGTAGTAATTTTAATAACGCCCGTGCTATGCTCTCCTGCAATATGATGCGTTGCTATCCATTGCTCCGGCGTCAAATCACCACCCGGCAGCCGCAGTCGTATCATAAAAGAGTAAAGCCTGTCAAGCTTTTTTGCTGCCCTTACTTCGCGCCTATCGCGATCGTCCTGCTGATACATACCATGAAACTTTATCACCTGCACATCGTCTTCACTAATGGCACCGGTGATGGCTTTTTGCAAACTCGCCGGTATAGAACCCCGCAACCCTTTGCTATCCTTTTTTATCTTTTCTACAGGTGAATCTTTCATACGCCGTTCTAAATACTAAACTATTTATGCCTGATACTTATTCGATTATTATCTAATACACATCTTTTGCGTATCGACCTTCTTTACTCAGTTGTTTTAACCATAAGGCAGCGGAAGCTTCATCATGCCCACCTTGCTGCTGTGCTATAGTTAACAAAGCATCCTCTACAGCTTTACTCATCGGATCTTTCTCGCCACTAATCATAATGTACGCACCGCTATTTATCCATTGCCATAATTCCTCTGCTTGCAACAACAGTGCATCCGTCACGGTCTTTATTTCACCGGGGCCATGTTCCCATGCCAGATCAATGTTGTGTAATACGCCGGTGTCGTGCCAGGCTTGTAATTCCGTTTGATAGTAGAAGTCGGTAACAAAATCCTTCTCTCCAAAAAACAGCCAGTTTTTGCCAGAAGCACCTGCTACATCGCGCTCGGCTATAAAGGAACGAAACGGTGCAATACCCGTGCCGGGGCCTATCATCACAATATCCGCATGGTGTGGTGGTAACTGAAAATGCTTGTGCTGATGTAAAAAAACATCTACCACAGTACCTGCTTCAAGTTGCGATAAATAATCACTGCATAAGCCATAATTTGTTTTCTCCTCATGCATAACCGGCAATCGCAATACAGTAAGATGCAACTCGCCCTCGTGAGCCGCTGGCGAACTGGATAGTGTGTACAACCTCGGCGCAATCGCATCAAGCAATCCAACTGCTGCAATAAACTGTTCAGTATTTTTTACCGGATAAATGCGCAGCAAATCATATAAATCCATTCGTGTCTCCGGAATATCGTAGCCTGTAAGTGTTGCGTACTTATCAATAGTTCGCAGCGATAAATGAACGATGCAAAGTTTATAACGCAAAAGATCGCTCAGTACATACTCTTCCTCCTTGTATCTGATTGCATAATCTGCAGCCATGCCAGATAGCGCAATAATTTGTTGTACCGCGTGTGCGCTATTGTGCGGATAGATGCCCACAGCATCACCTGGTGTGTAAGCAAATTGGTCCAGTAACTTCAATTCAATATGGTGAGTCTGCCTTCTGCTGCCTTCGTCGTTCAGCAAAATATTAAAGGTCACCTCGGCACGCACTTTTGCTTTGCCTTTCTTTACCACTGTTTGTGCAGCTGGTTGTGCAGCTGATCTTGTCAACTGTTGCAAATCTGCAATCCAGGTATTCACTTCAGCATCAAAATCTTCGTCGCATTTCACCAAAGGCAGCAAAGCTTTTGCACCGGATCGCTTTAACCATTCATCAACTTCAATACCCGTTTGGCAAAACAAAGGATAGGCTGTGCTACCCAGGGCCAGTACTGCATAGTTTGTGCCGTGCAGTGCCGCTGTACCTGATTTCAGGTAATCATAAAAAGGCTTGGCCGCAAGCGGCGGCTCGCCATCGCCCTGCGTGCTGATAATAATGAGCAGGTTCTTTTCTTTGGCAAGATTTTCAACTTTGTATTGCGCAGCATCAACAAGTTTTACGACAATTTTTTGTTGCTTCAGCAATGCTGCCACCTGCGTTGCAATTTTCTTTGCATTGCCAGTTTCGGTACCATAAATAACTGTCGCCGTAGTTATGGCAGCGGAACCATTTACCGGCATATCCATTAAAGGACTATCGGCAGCAGGATGAGCAATATGTCCTCCGGCAAGCCCTGCCACATAACCACTTATCCAAAGCAATTCATCTCTATTGCTTTGCCTCGCCAATTCTGTAATACGTTGTTTTATATTTTCTCTGATCATTGTTGCCTTTTACTTAAGGTATACTGATGACTACAGGTGATGCACTTACCGGAGGTTTTTGCCTTAGCGGGACAGCAGCCTTTGCCGGCGAATCAAACCATGGCAGCGCATGCGCATCATTTTTATCCCATCCAAATTTTTCATGTAGCGCAGCTACTTCGCCTACTATAAGCATGGCAGGCGATATGATTTCCTCTTTACCCCATTGCTCCACGCAATTTGCGAGGGTGCTTAATCGAAAACGTTGCGCCGGTGTAGTAGCCTGTTCGGCAAGCAGTACCGGAGTTTGCGCTGCCTTGCCATTGCGCAATAGCGATTGCTGCATCAGCGCCAGTGTTTCGCCGCTCATGTAAAACACAAGCGTATCGTTGCTACAGGCATAAAACTGCCACTGTGCATGGCTGATTACACCCTCTTTATAACAACTGATAAAATGAATACCCAGCGACAAACCGCGGGCCGTTAGTGGCACACCTGCTACCGCCGCTACGCCTGATGCCGCCGTAATGCCCGGAATAATCTCAAAGGGTATTGCGGCCGCATGCAAACTCTTCAATTCGTCGAGAATATTGGAGAAAATACTGCTATCGCCACCCTTTAAACGGACCACCCGCCTACCGGCCAAGGCATGCTGCACCAACAGTTGATTGATAGTGGTTTGCGGTGTACTCTGCCCACGACGGCATTGCTTGCCTACAGGTACTACTACCGCTTGCG
>JAHEMO010000051.1 GCA_024643625.1 Chitinophagaceae bacterium
TGTATGCTAGGGTTGATATTTATCTTTCTGCCCAGTTTGTTGCTGGTTCTCTTCTTTTACCCTATTTGGCATAATCTGAAGCAACATGCGGCCATTTATCGGTCTTTGGAGGGCATTAATGCTGCCGTGGTGGGTATTATGGCGGCCAGTACCATGTATTTGGCCAAAGACTTTTCATATACCAGCATGTTGGCTAGTGATCTGGCCAATATTGCTATCATTATCGGCACATTTTTAGTGCTCAGTTTTACACGATTGCCGGCGCCTGCTGTGGTAATTATTTGCCTGTTGGCGGGGTGGGTTATTTAGATAAATAATTGATATTCAATCGATTATGTGTCACCAATAGGAATTTGACGGTAATAGCCATTTTGCTCAATTTCCCTAAGTGTATTGTCATGTAGCAGATAACGCGCCGATTGGCCCTCGCGGATCATTTTTCTGATTTGGGTACTCGATATTTCTAATAAAGGAGCATCCAGCACCCTAAGGTCCGCACCGAGATCGTTGGTAACTTCAAAACCAGGCCGTTTGTAGATGTAAAGGGTATGATGACTGACCAGATACAGATATTGATGCCATTGCCGCAAATTGCTAAATGAATCGCTGCCCATTATTATGGAAAACCTGTGCTGTGGGTATTTCTCGGCAAGATAGGCCATGGTATTAACGGTGTACGATGGCCGGGGTAAATGAAATTCAATATCTGATGCCCGAAGGAATGGATCTTCGGTAATGGCCACCTGCAAGAGGTGGAGACGATGGTATTCGTTTAGCAGGGAAGCAGAAGGTTTCAGTGGGTTATTGGGTGAAAGCACTATCCATACCTGTTCCAGGTCGGTTTGATGCCGACAGTGGCTTGCAATAATTAAATGCCCAATATGTACCGGATTGAATGAGCCGAAGTAAAGACCTACATGCATACGATTAATTAGCTGCGGTTTCAACCCAAATATGGTCTGCCTCACTAAGCCGGAGACTAAGGTGGTATCCTGCTACTTTTACTGTAATGGGATCGCCAAAGGGAGCTACCTGATTTACCATGATGAATTCGCCGGGAATGCAACCCATTTCCATAAGCTTCAGGTGAAGATCGTTTTGGTCGACGGATTCAATTACGCCCGTTTCGCCCAATCGCAATGCCGACAGCTTTTTAATCATCGTGTAATATTAAACTTTGTGCAAAGGTATTTAGGCTGCGGCATGTAATATTTCGAATATGGAAAAGGCTATAAAATTCAGTTATGCAGACCGCCGGCCCGTACTCCGCCCGGTGGGTAAATACAAGCGTTGGCTCCTGGATATTTTACGGAGAAATCAGGTAGATGCCCTGGACCTGAGATTTATTTTTTGTTCTGACGAATACCTGCTGACCATCAACCGCGACTTCTTGCAGCACAACTACTATACCGATATTATCACTTTCGACCTGTCTGCACCAAATGCCCTGGCAAAAACAGCGGAAATTTATATATCCTGGGATAGGGTGAGGGACAACGCGGCGATTGTGGGCGTAACGTCATATCATGAACTTCGGCGCGTAATGGCGCATGGGCTTTTGCATCTCTGCGGATTTGGCGATAAAACAAAACGTGAAAAAGCTACTATGACCGATCAGGAGGATGCCTGTTTGCGTTTATGGGAGAAATTACCAACCACCTGATGTTCCACGTGAAACAACCAAGAGTCAAAACTTACCTCTTTTTATTGTGCTTTATTATAAATGGGGCTTCGGCCGTAATGGCTCAGGCGCCGCAAAGCACACCTGACTATCCCCGGGTATCGTCACTATGGGATAGCGTTATGAAGATGCCGGACATTCAGGGCGCTTCCGCTATGGAGAAGGAGGCGGTTTACCTTATTAATTTGGCGCGGACCAATCCACGGTTATATCGGGATAGTGTAGTGCAGCCCTATTTGAAGAATAACCCCGACTTGCGCAGCACGTATAGCAATTCTTTAATCGCCACCCTTTCACAGATGGCGGCAGTTGCCACCATGCAGGCGCACAAGGGCTTGCGAGGCATTGCGCTGGGTCATGCCAAAGATCTTGCCAAACAGGGAAGCATTAGCCATACCGGTTCCGATGGCAGATCGGCAGGCGACCGGCTGGGTTCAATTGGTATTCAATGTGGTTCGGAATGCGTGCATTCCAGTACATACGGCAACGCTAACGAAATGGTCTTAAGTCTCCTCATCGATCAGGGAATTGCCAGTCTTGGCCATCGAAAAGCCTTGCTTGCTCCGGACAACAGTTCAGTGGGGGTGGGCATTTCGGTCAAAGCGCCTATGTATTATATGGTTGTTAATATGGCATGCCGTTAAGCAGGTGTTCCACGTGAAACCCCGGCCTTAGCCGCTATTTTTGCCGCCATGTTTTCCCAATACGATGTAATAGTGGTTGGTGCCGGACACGCAGGCTGCGAAGCGGCTGCCGCGGCTGCCAATATGGGTAGCCAGGTGTTGCTGGTTACCATGAATATGCAAACCATTGCACAAATGAGTTGCAATCCCGCAATGGGGGGCATAGCAAAAGGGCAAATTGTGCGGGAAATTGATGCCTTGGGGGGGTATTCCGGGATTGTGAGCGACAAAAGCATGATCCAATTTAGGATGCTCAACAGAAGCAAAGGGCCCGCTATGTGGAGCCCCCGTACCCAAAACGACAGAATGCTATTCGCCACTACATGGCGTGAAATGCTGGAACAAACGCCAAACGTGCATTTCTACCAGGATATGGTTAAGGCTGTTATAGTGGAAAATAATCAGTGTAAGGGAGTAATTACAGGCTTAGGCCACCATATTCGGGCCAAAGCGGTGGTTATAACCAGCGGTACTTTCCTCAATGGCATCATACATATTGGTGAAAAGCAACTTGGGGGCGGCCGCATGGCCGAAAAAGCGGCGGAAGGCATAACCGAACAGCTTGTTTCGCTTGGATTTACTGCTGATCGGCTAAAAACGGGAACACCGCCACGGATTGATGGCCGAAGCCTGGATTACACCAAAATGGAGGTTCAGGAGGGCGACGAAACGATTTCCGGGTTTTCATTTTTACCAATACAAACTATAAAACCCGAAGAGCAGCGGCATTGCTGGATAACTTATACCAACGAGCAGGTCCATGATATATTGAAAACCGGCTTCGATAAAAGCCCCATGTATCAGGGCAGGATACAGGGAACCGGCCCGCGGTATTGCCCCAGTATTGAGGATAAGATCAATCGTTTTGCCGATAGAGAGCGCCATCAGCTGTTTGTGGAGCCGGAAGGCTGGAATACTGTAGAGATCTATGTAAATGGCTTTAGCAGCTCCTTACCGGAGGAGGTGCAGTACAAGGCACTCACTCAGGTGCCGGGTTTTGAACACTGCCGCATGTTTAGGCCTGGCTATGCTATCGAATACGACTATTTTCCACCTACCCAGCTTACCCATACGCTCGAAACCAAATTATTGGCCAACCTCTTTTTTGCCGGACAGATAAATGGAACCACCGGGTATGAAGAAGCGGCATGCCAGGGTCTTATGGCGGGCATTAATGCGCATTTAAATGCACATCATGCCGAAGCCTTCATACTTTCCCGAAGCGAAGCCTATATCGGGGTGCTGATAGATGATTTGATTAATAAGGGCACTGATGAGCCGTACCGCATGTTTACGAGCCGCGCAGAGTTTAGAACCTTGCTGCGGCAGGACAATGCCGACCTGAGACTTACCGAAAAAAGCTATGCTATCGGGTTGGCCGGCGAAAACAGAATGAGCAGGGTAGGGCAAAAAAAAGAACATATATCATTGATTGTCAATGAGTTAAATACATTTGGCCTCGAGCCGGACCATGCCAATCCTTTCCTGGAATCCCTAGGTTCTTCCACCATATCCGAAAAACAGAAGGCCTCAAAAATTCTGTTACGGCCCAATATTGGTCTTCCCCAAATGATGGAAGCCCTGCCCGACTTGAGATTACGCCTGAGCGACTATGACGCAGAGTCGTTGGAACAGGCAGCTATTCAACTCAAATACCAAACCTATATAGACAAGGAAAGCGAATTGGTTCAAAAAATGGCACTGCTGGAAAACCTGTCTATCCCTTTGGGTTTTGACTATATGAGCTTAGGCGCCCTAAGCATGGAGGCACGCCAAAAGTTGAAAATCATCCAGCCACGCACCCTTGGTCAGGCAAGTAGAATTAGTGGCGTTAATCCCAGCGACGTCCAGGTTCTGATGGTATTTATGGGTCGATAGCCTACAGAAGGCAATAATTTGTCGGGCCTGCTGCACACTAAAAGGCTCTTAGATAAGGAAGGTTGGCATTTTCAGCTACATAAATTCACTGTATTGATGTCTTAAATCCATTTGTGTATGGCTATTCCTTATTTGTGTAGCAAATGACATCGATTCACTGTTAATTGGATTAACAAGGGCTTCCATTCATCACGTCATGGGCAAGGATAACCGCTCAGCCTGTCCATTTAACCCTTTGCAGTATCTGGCTTGCAAAGCTTTTCAGCTTATTTCATCTTTGTGGTAGACAAAACAAATTTTCTCACACACACTAAAAATGAAAATCATGAAAAAGTTCATTTTCACAACACTTATCGCGGTAGCCAGCGTGGTTGCCATGGCCAGCAACATTTTAGAAGATGTAAAAGTTAACTATGCCGTAAGGCAGGCATTCGCTCAGGAATTCGGTAATGTAAAAAACGTTACCTGGCAAAAAGCCAGCAACAATATGCTGAGAGCCGACTTTCTGGTAGATGAAGAAAAGGTAAGCGCATTTTTTTCTGAAGATGGAAATCATGTAGCAACCACCGTGCAAAAGGATCTGCAAACATTGCCAGGAAAACTGCGTGCTGCAATCAAAGAAAAATTCAACAACAAAGAGCCCAAAGAACTTTTTGAGTTGATTAGCGATGAAGAGCACGCCTACTTTTTTGCTATGGAAGAAAAAGGAAAGACCACTGTTTACAAAGCCTTTGGCAGCGGAACAATTCGTCCATTTGAAATAGCAAAGAACTAAAAGTATTTCACACCTGCCACCACCTTCTAACACATAACCACATGCCGTCTGCAAAGACGGCATTTTTTTTACCTGTTATCTCTGATTGCTTTTTTAAATACCTACAGGAAATATTTAATCCCTGCAAACAAATGGCAGTAATGTAAGAGCAAATTATTGTGAGCAAAGAAAAAATCCGGTCTTTTTTCGCTATGGAAAAGTGCTAATGAATCTACGTATTAAGTGCGATATACAAGTTATTGTATGGGCTGAAACCCTTTACAGCAAAGGGTTTTATGTAATTGTATGGCGGCATAAAATCATTGGTTATCTATTAACATCAGTTAACTGTGCTTACCGTTCATCACGTCATCCACGTTTACTTACCATTCAACGTTTCTATTCAACCGACTACCTTAAATGGCTTGCAATCCATAAAAAATGAAGTCATATTTACATTATCAAATCAAAAAAATATTTCACACACAAAACACATTAGTTATGAAAAATCTGATTCTTGCCACCGCCTTCACATTTACTTCCGCTCTTGGATTTACCACTGCATCATTTGCAAGTGAGGATGTAAAAGTTACCTATGCTGTTGAGCAGTCTTTTATCCGCGAATTTGGCATGGTAAAAAATGTAAGCTGGACGGAAACAAAGTCCGACATGTATCGTGCTAACTTCTCATTGTATGAAGAGAATATTAGTGCATTTTTTAATCATGATGGAAAGCTGGTAGCAACTACCATTACCAAAGATGCCAATGAATTGCCGGCCAAACTGCGCTATGCTATCGAACGCAAATTGAAAGCAGCTGCCATAAGCGAGGTATTTGAAATGACTACCGATGAGGAGCATTGCTATTACTTTAAAGCCACTACCGATGGTAAAGCAAAGTTGTATAAGGCCTATAGCAACGGTGCCATACAAGCCAGCACAATTGGTCTGCAATAATTCCTTCATATATTGGTTACACAATTATCAAGCCGGGCATATTGTCCGGCTTTTTTATGCTGCATTTGGTTGCCGGGTTTTGGAATGCCCTACATTCATCGGTTGTAGATGAATACGAATAATCAATTGTATGTGGCGCCAACCGATATACCAGGGGCCCTCGACGCATTGCAGGTTTTGGCGGCATCCGACATACTGGCTTTTGATATTGAATTTGACAGGGAGCAATACACCTATGGATTTACCCTGTGCCTGCTTCAGTTGGCATCCCCAGAAATAGTGGTGCTTATCGATCCCTTTGTTGATAATTTACTCCCGCCTTTTATGCAATTGCTTCGGCAGTCAAAAGCAATAAAGTTAGCCCATAGTGCCGGAGAAGATATTCGGCTCCTGCATGCGCTTGGCGTTTTTCCTGAACAGTTTGAAGACACAGAGATTTACGCACGTTGGCTCAATCTGGAAAACACATCACTATCGGCACTGCTCCAAACCTATTGCGGCGTAGCATTAGACAAAGATCAACAGCGAAGCAATTGGACCAAACGACCGCTTTCGGAGAAACAGCTTGCATATGCGCAACAAGATGTAGTGCATTTGTTTGGCTTGCGCAGCAAACTGCGTGAGGCTTTGGAAGGCAAGGGGTTGTTGCAGTTAGCCGAAGAAGATATTGCTGTTCAGGCTCAGTGGCGGTACGATGAAACACCGGCCTATCCCTTTGTGAAGCCGGCAGATTATTCGCGCTATTCGCCCTACGACCTGCACGTGTTTAATGGCATGATGGGCCTGCGCGATGCCCTGGCGCAAAAGCTAAACCGGCCGCTTCATTTTGTAGCGCCGGAAAAATTAATGAAAGAGGCTGTGCTCGAAGCAAATGATCTATCGCTGTTATGGCAGGACAGGGCGGTGCATGCTGCCACAAAAAAGCCGGCAAATATGGCTGCATGGCAAAAGCGACTGACCGCGCTGCATGAGGAGGCGAAGGAGCGGCTACTTTCAAAACAACTACTTGGAAATGGTCGCATCAAAGGGATGAGCTTTGCAGAGTTGCGCAGTTATGAGAAGGATATTTTTGGACCCATTCAAAAGGCATTGGAACAGCGCTTCGGCACCTTTACTGCTCGCTATATACTCAGCAACCGCATCGTTTCTTCTATCATAAAAGGCGAGACCAGCCTGGAAGGATTACATCATCCGCTTAAGCTCCAGTTAATACAAAAGGAAGCTTCCGATTTGCAAATTGATATAACGCCATGGCTATAATTTATCAATTCATTGACCAGCTAACTGTGCCATCTTTTTCGTCTTTGAGGGTAATACCTATGGTAAGCAAATCATTTCTTATGGCATCGCTAAGCTTATAGTTTTTGTCGGCCTTTGCTTTCCTGCGCACATCAATTAGTATATCCACTACGCTGCCCAATGCCTGATTGTCAGCATCAACAAAAGGGTTTTGCATTCCCAAAACGTCCACAAGCCACAGATCAAAGCTTTGCTTCATCAGGCTAAGCGTTTCTTCGCTCAGCGCACCCGCGCTTATTTGTCCGCCTTTTATGCCATTAATTATCGGCGCAAGCTCAAAGAGGTTGGCCACAACTTTAGCTGTATTAAAGTCATCATCCATATGTTCCGGCAATTCATGTAGCAATTGCTGTACACGCTGCTCCAATACTTCGTCAAGCTGCGATCCGTTGGCTGTTATTTTTTGCAGGTTCTCATAACTTTCCCATAAGCGCTTAAACGCTTTATCGGCGGCAAGCAGGGCGTCATTGCTGAAGTCAAGCGTGCTTCTGTAATGGGATTGCAAAATGGCAAAACGTATAGCCATAGGATGATATGCCTGCGACAGAAGGGGATGGTCGCCGCTGAATAATTCCGTGAGCTTGATTACATTATTATAGCTCTTTCCCATCTTCTTTCCGTTGATGGTAATCATATTATTATGCATCCAATACCGCGCCATTAGTTTACCATGAAAGCATACACTGCTTTGGGCTATTTCGCTTTCATGATGCGGGAATTGCAAATCCATTCCACCGCCATGTATATCAAATTCTTCGCCCAGGTATTTGCTGCTCATGGCCGAGCATTCTATATGCCATCCCGGAAAGCCTTCGCCCCAGGGACTTGCCCACCGCATGATATGGCGTGGCGGCGCTGCCTTCCACAAGGCAAAATCTGCCTTATCCTGCTTTTCGTCCTGCCCTTCCAAATTGCGGGTGGTGGTGAGCATGTCGTCCATGACACGGCCGCTTAGTTTGCCATAGGGGGTAGAACCGGCAAAATCAGCAGCATATTTCTTCACATCAAAATACACGCTGCCTTTTGACTCATAAGCGTATCCGGCTGCAACTATTTTCTTAATCATTTCAATCTGCTCCACAATATGCCCCGTAGCGGTAGGTTCAATACTGGGTTCGGTATTGTTGAATTGCTTCATGGCCCAATGAAAAAGATTGGTGTACTTGGTAACCAACTCCATTGGTTCCAGCTTTTCCAACACCGCTTTCTTGCTTATTTTATCTTCTGCTTCGCGACCTTCTTCTTCAAAATGTCCCGCATCGGTTATGTTGCGCACGTAGCGCACTTTGTATCCCAGGTGGTTGAGATAGCGATATACTATATCAAAAGTTACATAAGGTCTTGCATGGCCCAAATGGCTTTCGCCGCTAACGGTAGGGCCGCACACATACATGCCAACGTAACCTTCGGTAATAGGCGTAAAAACTTCCTTTTGTCGGCTGTAACTATTGTAAACCTGTAGCGGCATAATGCTGGGTAATCTTTTTCAGAAATGGTGACGAAGGTAAAACATAGGCCTACGCATTTGTTGCGCGGGGCAAGAAAGAAAACTTAAAGCCAATTGGGTAGCGTAATTGCCATACAGGGTTACCCGTGGTATTGCAGTACCTTTATCTCACCACATAATTATGCATTATGGCAAAGGCAAAAAAGGAAAAACCTACGCAAGGCGCAGGAAAAACGGGAAAAGCGGCCGATGCTTGTCCGCCGGACGAAAAAAAGGATAGCCGCAACGAAAAGCCCAAAACTAGAAGTGTAGGTATTGGCATACCGGTAAGCGGGAAAGAAATGGCCAGGCGCAAGCGCAGCGCCGAAGACTTAGATGAATAGCCGCATAACATAGCCGCCCATTACGGTGTAAAACAACGCATCGTACACGCGGGTGCTCATTTGCTGATTAAGGTATCGGCCAAGGCCGGTGGCAAAAGGCATAATGACAATGCCAAAGCCAAGCAACATCATATTTCCGGCTATGCCGGGTATTTGCGAGAGATAAATACCCGACTTAATACTATCTGTGGCCAGCGATAATACTGAGGCCGCGGCTACCAGGGTTGTTTTTGATTGGTAAAAGCATCGGACCGCAATGCCCTTAAGCGGCCCGGAAGTGCCCGATAATCCGGAGCAAAAACCACTTAATGCGGCATAACCAATGCCAGTGCTTTTTTGAATGCTCGTTGTGGCCCAGCGTTGCACAGCAAATGAAACAATGATATGCATGGCCATAAAATAACCCAGCCAATCGGCCTGCATGTGTACCATGGCCACCGCACCAATAGCTGCACCGCCTGCCATGGGCAGCAATAACCATAGCGTTTGCTTCCATCGTATGTACTGACGGTAGTACAAAGCTTTTACAATATTATTTAACCCCAGTAGCAAGCTGCTGAGCACGATGCCCTCCTTTACACCCAATACCAGACTAAGCATTGGAATAAGCAGCAGCGAGCCACCCAGGCCACAGCTGGCCGATAGCAAAAAGGAAAGAAAAATAACGATGCAGGCAACGATCTCCATAGGGTGGAAATGATGATTAGCGATACCAGCCGAACCCTGCCGAAACAGGGCCCGTTGGCATCTTTTATTCCTGATGAAAATTGTAAATAAGACTTAGTACTTGGCCGACACGACGTAGGTACCCCAATTGCCGGAGCTCTCAGCGTATTGTCCCACGCCATACACGCGGTTGGCATCAGAAGCATCACGACCAATACCAAAATAATCGCCATATCTGCCGGAAGTGTGGGCGCTTTCGCCGGCTTTCACCAGCACACTGTTTTCCAGGTCGTGAAGCGGCGCCCCAATTTTGCGTCCGGTTATGCGCAGGCAGGGGTACTCTGAGCTGCTGCAGCGGCTAAATACCACATAAGCATTGCAGCGCATGTCAGTTTGAATGACCGGGAACATATAGTATTGCCCCTTTTGCCCATAGCCATTTTGCTGTACCACTTTTGCCGTAGGCACATCTACTTCGTACCACTGCACAGCGCTGCGTGCTTCGGAATCGCCGCTCCAGCTAATTTTCGAATTGTGGCAGGCCCAAATGCGTTTCACGCTGCCGGCATGCTGGTAAATGGCATTGAGTATCCGGTTATCGTTGGTAGCCACCCTGGTCGTGCTGCCTTTCTGCCTTCCCTGCGGTGGTACATCATAGGCGCGGCAGGCCATGCTTACCCGACTGAGCGTGGGGGCGCCACCGCTCCAATGCGCCAACGGATTGGTGATGGTCCACAGGGTAAGCTTATTGTTGGATCCAAAATGATTGTTGAGCATATAAGCCGGGCCAGGCCCTGTACCCCTGTAATGACAGCAAGGCTGCACCGTAAAGGCCAAAGAACCATCGGGGTTTTTAAGGTTCCAGAAATCGTACCACTTAACCGGCGCGCCGCTATACACTTCCGACTTGTTTAAAATGCGGACTTTGCCGTATTGGAAAGTATTGCCCTTAAATTGGTTCATTCCGATGTAAAATGCCTGTGCATCAAAGCCCAGCATGGGGTAGTCCATCCAATTGGTGGTGGCATTGCTACCATCCTTACTGGCGTCCAGTGCGTACACCCACCAACTGCCCATGGGGTCAGTTGTTTTGCTTACAGCAATGCCGCACCAGCTTTTTTGCGGGCTGCTTTGCGTGGCGGCCACAATAATCACATAGCGGTTACTGTAGTGATCCCATATCATACGGGGATCAAAAACCTTTACAGTAGTGCTGTTAGGTAAAACGGTGCTGAAGAATGTATTGAACTGATAGCGCCGCTGCATACTTCCCGTTTTGGTGTAAATGCGGAATTCGCTGTTTACGCCCACCAACACATGACTTGGGCCTGCGGCACTTACACAGTCGGGCGGGATCCAACCGGTACTGGGTATGGATTCAAATTTTGAAATAACAGAAGGGGCAAGCGCGGCAGGGCCGTTAGCGCCAGGGCCTTCATCTTCCGGCAGGTCGTCGCTGCTGCTGGCAAGTGCTTTTTGTACATCTTCATCGGTATCGCCCACAGCGCTGTTGTCGCCAGAGGCCTGAGCAGATCTTGTCATATTATCGGGATGTTCGGCGGCCAATAGCATCTCCTGATACTCTGCTTTGCTTACGGGATATTTATTGGCTTTCCAGGACGGTTTAAGTACATCGCTGTTTATGAGGGTAAAAGTGTTTTCGGGCCCAAGGGCCTGCGGATCGAAACTGGCAGGTTGCTGCCGGGCATCACTAAATCCGCCGGCAAATTTCATGTCGTGTTTGGCTGCTGCGGTTGCGCTAACCTTGGTTGTTTTTTTGGTAGTGGCAGCTTTTTTACCCACCGTGGTGGTTTTCTTTTTGCTCGTAGCCATAATTCATGGTTTTGTGGTGAGAGAATGTGAAAACAATGCCGCATCCTGTGATTCAGGCAGGATGGTGCAACAAGGTAAAAATTAGCGCTGGTAATGTCAAGAGTAGAAATACCTGTTCTTATTTTGGTTTCGTCAAGCCACCTGCGTTAGTGCGTGCTGCTGCTGTAGTATCTGTAGCCAACAAGTCAGCCACTACCGCCCAATGGTCGCTAAGCCTGTTGGGTATTGCCTCGTATTGCTGCACATCAAGGTATTTGTCCGAAAAAATATAATCAATACGAAGTGTTGGCAATAAATAGCGAAATGTGCGGCCAATGGCATAACCATGTTTTGTAAAGGCATCTGTGCGCCCATTGGCGATGCGGCCGTATGCATAACTGTTGGGCACATCATTCATATCGGTGCATATAATAGCGGCATACCGCACACTGTCCAACTGGGCTTCCAACTGCCGCGCCTGCGCGCCGCGGTTTCGAAATGCCCTTTTCATTTTACCAATAATATTCCGCGATGCCTGCACCAGACTGTCTTCGCCACTTTGAATGCGATCTATTTCGCGGTAATTGCCGGCATTAAACTGATACGATTGCAGGTGCGAATTAAATACATGCAGGGTGTCGCCATGCACTACTATGTCTGCACGAAGAATACTTTCGGCACTGCTGGTATAAGGCACACGCTTGGTATTGGCAAATGGATATTTACTAAAGATGGCAAGTCCGTTGGAATACCCATATTTCTTGCGGCTATAATCGCGGCTGAGCACATAATGTTTGTAACCCATTTGCATCAGTTGCACAATCCTGTCATCTTTTTTACGCTCAGGTTTGTCAAATATGCCAAACTCCTGCATACACAGTATATCGGGATTATACCGGGTTATCAGTGATGCAAAAATATCTTCTTGTGCAATGTTTTTATCGCCGCCAAAACGTCCCACATTCCATGTCAATACCCGCAAGGATTTTGGCGCTTTTGCAAGCGCAAATGAATGGTTACCAAAGCGCACCAGATTTTGTATGGCACTATAACTCATCAGCAGGCAAGCCACACTAATGGCCATGTATTGCCAATGCAGCACCAACCAGAAAAATATAAATGCAGCTACCAATACTACCATATAAGGCATGGCGATACCTAAAAAACCAAGAAACCAAAATGTATCAGGATTGAGATAGGGAAGCAGGAGCGATAGCAATAGTATTACGCAACAAATAATATTGACCGTAATAAAAAAACGTCTGCCTAAACGTCGGACACTAAATGCCATGGTATGCGGTGAAATTAATGCTTTCGCCTGTTTTTTGGCAATGCTATTATTCTTTGGTACTCCTGCTTAATTGTATATCGCAAAGCAAGGCATGATGGTCGGATATGGCAAGCGGCATGATGCCAAATTGCTTTACCTCGAATGCTTTATCGGCCAGCACGTAATCAATTCTTACATAGGGTAATACACTTTTATAACTGCTGCCAATGCCGCGCCCGTATTGCAAAAACGCATCGGTATAGGTGCCGCGCACCTGCCGGTAAACCCAGGAGTTTGGAAGAGTGTTCATATCCATGCACAACGCTACAGGCATGCTGCTGCTATCGCAAAAGCGCCGAATGTTGATGGCGTGCTGTACGTGCAGCTGCTGATAGTGATGGAGTTTTTGCCAAAAGAAAGCGCCCGTTAAAAAATGTCCATCCTCAATCAGGTGAGCCGGTAGTTGATCCGGCTGCAACTCCCAGTTGAGATGCATGCTTTGAAAATGCGCGGTTGCCACCCGGAAAGCACCATGCGGCAACAACACATCTGCATACACCAGATTTTCAGTAAAGTCTTTACTATCCAGCGCTAATGTGCCCCTGTTGGCCAATGGATAGCGCGAAAAAATGGCTGTGCCAAAAGCTGTTCTTCCCCATGGCTCCTGTTGGTAATACGTGGGCTGAAACAATACATAAGGGTATTGCAAACTATCGCGTAGCAGCGCAATATTCGACAACAATACGCTGCCCTTTACGTCTGCAAATTCCTGCAGGCAAATAATATCCGGCGCTTGCCGGCGCACAAAATCTACAAAAGCTTTGCGTTCATTTCTAAGGTGATTTAGGGTAGGGTCGTAGCCACGCAAACCTTTTGCATTTAACTGCATAAGTCTTATGCTACCCTTATTTTTTTGTACCGAAAAAACTGCTGGTGTATGGCTTGCCCAAAGCAAAGGCAGCTGGGGTATACATATGCCCAACAGCAGGGCTATAAGAAAGCCAATACTGCGGCGCTTTACTATGGCAATAATAAGCAGGCCGATACCGAAAATAAGGAGTGGCAAAAAGCCAATAGCGGCAAAACCTGGAAACCAAAATACAGTTGGTGAAGTATATGGCGCCACCAATGCCGCCGCCAGCAACATCGCCCATAGTACCACTGTGGCATACCATACTTTTTTACGTACTGCGTTTGTAATCTTCATATAATAAAAAACGCATGTGGTGGGTGTGCATGCGTTTTACAAAATGATATCAGGTATAGGCTATAACCCCTCGCTGCTGGCGCGGCGCAGGTATTCCTTTTCCTCATCGGTTAGGTAACTGTATCCTTTCTGGTTTATTTTATCCAGCAATTCGTCCACGCGTTGTTGCGTTACGTTATACGATTTTTTAAATGGTTGCTGCCCGCGGGTTTCGTAAAAAACTTCCTGCCGTATACGGGCGGCTTGTTTTTCTTTTTCCTTGGAGGGTTCAAAGAGATCGCCAATCCATTTGTTGGTACGATGCATCCATCCACCCCAATCGGCTCCGCGATCCATAGCTTTTATGTACAGGAAACCCATAAGGCCGCCCGCTAAATGGGCCACGCCAATACCCGCACCCGCACTGGCAATGGTTGCAAAATCGATAGCCGCAAAAACAAGGGTGAGCACCCAAAGCGGTATGCCGCCATGCAGCATAGGAAATATGCGATAACCCGGCGACACCACCGTGGTAGCCACCGCCACCGCCATTATGGCTGAGCCGGCACCCATCATGGGCGCAATGCCCGCAATATTGTTGCGCAACACCGCAAAGCCATTTACCGTGAGCACAAAAGCCAATGCGCCAACTAACCCGCCATACAAGAAAATGGGAACAATATCGCGGCTTCCGGTAAGATCCTGCAGGATAAAACCAAAGGCCCAAAGCCACAGCATATTGCTAATCATATGCCATACCCCGTCGTGCACAAACATGTAGGTGATAAACGACCACGGCCGCTCCACCAATTGCGACAAACCCGGAGGCACCAACAGCCAATTGAGAAAATTGCTGCGGTAGGCTTCCATATTGAGACCGCCCAGGAAATAGCTGATTTTTATAAAATTGATGAGGACGAAAGCGAGGGCGCAAATAACCATCAGCACAAAAACGGCGTTTTGCCGTTTTGCCGATAGTTTGCTGAAGCCTCTGCCCGACAGGCCTGTACTCATAACCATGCTTTTGGGAGTGATGAATGCATTGTATTGGTAAAATAACAAACAACTTGACCAATTGTGCACGATTGGGGTTAAAAGCCGCCATTAAAATACCGCCAATATCCTAACTGTTGCCGCGAATATGATGCCCACCCTATGCAATAGCCAATACCTGGGCCCGCTAGTAAAAGTTGCGCCGGTTTCGTTTGTTCCAAAAGTACACCAGCAAAAAGCCAACCAATGCGCCACCAAGGTGCGCCCATCGGGCAATATTATCGCCGGCACTGTTGCGAATAGCCATACTAAGCTCAAGCGCTATATACAGCAAGATGAACCACTTGGCCTTCATGGGAATAAAGAAGTACAGGTAGATATAGGTATTGGGAAACAAATAGCCAAAGGCTGCGAGGCAGCCAAATACGGCTCCTGATGCACCAAGGGTTGGCTCGGCAATAGCGTAATTGGTATGGTTGGTAACGGCGGCTACAGCCTGCTCGGCAAACTGATAATTGCCGGGATCGGCCTCCCAGGCGCGGCCGATGCGGTAGGCAGTGGCACCATCGTAGCTCGACGTCATGTACTCATTGAAAAAACGGATATAGCCCTGCAGGGTGGGGTTTTCCTGAAAGGCCGTCATGTCGTTGATGAGCCCTACATTTTCGTACCACAAAAAACCAAGGTGCAGCAGCGCAGCACCTACACCGCAACTAAGGTAGAAAACCAAAAAACGCCTTGGCCCCCACAGGTTTTCCAAAATGCTGCCAAACATCCAGAGGGCAAACATATTGCTGAAAATATGGAAGAGGCTGCCATGCATGAACATATGGGTGAGCAATTGCCAGGGCTTAAACAGGGGCGAAAACACATGGTGCAAGGCAAAAGTGTCGGTAACCCAGCCAATGCGTGGCGTAAGGTCGCCACCGGGGTTGAGGCCGTCAATGGCCAGCTGTGCCAGAAAGACCAACCCGTTTATGATGAGCAGGTTTTTTATGATAACGGGCAAGATTTGGAACCTGCCCGGACGAAATTCAGTCATGCTATAATGGATGGAAACGGCCCAAACGCTTGCGCCGCGCTGCGGCAAAAATCGGTATTCGAACCAAACCGCCTCAGAACAATTCGTAAAAAAATGCTGTAACCGGCCATTGTGGCTATCAAATAGAAAATTGAAGGGAGTGAAAAGGCTGGAAAAAAGGCAGGGTATTGTGCTATTTCTTTTTCTTGCTGCTTTTGGCGAAGGGGTTGTAGGCAAGGCAATAGCCAATCCACTCATCCAG
>JAHEMO010000052.1 GCA_024643625.1 Chitinophagaceae bacterium
TAACCAATGATGCCAATGCGGCTGCCGTAGGTGAAATGATGTATGGTGCTGCCCGTGGTATGAAGGATTTTATTATGATTACCCTGGGTACCGGTGTAGGCAGCGGCATTGTAGCCAATGGACAGCTTATATATGGTCACGACGGCTTTGCCGGAGAATTGGGTCATACTATCATTATTCCCGGTGGCCGGCTGCATTGGGGTACAGGTGCGCATGGATCCTTAGAAGCCTATGCAAGTGCAACCGGCATACGCCTTACCGCGCTTGAATTACTGGAAAAGCATAACAATAAAACGTCGCTGTTGCGCAATATTCCGGCGGAACAACTAGAAAGCTATCACGTGCATGAATGTGCTATGGAAGGTGACGAAATAGCAAAGGAAGTTTTTGAATATACCGGTGAAATATTAGGACTGGCGCTGGCCAATTTTGTGATGTTTTCTTCACCCGAAGCAATCATTCTTTTTGGCGGGCCTACAAAAAGCGGCGACCTGTTGCTGAACCCTGTTCGAAGGGCTATGGAAGAAAATTTGTTGCCCATTTTCCGCAATAAAATCAAACTGGTATTTAGCTTGCTTAAAGAAAGTGACGCTGCCATACTGGGGGCAAGCGCATTGGTGTGGGAAACAAAGCATTAGGCAGTCTGTTCAAAAAAGAAGTCCGGCGCACAAGCACCGGACTTCTTTTTTATTGGGATAAATCGATTGCTATTGTTGAATAACATCTACACCCGGATGCTTTGATTTATCGAAGGCAAACATGGCATCGCTAAGGGCTTGATTGGTTTTTAGATTCGTCATACTGTAGTTGTAAACGTTGCCGCTGTTTTCAAAAATCTTGCTGCTCACAATCATATTCTGGGCTTCATCCACATAAACATATACTTTAAAGAAAGACTTGCGCTTATCCGTTGGCGTAAGCTCTATTTCTTTCACTTTTTTACCGTTCACGGTAGCCGGTCCGTTCAACTTGTACAAAAAGTCTTTATCGTAAAAATTGGTAAACAACTTTTGCGGAGTGATGCCATCGGCACTGTTGTCAACCTTGCTTACCGTTACTTCGTTGGCATCGGGTTCAAAACGCCACTGCGTTTTACCGTCGCTCAAAATTTCCATGCTGTTTTCAGTGATTTTATACTTGGCACCTTTCAGATAAATCTGACCACTTTTTTGGCCCGCTGTTTTACCTGCACGGTTAGTGACCGTAAGGCTATAATTGGCTACCACTGTTTTAAGGCTTTTAAAATTCTGGCTAACCTTATCAAGCAGGCTTTTAGCTGCGGGATCGTTTTTTTGAGCAGTAGCACTAAGTGTCGCTACAGACAATACAAGCAGGAGTAAATTTTTCATGGACGCAAAAATAATGTTTGAAAGATAAGGCTATGACTGCATTAACAATGCCGCGATTAAAAGGGTATATATCGTTAACAAGCCATTAGCCGATTTTGATAGGGAATTGCCAAAATAGGACTTTCGATCCTTATAAAAGTACCTCCGTTTTGCAAATAGGCTACCTGTGCAAGGACCAGTGTGGCCTGCACCGCACCGCTTATGCTTACAATAAAAAAGCCACATAATAAGTTGCGGCTTTTTTATTGTTATGGTTTTTGTGCACAATCAGGCAGTTTCTTCTTCCATGTAACTGCTCACCGGTTCGCAGGTACATATCAGATTTCGGTCGCCATGGGTATTGTTAACCCTTGCTACTGTTGGCCAAAATTTGTGCTGGTACACAAAGGGCAGGGGAAAAGCAGCTTTTTCGCGGCTATACGCATGGTTCCATCCCGTTTGCAAAACAGAGGGTTGCGTATGGGGCGCATTTTTCAGTACATTATCTGCTTTATCTGCTTCCCCATTTTCAATTTCCTTTATCTCCTCCCGTATGCTGATAAGTGCATCACAAAATCTGTCAAGCTCAGCAAGGTCTTCGCTTTCGGTGGGCTCTATCATAATAGTTCCTGCTACCGGAAAACTCATAGTAGGCGCATGAAAGCCATAATCAATAAGCCGTTTGGCAATATCTTCCGCTTCAATGCCTGCTGTTTGCTTAAACGGTCGCAGATCTACAATAAACTCATGCGCACATGTGCCGTTTGCACCTGTGTATAAAATAGGGAAGTGGTCTACCAATTTTGCCCGCATATAGTTTGCGTTTAAAATGGCGTACTCAGTAGCCATGCGTACGCCCTGCATGCCCAGCATGCGTATGTATGCATAGCTGATGAGCAATATACTGGCACTGCCAAACCATGCGCCGCTTACCTGCATGCCATCAGGAATAAAGACACCGCATTCTTCGCCGGCTTTCCCATTATCAACCAAATGCTTTTTAAAACAAATTGGGCCCATGCCGGGGCCGCCGCCGCCGTGGGGTATGGCAAATGTTTTATGTAGGTTAAGGTGGCATACGTCGGCACCGATATTGGCTGGCGAGGTAAGGCCCACCTGTGCATTCATATTGGCACCATCCATGTACACCTGCCCGCCATGGTCGTGCACGATCTGGCATATTTCTTTCACCGTTTCTTCAAAAATGCCGTAGGTGCTGGGGTAGGTAATCATGGTGCCCGATAGTACAGCACTGTATTGTTCTGCTTTTGCCTTAAAATCGGCTAAATCAATGTAGCCGTTTTCCTCGGCTTTTACCACCACAACCTTCATACCGGCCATTACGGCACTAGCGGGGTTTGTGCCGTGTGCACTTATGGGTATCAGCATCACATTGCGCTGTGGTTGGTTGTTTTTCAAGTGATAATTCCGAATAGCCAACAGGCCTGCATATTCGCCCTGAGCGCCGCTATTGGGCTGCAACCAACAATGGTCGAAGCCTGTTATTTCATTGAGGTAGCGGCTCAGATTGCGCATCATGTGCAAATAGCCTTCTACCTGATTAAAAGGCGCCATGGGGTGCATTTTGGCCCAATGGTTCCAGCTTAGCGGCATCATTTGCGTGGCTGCATTCAACTTCATGGTGCAGCTGCCGAGGCTTATCATACTGGTATTGAGGCTCAGGTCTTTGTTTTCCAGACTTTTAATGTAGCGCATCATTTGCGTTTCGCTGCGATGGCTGTTAAAAACCGGATGCGACAGATAATCGTTGGTGCGTACCGCGTACCCCGGAATATTATCCAGACTTTGCTCATCGTCGAAGCTTATGGCTACAGTAGGTCTGCCTGCTACGGTGGCAAATAAGTGCGCTAAATCGAGGACATCCTGCTGCCCGGAAGTTTCATCGAGCGAGATGCCGACCAGGTTTTCATGGTCAAGGTAACGCAGATTTATTTTTAGCGACAAGGCCAGCGAACGAATATCTTCAATGCGATTGGTCTTAATAAAGACGGTATCGAACCAGGTGTCGTTTGCCAGGGTAAAGCCTTCATCCTGCAAAGCATGGGCAAGTACAGTGGTAAGTAAGGTTACGCGCTTGGCGATATCCTTCAATCCTTCGGGGCCGTGATATACCGCATACATGGCAGCCATATTGGCGAGTAATGCCTGTGCGGTACAAATATTTGAAGTGGCTTTTTCGCGCTTAATATGTTGTTCGCGGGTTTGCAGAGCCATGCGCAATGCGCGGTTGCCTTGTGCATCAATGCTCACACCTATTATTCTGCCGGGAATTGATCTTTTGAAATCATCCTTAGTAGCAAAAAAGGCAGCATGAGGGCCGCCGTAACCCAAGGGTACACCAAATCTTTGTGCGGAGCCAAAGGCACAATCTGCGTCCAGCTGTCCCGGCGATGTAAGCAGCGTAAGTGCGAGCAAATCAGTAGCCATGGCTACGTAGCCACCCACGCTATGTATTTTTTGGATGAACGATCTATAGTCGGCAATAGCACCGGTGTTGTTGGGGTATTGAACAATGGCACCAAAAAAGGTATCATCAATAACGGCGGTTGCAAAATCTCCAACTACTACCTCAATATCAATAGGAGTGGCACGGGTTTCAATTACGGCCAGAGTTTGCGGAAAAATATGCCTGTCTACAAACAGCTTTGGTGCTTTAGCCAGCGGTCCCTTGTTCACCTGATGGTAAAACATGCTCATGGCTTCAGCCGCAGCTGTTGCTTCATCCAGCAAACTGGCATTGGCTACCGGCAGTCCGGTAAGATCGCTCACCATGGTTTGGTAGTTGAGCAGGCTTTCCAACCGGCCCTGACTAATTTCTGCCTGATAAGGAGTGTACTGTGTATACCAACCCGGATTTTCAAAAATGTTCCGCAGAATTACTGATGGGGTATAGCTATCGTAGTACCCCTGACCAATGAAATTGCGATGTATCTGGTTTTGCAGCGAGAGGTCTTTCAGGTGATTTAGCAAACCGGCCTCGCTAAGCGCAGGGGGAAGGTCGGCATCCTTTTCAAGGCGGATACCTGCCGGAATGGTCTGTTCAATTAAATCCTCAATCTGTTTTACGCCAATAGTTCCCAACATATCTGCTTCGGCGCCAATGGTGCCAATATGCCGGGTCCGAAATGCCTTTGATTCTTTGTCAAAAAGGTTCATACTTGATAGCTGTTTTCTTACGATGCAAAAAGGAGGCGGGCTTCGCCGCCGGAAAAGTGGCGCAAAGGTATTCCCCCAATCGTGAATGGCGGCTTAATTGTGGAACGAGATTTGCACTAAAAAAAAATAGAAATGTGGGTTATGCAACCAGGTCGTCCCTAATGTTCCAATCGGGGCCCTGGCAACGTTGCACATTTTGCAACCATTTCTGTAGTTTCTCCTGAAATGATTGGTAAAAGCGTTTTGTTTATCCATTGATTCTCTTCAGGAATTTGAGCCTACCTGCGCGCTGAGTTGCTATTTTTACCCTGTGAATATCATGGACGATAACTGGAAAAAGCAGGCAAACCAAAACCGTCAGCTTTATGCCCGGTGGTTGAAAACCGCTAAGACCCGAACTGCATTACGCAAATTGCCCCAGCTGCATGCAGAAGCCTTTTCCCAAATAGATTGTTTGGCTTGCGCTGCCTGTTGCAAAAATTATTCTCCCCGGTTTAAAACCCCGGATATCAAGCGGATAAGTAAACATGTAGGCATGCGCGAATCGGTATTCATAGACACTTATTTGCGGCTTGATGAGGATGGCGACTATGTGGTGAAGCAAACCCCCTGCCCGTTTTTGGGTGCCGATAACTATTGTAGTATTTACGAACAGCGGCCGTCTGATTGCAGCCGGTTTCCTTACACCGACGAAGATGTTTTGCTGAAGCGCTCTGCTATTACTTTAAAAAATGTCAGTTTCTGTCCGGCGGTGTATTATGTTATGGAGCGACTTGTGTCTGCTAGGGATTGACGGAAACCTCGGCCATCCTTTATATTTACCCGCATCCTGATTAACGCTACACCATGGATTGGAAAGAGATATTGAACTTTAGACTCATTGATCTTGAAAATTTCAAGCTCAGTGTGTATCAGTTATTGCTGGCCTTTGTGCTGCTGGGAGTGGCCCGCATACTGATTACCTTCATACGGCGATTCCTGTTGCGTAAATTATCTGAGCATCCCGGCGACCATGGCAAGACGCATGCGATTATTCAATTGGTGCGCTATGCCTTTTGGATAGTTGTGGTCATCATGATCTTTGAGGTGTTGGACATCAAGGTCACCTGGTTTTTGGCGGGTGGGGCAGCGTTGTTTGTTGGGCTTGGTTTGGGTTTGCAGGATATGTTTCGGGATGTGGTGAGTGGTATTATTCTGCTTTTTGAACGCTCGGTAGCTATGGGTGATATTATGGAAGTAGATGGTATTGTGGGTCGTGTTACGCGCATTGGCTTGCGCACCAGCAGCATGCGCACCCGCGATGGCAAGAGTATTATCGTTCCTAATTCAAAATTTACTGCCGATAATATCATTAACTGGAGCAATGACGCCATTACCACCAGATTTAGTGTAACAGTGGGTGTAGCTTATGGTACCAATGAATTGCTGGTTCGCGATTCGTTGATAAATGTGGCCAATCAAACCGCAGGCGTCATTACCGACGAAGAGGGTTTCAACCCCTTTGTCAGGCTCATAAATTTTGGCGATAGTTCGCTCGATTTTGAATTGCTATTCTGGACGCACGAAATTTTTCCGGTTGAAAATATTCGAAGCAATATTCGCTTTGCTATTCTTGAGTCGTTCCGCAAGCATCAAATTACCATTCCTTTTCCGCAGCGCGATTTGCACATCAAAACAGCTGAGGCAACGCTTTCATTTTCGCAAGATAAATAGCCATTATGCCAAGAATGTCCCCCCTTTTGTATTTGCGTTGGTTGGGCCGAAAGCTAAACTTCAGCAACGATAATATTGATCGTGTTCAGACCACCAAAGCCATCAGGGATGGCATTGAGTTTACAGGGGTAAATCTTTGGGTTCTTGTGATTGCCATTTTTATGGCATCATTGGGCCTCAACGTCAATTCTACGGCCGTTATCATTGGTGCAATGCTTATCTCGCCGCTCATGGGACCTATTATGGGGGTGGGGCTAGGGCTTGGTATTTACGATTTGGGTATGGTTCGTTCAGCATTCCGCTCATGGGTTGCCGCATTTGTTATCAGTTTTTTTACCAGCTTTTTGTACTTTATGGTCAGTCCGCTAAAAAGCGCCGGCAGCGAGCTTTTGGCACGTACACAACCCACTATTTACGACGTCCTGATTGCGTTTGCAGGCGGTCTTGCAGGCATTTTGGCTGGCAGCAGCAAACTCAGGCAAAGCAATGTGATTCCCGGTGTGGCTATTGCCACTGCGCTGATGCCACCAATTTGCACAGCCGGCTACAGCCTTGCCAATGGCAGATGGGCCGACATGGCAGGAGCCTTGTATTTGTTTATTATCAATTCTGTATTTATTAGCCTGGCCACTTATCTGGTGGTGCGCTTGCTCAATTTTCCGCTTCGCTCTTTTGTAGATGAGCAACAGCACCGGCGATTTCGCACCATTGCTACTACCATTGCAGTATTGGTAATTGCACCAAGTATTTACCTCACTTACAACCTGGTGAAGCGATACCTGTACAGCGAACGGACTGAGCGGTTTGTAAAAGCTGAGTTTCCATCTGAGGACCGGTATATTCTCCGCAACCAGCTCAGTTTTGCGCAAGGGGTGCCCCGACTTACCCTAACCGTTTTAGGCAGACCACTCGATTCTGTGGCCATAGACGTTATGGAAAAGCGAATGCCGGTATATGGGTTAGAGGATTGTGAACTGAAAATAGAACAAGGGTTTCAGGATAGCAGCCGGCAAACGGTATTATTCGACCGGTTTAATCAGATGCTGCAGGTAAACAGCAGTGCCATTTCCAACTCCTACAAAATATTGGATACGCTGCGCCAAAAGCTTGCAGTCCATTCCCTGGAAGATTCATTGCAGGTGCAACTGGCCCGCGAGTCCAAAGCCCTGATGCCCGACTTGAAAAGCTTTTATATCGGGCGTGATTTGTATTACAGTGTGGATAGTGCAAGATTTGATACCATAGTGCATGTATATGCCTCATTTGGTACAATGCCCAACGAGGATGTAGAGAAAACCTACGTACAATGGTTGAAAACAAGACTGAGGAGGCCTATTTTATTGTTTGAAAAAAAATTGGAGAATAGTACTCAATAAGCCGATAATTGTGCCGGCGTTCAATCAGCAACATGTCAAAAAAAACGGAAACGCATAATATTAGTGCTACCACTGACCATCTCATCCTCGATGAGTTGGAAATTTTTGCCGATTATCTGGATCGGAAAATTCGTATTGATGTATACCTGCCCCGTAATCTCAAACACAACAGAGATGTGCAGGTATTATTGGTAAATGACGGCCAGGATTTACCCAAAATGCCATTTGTAGACATGCTGGAGGAATTATATGAAGCTGAGGCTATAAAGCCGCTGGTAGTGGTTGCCATGCATTGCAGCCCTGAGCGCAGGCTGGAATATGGCACAGCTGACGTGCTCGATTTTTTGCAGCGCGGCAGCAGGGCCCGGTATTATCGCAAGTTTGTATTGCAGGAACTTATTCCCGGTATCAGAAGACGCTACGACCTGCATCATGTCGAAAAAATTGGTTTCGCCGGGTTTTCATTAGGGGGGCTCAGTGCGCTTGACATAGCCTGGAAACATCCCGAAATTTTTAACGTAGTGGGGGTTTTCAGTGGTTCATTGTGGTGGCGGCTTCGCGATTTGCATGAGGGTTATGTAGAATCAGAAGATCGCATTATCCATAATCTGATTCGCGAAGGAGATTATCAGGAAGATATGCGCTTCTTTTTTATGACGGGTACCCTTGACGAAACCTCGGACCGCAATAAGAATGGCATCATAGACAGCATTGACGACACCATCGATTTGATTTCGGAATTGGAGATATTAGGGTACGAAAACAATGGCCACCAAATTGAATACCTTGAACTAGCCGATGGCCGGCATGACGTGCCCACATGGGGTCGTGCATTTCCACAATTTTTAAAATGGGCTTACGCAGTCAGCTAGTCATATTTTTCCGTAAAGCTGAAACTAATAACCACTCAGGTATGCACTTCAAGTTGAAAAAGAGCAATTTCTTTCCTTAATTCGCTGTGCACTCGTGCATTAGTTTTATCTTTTACCAAAGCCAGAAAATCATGAATATATTACTACCAGTCGATCTTTCCGAAGCTTCAATGAATGCAGCACAATATGCAGTGGGACTTTGCCAGCAGTATGCTGGCAGTAAAATATACCTGATGCATTGTGTGGAAATTGAGGAAGATGCAGGATCTGATGCGGTAGCCAAACTAATGGCGGATAATAAACTGCTGCTGCAGGATTTTCAAAACATACTTTTCAGTCTGGCGCCGGTAAGTTTGGAAAGTGAAATTCAGGTTGGTGCATTTGCAGACGCAGTGGCCATTTCGTTGGACAATCATGATATTGATTTGGTGCTGATAGGCGTAAATGATGGCGGAGCTGTAAAGCGCAACTATGTGGAAAGTCATGCCATGGCAGTGGTAGAATTGGAGCGTTGCCCGGTGCTTATTATTCCGCCAAATGTGGATTTTGCACCGGTTAAGCAATTGGCGGTGGCCATGAAACTGGAAACTGCAGAAAAGCATTTGCCCGCCAGTGTATTATCAGCTGCGGTTAAGTTGTTTGAAGCTACCCTGCACGTAGTGAGCGTTGACCCTGATTATTATATTTCGCTAACTGAGCGGCAACAAGCGGATAAAGAAAAAATTGCCGCCCTGCTTGGTGTTCCGGCTGAATTTTCATTTCTGCGTTTATATGATGTAGATGAGGCCCTTGAACTGTTTGTAAAGGACCGGAATATTGATATTCTCGTAACGATTCCCCATGCGGGTGGCCTAATGGGATTGACCCCTTCGCGGAGCCATACCGCAAAACTGTCCTATGACAGCAAAGTACCGGTACTGGCTATTCCATCTAATCTGGGATAATGCTGATGCTTCTTTTGTTTCCTTAAGCATGGCGCGATAGGTTCAACGCATACCCATCAATTCTCGTCCTTATTTCTTCGCCGGAATAAAGCCTTTGGCTTTTTCTTTTCAGGTGTAGAAGTGTCTGCCACAATCACATCAGCATTTGCCGGTTTCTTGGTGCTCGTGTCTTTAGGAGCCTTATTATCGGTGGTAGTACCGGCCTTCTTTGTGCCGGATTTGTCGGTCTGAATATATTCCGACTCACCGCCAATTTCGCCAAGCCCCGTAGTGTCGAATTGCTGCGATTGCTGCTTGTAAAAATCCTCACCCAAATAGTCTTCCGCATCACCATTTCCCATGTCCTCACCGGCAGCGTCGGGTTCGCCATATCCGCTATTACCTTCTATGTAGTCGAATATTATTTCGTTTTTATCTATCTCAGGCTTTATAAACTTAGCTTCTTTATCATAACCCAGTTTTTTATCGGCATAAACCGATTTTACAAAATTACCAACAGTAGGTAATGCTGCTGCGCCGCCATACCCGGCACCGGAGGCAGAGGGGAAGTGGATCCAGTTTTCATCGCAACCCACCCAGGTGCCCATCAGCAGTTCGGGTGAATAGGCCATAAACCATGCATCGGTATTATCGTTGGTGGTACCGGTTTTGGCGCCCATTTCTGCAGGGATATCATAGTTGCGTAAGCGGGTGGCAGTGCCAAAGCGAATAGCGCCATTCATCATCTTGCACATCGTGTAGGCGGTTACTTCGCTCACCACTTCCTTAATGTCGGGTTGCACATTTACCAGCACATTGCCGTTGCGGTCTTCAATGCGGGTTACTATCTGCGGCCTGACGTTAAAACCTCTTCCGGGAAACATAGAGTACATCCAAATCATTTCGTATAAACTCAGATCGCAGGCGCCTAAGCCGTTGGAAGGATAAGCGGTAAGTTTGGTTTGCACCCTGCATTTTTCCAGAAACTCTACAAATCTCTGCGGACCAATTTGTTTGGTTAGGTAGGCCGCTGCACCATTCAGCGATAGGGCAATACTGCGAGCCATGCTATTGGTGCCGCCTCTTGCGCCTTTCCCCGATGCGGGAAGGTATCCGCTGCCGGGAAAATATTGTTGCACATTAGGGATGGGCGATTCAGGAGTAAGGCCAATGTCTTCAATGGCCTGGCAATACAACATGGGCTTGATAGTACTACCCACCTGACGCTTAACATTAAGGTTGGCGTGGTCCAGTTTAAAGGTTCTGAAATCAATACCGCCCACCCATGCTTTTACATGGCCGGTTTGCGGCTCCATGGCAATGAAGCCGGTTTGCAGCATGGTTTTGTGGTATTTGATGCTATCCAGGGGTGTCATGGTAGTATCCATTTCGCGCTTCTTATTCCATGCAAACACTTTCATGGGAACCTTTACATTAAAAGTCTTACGGTTTTCTTCGTCGGTTAGCCCACCTTCTTTTTGGAAGCGCCACCTATCGGTTTGCTTTACAAAACGCTCCATCTCTTTTTCGCGACCGTTAAAAACAGTGCCAGTTTTTATGTTGCCAAAACTGCTCAATATGCGCTGTTGATAGGCCATGTTTTTAGCTACGGCTTCTTCAGCATACAATTGCATTTTCGGATTAATAGTGGTGTATATTTTTAAGCCATCCTTATAGATGTCGTAAGGTTCGCCGCTTGGGTTCACCATATCTTTCAACATGTCGCGCACCTGTTGCTTTACAATGCTTTCGCGGAAATACGGCGCTATACCGTTGCTGATTGTAATTTTTCGATAGTTCAGATCAATTTCGGTTGCCTTTACTTTTTCTGCTTCGTCCGGTTTCACAAAGTTGTTGCGCACCATCTGATCAATTACCGTATTACGCCGAAGCCTCGATCGCTCGGGAAAGCGTCTTGGATTGTAGTAGGTATTGGCTTTCAGCATGCCAATCAGCGTGGCCGATTCGCTTAAATCTAAATCGATAGGTTCTTTTTGAAAAAAGGTAAGTGCCGCATTTTTTATGCCGTATACGTTGTCGCCAAAAGCTACAGTGTTGAGGTAGTAGGTAACTATTTCATCTTTGGTAAAATTGCGCTCCAGTTTCACGGCTATCACCCACTCTTTAAACTTTTGCATACCGCGCTCCAGTTTGTTGCTCGACCGCTGGCCACCAAAAAGATTAAGGGCTAATTGCTGGGTGATGGTGCTGCCACCACCCGCTCTATCGAAAGTGAGTACACCGGTTACGGCCCTCAACAGTGCTTTGCCGTCAATGCCGCTGTGTTCATAAAAGCGTTCGTCTTCTGTAGCTATTAGTGCATTAATAACTAATGGTGATATTTCTGCATATTCCACCGGGTTTCGGTCTTCCAGATAATACATACCCATGGGCGTGCCATCATCAGCGTAAACCTCGCTACCCACAAGTGCCGAGGGATTTTCTAATTGCTGCTTGGTGGGCATGGCGCCAAACAAACCGTAGTTTACGCCGGTAAAAATGAGTATCAGCAACAATAAACCCAGAAAGAAAAGTCGCCAAACCCATTTTACTGCGTTCGTGGTTTTTTTAGGAGGGACAATTGATTTTGCCATAAGCCAGAAAAAAGATTTTATTGCTGCGGAAACTGCTGTTTATAGGTAGATGAGAGAATCGCGAATTTTCACATTGCAAACCTAAGCCAGAACGCTTTGCTTCTACCTGCATAAATTATACCATTTTGAAACGGAGTAGGTGGATAGGTTAGAACCTGAAGGGATAATGTTGCCGTAACAATTCGAAATAGAGATCAAATTTTGGCTCGGCTATCAGTTTATCCAGATTTTCCCTTGTGGCTATAAAGTAGCGGTACTTACCGGTATCCAACCAGGGGATAATGGTTTTAGTATTAATTGGCGCCAGATATTCCACGTATTTTATGGCAGTTTCGGCATTGGCAAAAACGCCGCCTTCCAGTAATACCAGCCATAATCCATCCTGCACTTTAAGTTTGGAAGCTTTAACAGGCTGGCCGTTAAAGTTTCGCTGACCTGAACTATTCAGCGAGTACAACACTTCGTTTACATAAGAAGGATCAATATCCTTTAAATAAATACCTACGATTTGGGCTGCATTATCATTCAGTAAATAGGGTGCTTCAACAGGTTTTACGTTGGCTACAATTTTTGGGGCCACACTATCTGCGGCGGGTTGTACTATGGTTGGCTGAATGGCGCTTGGCCGTGGCGCGGTATCCTTGGGCTTTTCTACTACTGTTGGTGTAATGTTCCGATTCAAAATCTGTTCTTCCTGTTCGCGCTCCACCTGCAATCGTGTCAGGTATTGCTCCAGCGAATCGCGCTTAGGCAGATATTCCCTGAGCAATGCTGCTCTGGCGGATAGTGGTGTTCCGGGGTAGGCTTTCACCAGCTTATCGAGCGTAAACATGGCTAAAGAATCCTGCCGTTCCCTGATATAATACACTGATTCGATGTACAACAGTTGTGAAGACCATTGATTAGTACCAAAGCGTTTGTCTGCCTCTTTTTTGGCGGCAAGTGCTGCATCAAAACGGCCACTCAAAAACAAGTCGTACACCCGTGTGTAAGCTTGTGTTGCCTCATCGGCAATAATATTTTCTTCAGTTTTTCCTTTGGCTAATTGACCGGCTTCTTTTGAAGACCCAAAGCCTTGCTGTAATCTGTTGCGGGCATCGGAAGCTTTGGCAGTTTGTCCCGTCATGGTATAGCAATGCACCAAACCAAACAGTGATTTTTTGGCAAGATTACCCGTGTCGCGCAATGCCAATACAGCTTCATACACCGGAATGGCTTCGGCATATTCTTCAAGCGACTCGTGCAGGGTTTTGCCTTTCAGGTATAGCGCCTGAAGTTTTCTTTCTTGTACAGCAGCTTCTTTTTCCGGGGTTAGCGGAAGCCTGCTATACAAATTGTCGAAGCTAATGTCAGTGCTATCGAAGGTTTCGGTAGCCACGGCAGCATCTACATCTACGCCGGGCGACACGCCGGGACCCGCCGCCGTTGGCGCGGCATTTTGCCTGATGGCACTGCTGCGCCGCCAGTTATCAGCATTGGGCCGGTCGCCCCATTTTTGTCTGAACAGTTCAAAGCCGTTTGCCCTTCGGCCGCCGTCGGCAAAGTACCAGCCCGACGCAGCCGAGCCAAACAGATCGGGGTTAACAGCGCCGCCGCCTCCGGCAATAACGCCTACGCTACCGGTGTTTGCAACTGAAGATTCTTTTATACCCCGTTGTTTGCGCAAATCGCGGGCTACTTTTTTTACCAGATCAGAACGCTCGGGCTCGGGCATGGCAGCCACCTGAAGCAGACTATCGTATAAGGCAATTATTTTCTCGGCCTCCAGTATTTGTTTGGTTGCTGGTTTGCGCACTTCATACACCGGTTTTTCCAAAGGTTTCAGATACAAGGTATTTACACTATCGTAAGCCGGCGATGCTTTCGCAAATGCCTTTTGCGCCACCCGCACATTACCCAACAAATAAGCGGTTCTCGATTTCTGCCCCAATGTATTGGCATCTGTTTCCATGCTTTGCTCAAGAAAGTCTTCGGCGCCGGCTACATTATCTCTTTCCAGTTCAATGAGCGCTGCTGCATACAGAATAATGTCAGCATAATCGCGGTAGCGCTCTTTACGTGCCATCTCGGTTAGCTTGGCAATATTGGCGTCAACCATCGCCGGGTCTTTTGACTTGTTAAGCCGTATGGTATTCAGGCGGGCATACACTTCCATCACCGGATCTAATGCCAGATTGGTAGCTTCTGCAAAAGCATCTGACGCTTCTTCGGGCATGTCGGCCAATGCGAACATCTGTCCGGCAAGGTACCAGCGTCTTGCTCGCAAGTCGCGGTTAGGTTCATTTTCAAGCGATGCGGCAAGATGCACAGCAGCGCTATCCCAGGCTTCCAACTTATAAAACAGGTAAGCGATATGCTCGTTTAGCAGGGGCTGCAACCGTTCGGGAAACAATGGGTCGTTTTGCAAAGTGCTTATCATGGAAGATGCATCCAGCAAGTTGTCCATTTCGGTCAATGCTCGTATTTGCCATGCCAATGCTTCATTTCGGCTTGGAGGTTGCTTTAGCAGGTAGGCAGTTTTCGATTCTTTTTCTTTTGTGGAAATGCTGAACGCATTGTATGCTTCATCTCCCGCATTACTGCCTATGGGAAGGTCGTAGCCATCTTTCTCTTTGGGAGCATAGCTATAGTTGATATACTGAAAGGTCATGCTGGCGCTGTCTGCATGATCTTTCAACAAATAGGCTTTCCCCAACAGCATATACATGTTGTCTATCCAATCGTTGCGCAGGTCGTGCAGTAAAATACCTGCCGTGCAGCTTTGTATAACGCTATCCAGATAGGTATCGGCCGAAGTTTCCTTTAGGGTGTAACGATAAAAGGGCAGTAGTTCTGCGTAGTCGTCCTGCTTGCGCTCAGCAATCGTAGTTACAATGGTTTTAAGCCTGTCGTTGGCATTAAAGTAATAATTGTAATGCGTGTAAGTATTTTGGAAAAAACGGCGTACCGGCGTAAACTTTTTAGCCGCCATTTTTTCTGAACCCAATTGCCGCTCTTTGAACTGATCGGGCTTTTTCAGGTTGAATTCTAACTTGGGTTGTGCAAGCAGTTGTCCGCCACAAAACAGTGCCAATGCCAAAAAGCAGGACTTAAGGATATTGAAGAAAAGCAGATATGGCTTGGCCGGCATGAATTAATAACTCTTTTTCAGGCAAAATATTTTACCAATCACCCGATTGTGTAGCACAAATTAAGAGAAAGCCACCCGTGCTGCCAAACCTTGAAACCCGGGTGCCTGCAATTTTCTGATAAGCTTACCGCAAACAGGCCAATACCTGTGGTGGGTAGCTATTCTGCCTATCTTAGCCCGCTGCCATGGCTGATAACCCGATCAATACAAGTTTTAAGCGATTACGCAACCGCTACCGGTTGGTGGTTATGAATGACGACACTTTTGAAGAAGTTGCCACTTTCCGGCTCAGCCGGCTCAGTGTTTACTTTGCCATCAGTTTTATTTTTGTGGTACTTATTGGCCTCACGCTAGCCTTAGTTTCTTTCACCAGTCTGCGTTATCTTGTTCCGGGCTACGGTAAGCAATCTTCTTTGAAAGAGTTGCGCGAACTGAAGCTAAAAACCGACAGCATACAAGTGGCACTTGATCAGCGAGACCAATATCTGCAATCGCTGCAGCGGGTGCTAAGGGGAGACACAACAGCCTTGCGGCTTGATACAATTCCCCTAAACTTGCCGCCTGACACTGATGTAATAACCGAATAACCGCGATTGCCACATGTTTGGAAAAGTAAAAAATGAAGACCTGAAGCCCACCATGTCGGGCGCAACAATCATTGCACAAGGAACCGTTATAACCGGTGGCCTTTCCTGCGATAATGATATCCGGATTGATGGAACGCTGCAGGGCGATATAGAAAGCCAAAGCAAAGTAGTAATTGGTGTTGCGGGAAGCGTACAGGGTATCATCCATTGCAAACAGGCCGATATTATGGGGGCTGTGGATGGTGATATCTATGCAACAGAATTATTAGCCATCCGTAGCAAGGCTCAGGTAAAGGGAAATATTTATACAGCGAGCCTCGAGTTGGAAAATACTGCGGTATTCAATGGTCGCTGCGAAATGCAGGCAGAAAGCAGGATGACTTCTTCCGTTGCCGAAAAGTCAAAAGCAAAACAAGAAGCCGAAAAAAAATTAACTCCTCAAATGGCTGAAGCAAGCTAAAGATATGAGTGCATGAAGGAGAAAAAGCCTTTGCGTTATGCTGCCTATGCTGGTCTTGCGTTTCAGTTTCTGGCATCTATTTTATTGGGCATAATGTTTGGCCGATGGCTTGATTCCTTTCATC
>JAHEMO010000053.1 GCA_024643625.1 Chitinophagaceae bacterium
ACTGCGGCTGAGGCTGCGCAAATCGTGGAGCGCATTGGATAATAAACCCGATGCATCGGCCTTTGTGCCTGCAGCATTATCATCATCAGGTTTATCCAATTGCAGTTTGGCAAGACTCAGTACCTGACCAATATTATCGTGTATTTCCTGGCTGATATTTTTAAACGTCTGCTCTTGAATTTCAAGTTGCGACTGCGAAATCATTTGTGCATACTCATGCTTCATTTGTGCCAGCTGCAATTGCTGTTGTTGTCTGCGCTTTGCAAATAAGCCTACCATGGAAGCAATAAATACTACAAAAATTAAAAAAAGCAGCGAGCCGGCTACCGACAGAAAAACAACATCAAATGTGGTAAGCGCCAGCATGCATAGTCACCATGGCTTTAGACGAATGGTGTGCGCTAAAATAAAACGCAATGGCATACAGACCATACATAGCAGTATTCGTAAGGTCGTGAAAAGTCCAAAATGGTCTGCTAAGACTACCATCAACAAAATCCTGCAACTCCCGCAATGAAAAGAAAATAAGATTTACAGGACTGTACAATAAAACACCTGCCATTAGGTATAATAAAGGGTTTCGCCGCGATACCGCAAAGCTATCGGAACCCAGTTGTATACGCAAAAGCAGCAGTACTGCTGCGGTTTCAAAAAGAAAAAGAAGACAAACTGTTTTACCAAAAAAAACATCGAAAAAATCAAACCGGATAATGCTCCAACCAAACATGGATAAAACCGAAATAATGGCTACGCTGCGCAGTATCTGATAACTTCTTTGTGTGGAAAGAAAATAATTGAAAAAGCGAACAAAGAAAAAAAGTTCTGCGAGTATATAGGTGTTATATACACCCATCATAACAGGTCTTGGTAATTCAATTGCGCTAATAATCTGTGCTGCGGTTGCGGCAGCAACGAGGTACCATATCATCCGCGCATATGCAGGCATCCGGCTATAGCATACCAATCCCACCAATAATGGAATTAGAATGCTATAAGTAGACAAGAATCTTAGTACACTCAACCTTCCAACGTTATAATAAGGGGGCTATCAAGCCCAGCTTTTTCAAACCCTTCAACAACTACCTGATTGGGCCATTGCTTACCTATTACTTCATTGCGGACTTCAGCAGCATCCAGAAAAGGGACAATTTCAAATTTTCGCTGTGCAGCATGATCACCGGCAGCAGCAAGTTGGGGCACTTCACAGGCCGGCACAATAATAACACTCGATTGTCCCGGCTTTCGGCCTAGCTTTTCTATAGTTACCCTCGACTGTAAAACCACCAAATGCGTAGCCTTGGTATCAATAAGCGAAGCAGGAATCTTGAATAGCTCCAAAACCTCCGACAACGGAAAAGCAAGCGCCGAATCTTTTGACTTGATAGCCAGTTTTTCTCTCTTGGAAAGCGACATGGCCGGAGCCAGAAATTTCAGTGCACGTCTTATTTTACGCTGCAGGCGCCGGTGAAATTTCAATTCATCGTTTGCCTCGAGCCGGGTGATGTTGTGATTGCTCATATAAAAATTTGGCGGAAGATAGCTGAATAAGCAGCCGAAAAAAAAGGGTGAAAACACCCTGTGAAAAAAAATGTGTATTTGAAACCTTTACCATTGGAAAAGCTCCCGGGCATTTTAGATCCCTTCACCCGTGAAGCCCATACTTTATTGTATGGGCTTTTTTGCGTCGCCATCCTCCCGCTACAGGCTTGTATATTTGCCCCCCAAATCTGAAACTATCCTTCATGCTTGATATTAAACTGATTCGCGACAATCCTGAACTGGTAAAGGAGCGGCTTACCGTTCGTAATTTCCGGCAAGTGACACTTATTGATGAACTGCTCGAGTTGGATGAAAGCCGGCGCAAAGCACTGCACGCCGCAGAAGAAATGAAGGCAAACCAAAATGCTGCCAGCAAATTAATTGGCCAACTGCTCAAAGAAGGCCGCAAGGACGAAGCCGAAAAGGAAAAAGCAAGCGTGGCTGAAACCAAGGCAGGTATTGCCCGGCTGGAGCATGACCTCACCATTTTGGATAAAGCACAAATAGACCTGCTTCTTCAACTCCCCAATTTGCCTTACACTCTTGTAAAATCCGGCACTGATGCCGAAGACAACGAAACGGTAAGGGAAGGGGGCAAAAAACCCAGCCTGCCAGAGGGCGCCAAACCACACTGGGAGCTCATAAAAGACTATGATCTGATTGATTTTGAAACCGGTGCTAAAATTACCGGCAGCGGATTTCCCTTATACAAAGGGCAGGGTGCCAAACTGCAAAGGGCATTAATCGGTTATTTTCTCGACTACAACTCCGCCGCAGGCTATACCGAATATCTGCCTCCCTTTATGGTAAATGCCGATAGTGCCTATGCTACCGGCCAATTGCCCGATAAAGAAGGGCAGATGTACCATATGCCGGAAGATGGCTTTTATATGATACCCACGGCCGAAGTACCGGTAACCAATATTTACCGCGATACGATATTGAAAGAAGAAGAACTGCCAATCAAAATGACCGCCTATACGCCATGCTTTCGCCGCGAAGCAGGAAGCTTTGGCGCCAATGTTCGCGGGCTTAACCGGGTGCATCAGTTTGATAAGGTTGAAATTATCCAAATAGTACATCCTGAAAAAAGCCACGCCATACTGGACGAGATGGTGGCGCATGTCGAAAAGCTGGTACAAAGTCTGGAATTGCCTTACCGCATACTGCGCCTCTGCGGGGGCGACATGGGCTTTACCAGCGCTATTACCTACGACTTTGAAGTATGGAGTGCTGCCCAGCAAAAATGGCTGGAAGTAAGTTCTGTCAGCAATTTTGAAAGCTTTCAGGCCAACCGGCTCAGGTGCCGCTTTAAAAGCAGCGAAGGCGGTAAAACACAGTTGGTGCATACGCTAAATGGCTCCGCTATGGCGCTGCCTCGCATTGTGGCCGCCTTGCTGGAAAATAACCAAACGCCACATGGCATCAGGCTACCACAGGTGCTGCATAGCTGGTTTGGCAAGGATGGCATTTGGGCTTAACAAAATTTATTGTGCGACTTGCTGATGACAGCACAAAATCCATTTACTTTGTATTTCAAAGCACTTTTTTAATGAGTACTTCACAGCAACCACTGGATACCCTGCGCGACATCAGGAGCATGATGGACCGCAGCAGCCGGTTTATAAGCCTGAGTGGCTGGAGCGGCGTAGCTGCCGGCATTTGCGCTTTGGCCGGTGCATGGCATGCGCAGCAATTGCTGCAGGCAGAAGCATCTAACGGCAGCGGATTGGCGAACACACCACCATTTGCATACGACAAGATTGCGGGCATTCCCGTGCCTACCGATTTGGGACATCAACTTTTACATACTGCCCTCATCACATTCTTTGCTGCACTGGTGCTGGCTTTGTTTTTTACCTGGCTGCGAAGCCGAAAAACCAGGGTACCCCTATGGGGTGGCATTGCCCGCCGTGTAATGCTGGCCACTACCATACCTATGGTTGTGGGTGGTATATATCTTATACAAGTGCTGCATGCGGGCAGTGTGGGGCTTGTGGCTCCTGGTTGTTTATTATTCTACGGACTAGCCTTGCTCAACGCCAGTAAATACACCATGCTCGAAGTACGCTATCTGGGTTACGCCATGCTGCTAACCGGATTGGTATCGCTGGCATTTCCTGGCTATGGACTTTATTTTTGGGCATTTGGCTTTGGCATACTCCATATTATCTATGGCATGGTAATGTGGTGGCGTTATGAAAAACAACCTTCCTGATCTATACATACTACCCGATTGATCAATAATATCGATATATCAAATCTTAATAAAGCTTTTGACAGCCGCGTAAGGCTGGGCATTATGAGCGCGCTGATGGTAAATGAATCGGTGAGCTATAATGAATTGAAGGAATTGCTACAGGTAACCGATGGCAATCTGGCAAGCCACTTGCGCGGTCTTGAAGAGGCAGGATTTATAAAGGTGAAGAAAGGATTTGTGGGCCGCAAAACCAGTACAAGCTATAGCCCCACCAAAACCGGCGAAAAGGCATTTCGCCTGCATCTGGACGCGCTTGAAAAAATGATAAAACAATCCGGCTGATTTTTTTTGCTCCTTCACTTTGAAATACAAAGCACTTTAATATTTAAAAAGTACAACCATGAACAGTCCACAATTCAGCAACGGCACCCGCATCCTTATCAAAGGTTTGGTTACGGGTTTTCTCATTCTGGCCATGATTATTCCAAGCGTTTATGTAATGAACCTGGTGTCAGAAAGACAAACTTATCAGCAAGAGGTAATCAAAGAAGTGAGTGACAAATGGAGTAACGCGCAAATTATTAGTGGCCCTTTTTTGGTAGTGCCTTATACGCAAACAGAGATAAACGAAAAAAAGGAAATGGTATCGCAGGAATCAACACTCATTTTGCTGCCTGAGCAACTCAGCATTGACGGACAGATGGAGCCGGTTGAAAAACGACGCGGAATTTATAAAGTAGCCTTGTATCGCACAGAACTCAATTTGCACGGCCACTTTGTGCCGGGTACAGTAAAGCCCGTAGCCGGGCAAAACATCCATTGGGAAAGGGCAAAACTTTGCATGGGAATTACCGATAGCCGTGGTATTGAAAAACAATTGACCGGAACAATAAATGGTGAAACCATACCCTTTGATGCCGGCCTGCCTGCCAATACGCTTGCCGAAAAAGGTGCCTTTGCCAATTTGCCGATGGCATCAGATAACATACCGGATACCATTGGCTTCCAGCTGCCGTTGTATGTGCGGGGTTCACAACAATTGCAGGTATTACCATTAGGCAAAACCACATCATTTCATTTGCAATCGCCATGGCCTTCGCCTAGCTTTTCAGGTAAATTTTTACCCGACTACAGCTTATCAAAAACTGGCTTTGATGCAAAATGGGAAGTATTACATTTCAATCGGGATTTTCCCCAGGTATGGATGGGTACTGCTTACAAAGCCAATGATTATGCATTCGGCTTATCATTGGTGCAGCCCGTTGACAATTATGATAAAACCCTGAGAAGCGTTAAGTATGCTATTCTGTTTGTGGGCCTCACTTTCGGCTTTTTCTTTTTGTTCGAATTGCTGATGGGCTACCGGGTGCACCCTGTGCAGTATGTATTGGTGGGTCTTGCCCTGGTCATCTTCTTTACTTTATTACTAAGTATTTCGGAATTTCTCGGTTTTAATGCTGCTTATGGTTTGTCAGCACTCGCAACGCTGACGCTCATTACGCTGTACGCTAAAAATCTATTTGCTACCTGGAAACATGCAGCCATGGCCGGCGGATTTGTAGGATTATTATATGCCTACATTTTTACCCTTATACAGCTGGAAGATACCGCCCTGCTTGCGGGCAGTGTTGGCTTGTTTGTGCTTGTAGCTTTGGCCATGTACTTCAGCCGGAAAATAAACTGGTACGGACAACAAACGGATAGTAGTTTGGTGTAGTAGCTGAATAACAGGCAGGCACAACGGTTGTCTGCCTGCTTTTCTAATAGCATACTTTGTATTATTTGGCACACAGCAGCCAGCAGATTACATTAGCTGCAAAGCAATACAGATGAAAAAATTTTTGGCCAGACTTGGCTATGCCGGCAATGGACTGCGCATTTTTTTTAGTGCCGATGATAATGGCAGAATCCAACTGGGTGTAGTAGTGTTGGTACTTATGGCAGGTGCCTGGTTCCACATTACCAAAGCCGAAATGCTGGCCGTGCTGCTGTGTATAGCACTCGTTATATCACTAGAAATGATTAATGCTGCTATAGAAAAACTTGCTGACTTTGTAGAACCGGCAAGACACGAATCCATCGGCAGGATAAAAGATATTGCCGCCGGCGCGGTATTATGGGCAGCTATACTGAGTGCAGTGGTTGGGCTTATTGTATTTGTGCCGTATGTACTGGAAAAACTTGCGTGGCAATAACGCTACTTAAATCTGCTACCGGCAATGATTGCCCGGTTCGGGATTTTTCTTTATCCCGGCATTCGGCTAATCTGACTATTCAATTCTTTAATTTGTTTCACCACCTCCGGGTTAGAAGGCTTAGCGGCTTTAGCCTTACGAAACATATCCTTCGCCGCTTTAAAATGCCTTTTCTGAATATAAATCTGGCACATTTGTAAATAGGCCATAGCCGAACTATCCGCATCGGGGATGCCCGCACGAAGGGCTGCGCGGATATAATTTTCGCCCTGCTTAAGATCGCCACGCTGCATGGCCAGCATACCCAATTGCAATTTATTGGCGCCTTCCACATCGGCCATCGGGCTGCCGAGCTGCTCACTTTTTTTCATCAGTTCTTCGGCTTTGCCAAAATCCTGCTTCATCATGGCCAATTGGCCTCTTATGCTGTAATAAGCACTCCGAATAGGTTTGTACAGCAAGCCGGGATACCAAATCATATCCAGCACTTTCTCGGCACCTTCTACATCGCCATCTTCAATATGCTGCTGAATAAGCCGCAGAGGCCCAATAAAGAAATGCGTAAAAATGAGTACCGCCGCTACAAAATAGAGGAAGAATGCAGGCCAGAAACCCGCGTAAATATTAATGGCAATAGCTGCTGCCAAAAACACCAGCCCAATCCAAAACCGGTAACGCAACAGCAGATTATAAAACTTCATGTACTAACTATTTAGGGCGGCAAATATAACGGCAAGGGGTTAAGGGCATCAGTGGTCATCGTTAACTTCAATCCAATAGCCATCCGGATCGCGGATATACAGTTGGTGGATTCCATCGGGACGAGTGGTAATGGTATTAGGCTTGCCGGGCCAGTCTTCCCAGCCTATGCCGGCTTTGCGCAACCTGGCGGTAAAATCAGCAACAGAGCCAACGGAAAAACACAAATGATTGCCTTTGACCATGGAAGGCAGGGGCCCACCCTCAATAAGGTGCAATTGCGCGCCACCTCCTATGGCAAACCATACATGCTTGCCATCATCAAAGGGCTGCCGAATGGTATCGAGGGACAGCATTTGCGTATAAAACGCCGTGCTCTTGCCCAGTTCTTTTACCGACAGGGCGATATGGTTGAGTCGGGTAGGCGAAGATTGCGCCCACAGCAAAGAAGGCAGGAAGGCAAATCCCAAAAAGAGTAGCCGGTAGCGATTGGACATGCAAAGTATTTAAGTGGGTTAAATTACGGTGTCCCGGCAAAAAATGGCGGTTTCACCTATTTTCGCCGCCAAATGGCCCTGTAGTTCAACGGATAGAATAGAAGTTTCCTAAACTTTAGATCTGGGTTCGATTCCCGGCGGGGCTACTAAAGCTGCATCTTACCGTTGCAGCTTTCTTGTGTCAGGTGGCTGACAGCTGTTGCCAGGGCACCCACTCTGCTACCATAATCACAAGCACTGCAACAAGATGAGCCACTGTCCATGCCCTTTGCCAAACCGGACGTTTTGGCCACGCTATTGTGGCATCAAAAGGATCGAAAATAAAAGCGAGGCCCAGATATATACTGGCATTGGAAAGATTACCTATACTGAGAAAGACTATTCCGCATAACACCATTATGCCATAGCCTATACGGTTAAAGTTGGATGATAGTGATATACTCATGTTACGTGGCTTTACTCATTAGTAACACCACTGTTCATTTGCTTACAACAATTGCCGAAATTTTTTCGGCTGCCGGTTTGTACCCGCCCGCTATGGCCGTAGAATAAATGAAAGTCACCATTGGTTAAGCTATATACCAATCTCTGGCCAGCACTATTGAGCTTTGAATCATCATTTCAGCATAACGAAAAAAATATAGCAATGACCACACAGCAAATTACACTTGTACAAGAATCATTTACATGGCTAAAACCCATAGCGCAGCAAGCGGGCGAACTATTCTACAAAAATCTGTTTGACACTGCGCCGCAAGCCAGAGCTATGTTTAAGCAACCTATTGCAGCGCAAGCCGGAAAACTTATGTATACGCTGGGCTACGTGGTAAGCCATTTGCACCATCCGGAAACCATATTGCAAGATGTGGCCAAACTAGGCCAACGCCACCACCAATACGGTGCGCAACCTGCGCATTACGATATTGTTGGCGCAGTTTTATTAGACACATTGGCGCAGGGCCTGGGCAAGCGCTGGAACGCTGAATTAAAACAAGCGTGGGCGATGGCCTATTCCATGGTGGCTAACGCCATGATGGAGGCGGCATCACAAGAATCGGCATCAGCACATCGGCAAGCCGCTGTGGCGTAGCTTAGCCACATGGAAAATGCGGCGACGAAATTTGAAAATTTACTGGCAGAGCAAAACCAATTGGTACTGCAATCGCCCGAATGGTATAGCGAGCTTCAACATGCAGTAGCCTGGCTAATACAACACGACTTCAATCGACTGGTACAAACACTGTACAGGATTGACGTGGATGAAACACGCTTAAAAAATGTGTTAGCCTTAGAAGCATCCCAACCTACGGAAGATCTGATTGCGGCTCTCATTGTAGAGCGCATGATACAATCCCTGCAAACCAAAAAACAATGGGCCGAAAAACGCAACGATATTCCTGACGAGGATCGGTGGAACGAATAAATAATTTGAAGCTTATAGGAATGGTAACCTGGCAGCCATCCAGATGGCATCTTAAGAGCTAAACGCTAACGCAGATTACCTGTGGTTAAGCATCAAGAGATTTGCTGCCCGATTTTTGCTTGCGTTCAAACATCAACGCCTGTACCTGGTCTTTATCCTCTTTTTCCCTCCTCAGGTCCCACATCGTGCCAAAAACACGATCCCAAATAGTGGTGCTTACGCCAAAACCACGATGCTCATCTTTATAATGATGCAAATGATGATTCCGCCACAAGGGCTTCATCCATTTGAAAGGTGGGTTCCAGGCATGTATGGCATAATGCATGCTGCCATACATTAAATAGCCTATCAAAAAGCCGGGAAAAAACATAAAAGCGTAATTACCCATAGCCAGATACATAAGCGAAAAAATGGCTGAGGCGAGAATTATACTGGGCAACGGGGGCATAAAAAGTCGCTGCTTATCGCGGGGAAAGTGGTGGTGATTGCCATGCATGATGTAGGAAATCTTCTTACCCAAATTGGATGTTGGCACCATGTGAAACAAGAACCGATGAGCAAAATATTCGAATATGGTCCAGCTAATAAATCCAAGCCCCCAAATACCCCAAACTTGCAATTGGGTGAATGCAAAATTGGAAGAAGCATGATACAATAAGAAACCTAAAATAGGGATGTACATGCCCCAAATAACCAACGGGTGTGCCTTAGTGAGTGATTCAAGCACAGGATTCTCAAAGAGCCTTGCCTGTCCCTTGTTGTGTATTTTTTCAAATTCCATGGCTGCAAATTTAAACCTGCAATCCGAAAAAAAGCCTTAATGATTGTCATTCATCCAAAACAGCAAAACCCGGCGAATGCCGGGTTTTGCTTAAAAACAGGATGGTACACTAGTTTCCTATTACAATTTCCACCCTTCTTTTTTCCTCTGCCGGCACCTTGGTTTGTTCGTCACTTACGTTCACTTCACGTTCTATTTGGTTAAGGTTAATGCCGCGCAATTTGAGTTGCTGCACCACGGCATCAAGGCGCTTATTAGCCAGCGACTTGTTTGCCGACGGTGATCCGGTGGCATCGGTTCGGCCCACCAGGTGTACCACTTTTTCCGGGTTAAGGCGAATGGTTTTGCCCACTTCGTCCAAAATATCCTTATACGCCGGACTTACTGTTGCGCTTGCATTGTCAAAATAGATAAAGTATTCCGGAGCGCGGACAGTTTCAGGCGCAGCTACAGGTGCCACAATGGTTGGCGCAACGGCTGTGCCGGCTACTGCCGCTTTCACGGTATCGCGTACATACACGGTGTCTACCCTTTGACCACCCTGGTAAATGGTGTCCGTTTTTACCACTCTAATGGTATCGGGCACTACCTTATTGCCGTTGGCATCTACTATAACACCAGCCGAAACTGCACTTATGAGCGCTGCTGAGGTAATGGCATCCTGCTTGCGCGACTTACGCATTTCTTTTTCAATGGCATCGTTATATTGCTTTTGATCTTTACGGTACTGATCTTCGCGCTTGCGGTTCTTCTTCTCATTTTTAGAAGTCTTTGGCGCTTTTGGCTCCTGAATACCTTCTTTTTTCATTTGCTTTTTCACATCCTGCCGCAGCTTATCGTTTTCGCTGTTGATGCTATCTACCTGTTGTTGGGTATAGGTAGCAGATGCGGTTTGTTGTGAACGGGTTTGCTGACCGCTCACCTGCGATTGCACGGCAGTTTTGCCCATGCTATCCGTAATGTAATTGTTTACAATAACGGTAGGCCTCCAGCCTGTGTCGGCCATTTGCTCCAACACCGCCACTCTTGCCTCAAGGGCAGCATTACGGGTTTCAAGCGAATCCATACCATCTGACAAGGATACCCCGGTTTCCTTTTCTACCATTCGGCTCAGTTTTGTTGGCTTTCCATAGGCGATGGGGATGCGAAAACCGGCGTGCACATCGGCCCTCGGCGTTTGCGTATTTTGCACCAGATCCAGCAAATTATTGGAGCCCACGTACAAAGGCCCCAGCCGAACTGTAGCGCCAAAGGTGAGCTCGTCCTTATTGCCATTACGGGCCATTATGATTGGCGTATAAATGCCAAAGAATCGCCCTTCAAATCTTGGCGTGATGGCATACCATTCCGCATTTCGCAGGCGGGTTGTGCCCCCCCTGTCTATCTTGTTTACATTGCGTTGCATGGCAGCATTAATATAAAAGCCGCCAAACAAATGCAGGTCGGCATTGGCTATAAAGGCAGTAGGCAACTGAATGCTAAAGCCCTCTTCCTGATTGGCAAAATAGTTGACCTGCCGGGCATAGGCAGTATCCCAGTTGCCAATGCTGTTGGCTTTTACCCCGCCAAAATCCCAATTATTAAAACTTGCCGAGTGATTGCGTGTAAGCGCCAAACGGTTGTCAAAACTCACTTTACCGATATCATTGAGTGCTACACCAAGCCTTAGCGTGTATTTGTTTTTATCGCGGCGCAGGCGCGATTCCATATCCTCATCTGTGTATTTAAACTTGCCTATTCGACCCCTGAACTCGTACACGAGGCCCACATCAAAACCTACGCTTTGTCCCTCCAGGTTCCGCGCAAAGTCCACCCGGTTGAAAGCGCCAAAATCGGCACGTTGGGTACGGGCATAGGTGATGGAAGGCGATTGCATGCTCAGGTGCTGACTATCGGCAAACCGAACGCTCAGTTGCTCCGCTTCGATAACGGCACCGGCATTGGCACCCAACCATTTGGCCGTAACAGCTGCTTTCATAAAATGGCGATTCCAGTTGAAAAGGACCCGGCCGTATGTAAATCCAATTTCCTGCCAGTTCATAAACCGGGTTTGGAAGCCATCATTATTCATGGTGATGCCATACTGCGCCGGATTGCGCAACTGATCGTAGATCATATCTGCGGTAGCCACGTTCAATCCCTGCATTTGGGTAATATAACGATTGCGCAAACTAAGGGCTACGGCTGAGCGCTTACCCGTGGTAATCATCATGCTGAGGGGTAGCAAAAAATTCTGCTGCTGACGGGCATATACCCTGGTTTCGGGCGCTAAACCGGTTCGGCTTAACAGATCTGTTTTTACTGCATCCCATGAACTATTGTAAGGATCCTTTTTAAATAGCCGGCGTACAAAAACACCGGGCTTCATATTGAGGTAATTATTGTCGTAGGTATATTGAATAGCAGCTATGTTCAAATCAAATTTGTAGCGACTGTCCACAATACTGGCAGGATTAAATTGCAATCCGGCTATACCGGCAAAATTGCCCGTGGCCATACCATTTAAGTTTTGGGCTCGTGCAAAAAAGGATAATGAAACAAAAAACAGTAAAAGTGAAATTTTACTCTTCATAAGCGTTTGGTTTGAGTGCATACAATATGTGAAGATACTCAAGCATTAACAACCAAAGCCATTAATAGTGAACTTGTGTAGCGTGGTGGTGTCTGCCTTATTGCATCAATTTGCTGTATTGATGCAACATTTCGCTAATAGATACCATGCGATACCCGCCGCCCTTCAGTGTTTCAATTAGATCAGGCAGCCTATCGGCAAACTTTTCACTTCGACCTTTGCCCGCGCCGATGTGCATGAGCAGGAGGTAACCATTGAGCCCACCGGGCTTATTTGCCTGCGCCAGAATGGACTGCAGTATGGCATCGTTGCTGCGAAAGTTCTTATCGGTATTGAGGGTATAATCGGCGGCGCTCAGGGTACCGCCGGTATGGTTTATGAGTTGCAATCCCAGTTCATCTGTCCAGCTTGCTATCTTGTTATTATACCACTCGTATGGTGGCAAAAAGTAAGGTGCCTGATGGGCCGCTACGCCAATCATTGCCAAAGCTGCATAGTTATCCAGTAAGTCCTGCTGAAACACCGCCTGCGTTACCAGCAAGCTATCGCGGTTGGTCCATGGCGCATACAGCAAATGTTTGTTGCTGTGGGCACCGAGGTAATGGCCCTGCGCCACAATCTGCTTCGCCAAAGCGGGGTTTGCATTAATACAATCGCCCGTCAGGAAAAATGCCGCCGGCACCCCCTCTTGCTTAAGCGTAGCCAAAATGCTTGCCGCGCTTTCCGTGAATTCGTGCCCGGTAAATACCAGCGTTATGGCCGGCACAGTGCTATCGCCGCGTACCATAGCGCCTTGTTGGTAGGTGATTGGCGATGCTTTTGCCGGTGGCGCTTCCTGCTTTTGCCCGCCTTCATTTTTTTCCTGCGCTGCCAGCAGGTAAATAAGCGAGGCCGTACCATCCATGGTGGGTTCGTTGGTGCTATAATCGCCATAATCGTCGTGGTATACAGCCAGGTCGCTTTGCCATTCGGCATATTCATCCGGCTGATACAGGGTAAGCCCAATCAGGTTTTTGAAGATAGAAGTGTACACGGGTCCATCTACCAGTCCGCCGTCGATGGGATAGTTTTTGAGATGCGTAAATGCAGAATGCGGATCCTCCGGCGTATCGCCCCAGGCAGGCAGGCCATATACCATGCTGGTGCCCCAGGGGTTGCAGCCAAACAGCCAATCGATATTGGCCTGTTCCAACGCCCGGAAGCGGCTATCGCCCGACAGCTCCCGGTACCATAGGCATTGCATAGCAAATGACACCGTAAGATTATTGCTGCACCAGATAAAAGGCACGCCGCGGTAAAACGCATTTTGCTTCGCTTTAGTCCAAACTTTTTCAATACCCTGCCGGTAAAAGTGGAGAATGGTTTTACGCCTTTTTTCGTCCAGCAATTTTGCCAGTTCATAATGTCCTACGTTAATGAAAGGATACCACTCATAATGTCGTGCTGTATCTGCACCGAGCCATGGAGTATTAGGTTCTGCTTGCGCAAAAGCAAACGAAGAATCTAACAAATCTGCCATCATCGCTGTATGGCTATTACTTCCATTTTCCATGTTGCTTAGCACGGAATCGAGTCCATTGTACATGGCTGCATAAGCCAATTCCATATCGTCTACCCAATTGCTTTCTTCGTAATAATAAGGGGCTCTATTGGGGGCCGTATTCGTAAACCCCCGTTTCAAATTGGCATAGTCCAAAGCGGATAATGCTTTGCTTCCCAATAGTGTTGCATAACTTTTATTACTTCGTAAAAAAACGTTACTACCCAAGGCAAATGCACTGCTAAACTTTGCAGCAATGGAACTAGTTCCCGCTGTTTTGTTTTTGTATTTTCCAAGGCCCTGCGGCTCTCCTGTCAAAAAATAAACAGGTCGTTCATACCCTTTTCCATATTGAGAATCTTCTTTGGGTATGCGCATACTGATATGATCGCGGTCGTCGCCCAATTGGCTAAACATATAGTTTGGTTCAGGATGCATTTTCAATAGCCAGTCCAATCCCCATTTGGCTTCGTCTAATACATCGGCTATTCCATTTTTTCCATTCAGCCCATTGGCTTGTTTGGTATCGCCAAATGCATGCGGGTTATCGCGGTAGGCCATCAGCAAATGATAGGCTGCATTGGCCGTGGTAGTTGTGTATTGCAAATAATCGCTGGCATCGTGCCAGCCACCTGCTACATCCACATGCGTGCTATCCGGCAAGAACGCGTCGTTACTGTACATCACGTATCCATCCTGCGTATGGCAACTGTCCTTCAAAAAAGGATTGAACCCGCTGCGTTGTTGCCGCATATACCGAAGGCAAAAATCGGCGCTGCCCTTGTACACCGCATCGCCAATGCGGATGACGCCACTTTCTATACTGTCGTTTATTACGAGGCGATAACTGCCCGGTGCGGTAATATTTGTAAGGTCAATTCGATAGCTGTGAACAAATGGCCCATACGCCCCAAAATCGCCGCTGATGTTTACGGCAGATATCTGTAATCGCTGGGCTGTAAAAAGATTTTCTATATAGGCCTGCCTGATAACAAAGCCGGCATCCTTACTGCCTGCCACCAGTATTTTGGGGCTTTGGGTGGTATAGCCTAATTGGTTATAACGAATAACGGCTTGGGAGGCGGCTGCCAGGGAAAGCAGCATACACCATATGGAAAACAAAATGCGCATGCCCAATGCTACAAACTTTTACGGGTTTTGGGTAATCAGTATACATTTATGGTATAGCATTCTTGTACAGAAGAGCCCTTGCTGTACTCCGATACACTTCACCAAAAACTGTCCTAAAAACGGTGAGGCTACCGTTACATCTTCATTGTAACACTGCTGACATAGCATACCTCAATACTTCGCATATTCAATCGTATAAACGCCCGAACCTAACACCACATCGGTATTATCGACAACTATTTTCTTTTCTTGCTGAAATATTACAAAATCAACATGATTAATTTTAAGTGACTGAAAATCTTTATCAGTCAATATGAGATGAGCTTTGGTATTAAAAGGTACCTCTAATGTCATTTTGAACTTAGAATCCTGACAGGTCCAACTATTATGAATGGTACCATACGGTGTCGGAATATTTACTTTCGATTCCGTGATATGTTTTGGGTAAATAGGTTTTACCGTAAATTCTTTAAAACCCGGATTTTCGTATTTGGGTTTAATGCCTCCTAAAACTTCATAAAAATAAGCGGCAAAACCACTGTGCATTGGGTGATTTAAAGAGTTGGTAAGCTCTTTCTCCTTAGCCCATTCAAACTGGCGTTCGGGCCAGGTGGTGAAACCATAATTTAAGATATAGGCTTGACTTGGAAATGTTGGAGTGGTTAAGATTTGGTGTGCTAAATCAGCCTTACCATACTTACTTAACACGGTATAGATGTAGCGGTTGCCATGAATGCCCGTTGCATGGTGTCCGCCTTTGATGACATTGATATTGTAAGCTAAGCCGTTAACTACTTCAGTTAATTCCTTTTCTGAAACCATACCGAATTGCAATGCCATAACCGTTGCGGTTTGACTGCCATACCATTTATGCGTTGTTTGCGGAATCGTTACTAAGTATGCAGCATTGAAAGCTTCGAGGAGGAGTTGCTTTTCAGTACGCATTCTTGCCTCAAAATCGCCATCGTTTTGCAGGACTGCAAACTTTTCCATTATCCCAAGTATATCATAGAAATAAGCATTAGCTGATATAACCGGGTCGCACTCCATAGCACCTGGATTGCCCAATCTGTCCCAAAGTGGCGGACACCAATCGCCCATGCCATTGTCTATTATACCCTTACTATTCTTAAAGGAAAGATAGTATCCTGTAAGGCCCTTCATATCGTCATAATAATCTGCTACAATGGAAGTATCGCCATAGTATAGGTAGTTGTACCATGGCAAATAGATGGTCGCTATCCCCCAATCCAACTTAGCAATGCCAGATGTGCGTTTTCCGGGAGCAATCATGGTTGGCACATTATAAAGGACATCAGGGTCGTTTTTACCTTTTACCGACTGCATTTGTGTCCGAATGTCTTCCATGTATTTTTTATAAAAGTTCTCCATTTTATAATTGTACAAGGCATATTCACAAAACGCATGGGCATCACCTAACCAACCACATTTTTCACGGTGCGGACAATCCTCCGGAATACCATGAATATTATCGACAATAGTCCATCTACTGACGGTATCCATTTTATTTAATAAAGGATCCGAACAACTAAAACTGCCCTTTTGCTCTATATCGGTGGCTACTAAAATAGCCCTGATCATATTCATATCAGGCTTTGTTGAGATACCAGTAATTTCAACATATCTGAAACCATGATAGCTGAATCTGGGCTCCCATGTCTCAACACCG
>JAHEMO010000272.1 GCA_024643625.1 Chitinophagaceae bacterium
CAAACTTCAGCGTCGGAAATTCCTCGCGTATCAGTTCCATCATTTGCTTGATGCCCATGCAATCGCCGGCATCCGAAACATTTATTTTGCCCAGATACCAATCAGGGTCAATATTAAAATTTCGCCATTGAATCATGCACAAGTCCGTATCGCTTATCAGTTTGCGCAGGGCTTCATATTCGGCTTCGCTATCCGTCATGCCGGGAAATACAAAATAGTTGATGCTCGTCCAGGCGCCATAGCTGCGGGCTACTTTGAGGCTCTCCACGATATCTGCAAAATTGTAATTATTGGGGCGGTAGTATGGGGTATAAATTTCTTCGCGGGCACTGTTGGTACTTACGCGAATACTATTCAGTCCAGCTTCGCACATGGCTGCCACTGCTGCCGGTTTGCTGCCGTTGGTATTAATGTTTATGGAACCTCTGTCCGTATGCCTTCTGATTTCTTTGATGGCTTCGCATAGCGTTTCCCACATCAGCAAGGGCTCGCCTTCGCATCCCTGCCCAAAACTTACAATGGGGAAAGGCGCAGTTTGCAAATGAGGCACGGTAAACTCTACAATTTCTTCAGCCGTTGGCTTAAAGGTCAATCTATCCTGCGGGCTTGTGATTGTTTCTTCTTCCGGCTGAAAACTTACGCAACCCACACAATTGGCATTGCAGGCGGGTGAAGCCGGAACGGGGCATTCCCACCTGCTCATGGCAAAATTTCTGGCCGCGGGGCAGTTGTAGGTATTGCAGCAATTATCCATCAGGTGGCGCACCAATCGGTTGTGCGGGTAGGCTGCCAGTAAATGTTTGGCACCGCTTTGGATGGTATCGTCAATATAGCCACTGCATTCCTGCCGTATATCGGGTTCAATACGAACCGCGGTCACATAAAATTGATCATTGTACCATCCTGCAGCAGTATAGCAAAATAGTGGCAGGGTTGGTGCTCCGGCTTCGGTTTCATAGGCTGCCAGATACAAGCCTGTATGGGCCGGAGGTACAAATGCTGCAACGGCCCAACCCTTGTCGCAGAGCCGCATGTCGCCTGTTTTTACATCTATTCCAATACCCTTTCTTCCCGGAAGCTCGTACAGGTTGCCGCCATCGGGCAGGGGTATCCAGCTATCTTCCGATACTTCGTAGGCATCCCAACCGCTGCGACCAATAGCATACAAGCTTTGGTCTTCAAAAATGTTGCCTTCGCCATCGCTGTACAATAAAAAGGGAGATTGTGCTAACATGATAAGGCGCAAAAATACCGGAAGCCGGGTTGCCCATTGAAAGTAGGATATAAATTACCGGGAAAATGGCAGCAACACGGCAGTCGATTCCTGAAAATCAGGCCTTATCCTTATTGAGACCAGGTTAATTATTGGGATAGGATACCCTCGAACCCGGCATCAGGATTTGGATAAAGAGGAAAGATTAATATTATGGATGCTTGTTTGTTTTCACCACCTTCGGCCATCAAGGTTATTAGCTATGCGATATTTACTGACATCTCTATTATCTCTTTTTTGCATGAGTAGCATTATGGCCCAAAGAACAATAAATGTTTACGATGGCGAAATACCAGGCGCACAATCCTGCAATTTGGTGTACACTGTAAAAACTGAAAACGGGCGACAATCAGTGGCGCAGGTCACCGAGCCCACCTTAACTATCTACCTGCCTGCGGCAGTAAAGCCAACTGCAGCGGTTATTATTTGTCCCGGCGGCGGCTATGCCAGGCTGGCCATTACCCACGAAGGTTACGATGTGGCCGAACGTTTTAGCAAAGCCGGAGTGGCAGCCTTTATACTGCAATACCGCTTGCCTAATGATGAGTGCATGACGCATAAGGAAATACGGCCGTTACAGGATCTGCAGCAAGCTATTGTGCAGGTAAGAGCCCATGCAGCTGAATGGCAAATTGATACGAATAAAATTGGCGTGATGGGTTTTTCAGCGGGTGGCCATTTGGCTTCAACGGGCATTACTCATTTTACCGAAAAACTGGTGAACACCAACCATTCCGTACGCCCTGATTTTGGCATACTTATTTACCCCGTAATCAATATGCAATTTGATAGCAGCACCCATGCAGGCTCCCGCAAAAATTTGTTGGGCGAAGCGCCTACCGGGGCCATGGTAAAAAAATACAGCAATCAGTTGCAGATAACTGCGGCTACTCCACCGGTTTTTTTGGTACATGCGGCAGATGATGGTTCCGTTCCGGCCGCCAACAGCATTGCATTTGCTACTGCAGCTATTAAACAAAAAATACCAGTGGAAATGCATATCTACCCGAAGGGCGGCCACGGTTTTGGTATGGTAAACCCCACTACAAAAGAAGACTGGTTTGAAGCCTGCCTCAATTGGATGCGGTCATCGGGTTGGTTGGCCGTGCCGTAAACTGTAGGTTAGTTTTTACTCTGCCCAATCGGCCACAAAAATATTGGTGTCGCGGGTGCCGCCATTGTTTCGGTTGCTGCAAAAAACAATTTTTTTGCCATCGCGGCTAAACATAGGGAAGGCATCAAAACCCTTATCGCGGCTCACTTTGGTAAGATTGCTGCCATCGCCATTCATAGTGTACATATTAAATGGAAAACCGCGCTGGTATTCATGATTGCTGGCAAAAATGATACGCTTGCTATCCGGCATAAATGCGGGTGCCCAATTGGCCTGTCCCAGCGAAGTAACCTGTTTGGCATTTGTTCCATCGGCATTGGCTACCCATACTTCCATTTTGGTAGGTGCCACCAAACCTTCCGCCAATAGTTCTTTGTATTCTTTTATTTCAGCATCTGTTTCTGGCCGACTTGCCCGCCAAATTAATTTTGAACCATCAGGGCTAAACCATGCGCCGCCATCGTAGCCAAGCATGTCAGTTACCTGCTTTTCCTGGCCCGAAGCCAAATCCATTATCCAAAGTTCAAGGTCGCCGCTTTTTACACTGGTATACAGCATTTTTTTACCGTCGGGGCTAAGAGTAGCTTCCGCATCGTAACCATCGGCGTTGGTGAGTTGCTTTACTATTTTTCCATTCAGATCAGCCATAAATATGTCCATGCTTTTGTACAAAGGCCATATATAGCGGTTACCATATTTGCTTCTGTCGGGTACCGGCGGGCAATCTGCCCCGCCAAGGTGGGTGCTGGCATAAATAACATGCTTGCCATCTTTTGTAAAAAAGCCACAGGTGGTACGCCCTTTTCCGGTGCTGATCAATCTGGGTTCAAATTTTTCACCCGGTTTGGTGGGTATGCGACCAATAAATTGCTGGTCGCACATAATGTTTTCCTTAGGATTGGTTTTTTGGAAAATCAACCATTTACCATCGTAACTAAAGTATGCTTCGGCATTGTCGCCTCCAAAAGTGAGCTGCTGCACATTTTTAAAATGCGTTTCATCCGGATAAACGATGGTATCATTTACCTGCACGCTACCCCTGAAATTCAAAGGTCCCTTTTTACTGAACGATAACAAAGTAAGCAATGCCATTGCGAGACTGCCCAACCATACGACTCTTTTCATAAGCTGGCAAAAGTAGCCGTGGTAGCCTATCACCTTTGTCATGGTATTGTCATTAGGTTTTTGTTGCTATGCTTTCGTTTCATAAATCTTATTAACACCCCGGTGCTGCGGCGCATAGATAGACTTTGCGCAAAGGGCTAACCATTAGTTTTGCTGCCATGATGTATCCGATTGTAGCACCCTCGTTGCTAGCCGCCAATTTTTTAAAGCTCGATCAGGAAATTACTATGGTGCAGGAAAGCGAAGCCGATTGGCTGCACCTCGATATTATGGATGGCCGTTTTGTTCCCAATATCAGCTTTGGATTACCGGTATTGGCCAGTATACGACAGGGTACAAGCAAGACCTTTGATGTACACCTGATGATTGAAGAACCGGGGCGATATGCCGAAGATTTCCGTCATGTAGGCGCCGATATACTTACGGTACATTATGAAGCGTGCCCGCACCTGCACCGGAACATTGAGCAGATAAAAGGATTGGGGATGAAAGCAGGTGTAGCCCTTAATCCGCATACACCGGTTAGCGTGCTGGCCGATATTATTGCCGATGTAGATTTGGTATGCCTGATGAGTGTGAACCCCGGCTTTGGCGGCCAAAAATTTATCCCGCATACCCTTAATAAAATCAGCCTGCTCCGCCAGATTATTGATATGCAGGGCCTGCAGGTGGAAATAGAAATAGATGGTGGCGTAACCCTGCAAAATGCAGAAGCTATTATAGACGCCGGGGCAACGGTGCTGGTAGCTGGAAGCTCTGTATTTAATG
>JAHEMO010000054.1 GCA_024643625.1 Chitinophagaceae bacterium
CCAATACCTACACTTTGTGCATTTGCATGAGTAATGCAAAGCATAGACAGGAGCATAGTTAGCAGAGAAGCAAATGTCGTTTTCATATCAGCAAAATGGTTTTAGGTAAATGCTGATGTAAAACTGTGGTGTACCATTACAACACCCTAACCCCGCTTAACAATTGGTAGTAAGCAGTTAACGGATGGAGAAAAAACCAAGGATTTGATTACCCGATATAGCCGGTATACACCAACAGCAGGAGTATGATGCCAACCGCAATGCGATACCAGCCAAAAGCTTTAAAGCCGTGCTTTTGGACGTACTCAATAAAAAATTTGATAGCCAGCATGGCTACAATAAAGGCTACTACATTGCCGATGGCCAGCACCAAAAGATTATGCTTGTCCACCAATATTTCGGGAGTATCCAGATAGGCCTTCAGTAGCTTATACCCGGTAGCTGCAGCCATGGTGGGCACAGCCAGAAAAAAAGAAAACTCTGCTGCTACCTTACGGCTAAAGCCTTGCTGTAAACCGCCAATAATGGTGGCAGCGCTGCGGCTAACGCCGGGTATCATGGCTATGCATTGAAAGAGGCCTACCACCAATGCCGAGGGCAGGGGTATATTTTCTTCGTGCTGCAGGCCACGCTTATTAAAAATTTTATCTACAAATAAGAAGAATATGCCTCCTGCCACAAGTGCGATGCCCACAGTGGTAGGGCTTTCCAGCAAGGCATCAATATAATCACCCAACAGAAAGCCAATAATTAATGCAGGTATTACAGCAACTATAAGTTTTATAAAAAACTGCCGGTTGCGCAGCTGCAAAAACTTTTTGTGGTACAACACTACCACGCTTACAATAGCACCTAATTGTATGGCTACTTCAAATAGTTTGGTAAATGCCTCTTCGTGAATACCCATGATGCTGCTTACAGCAATCATATGGCCGGTACTGCTTACAGGCAAAAATTCTGTAAGTCCTTCTACAATGGCCAGAACCACAGCCTGAAAAATGTTCATGGGCTACTTAAACTGACGCTTATTATTTGCTTTTACGGAATATGGCATACACCTCAATGACCATGCCTACGATAATGAGAATGGGCGCAACGGTAATGCGGGTAGTGCTGTATACTTCGTTGTAATCAAACACTTTGGGGTCCGCGCTTTTGCCACCGGCCATCAGTAGCATACCCAATGCCATTACTACGGCACCAATGGCCATAAACAAATAATTGCTGCGGCCAAATAAGGGTGAATGGTCAACTACGGAATGATGCTTATTGGCGGATGCTTTTTTCTGCGACATATAGCTGCGGCTTATTAATGCGGGCAAAATAAGGGAAAAATGATGCCCACCACTTTGTGGCTTTATTTCTTAACAAGCGGTATTTGCATGCCAAGGGTTGTACGCAAAACTAATCCTCCCTTCATCCATTCAGCGGTGGGGCGTACGAGATCGGCAGCAAAGGGTTGAAGGCCAAAGTAAATAGTGGCGCCACCGGGCGTGGGTTGAAAATGCAGGTTCAGTTCCGGTGCTACCATAAGCGACCATTGGCCGGCCGCATTTTTATAATCCTCCTGTAAAGCGGCGGCTATTCCCGGTGTAGGTTCATTCTCGGGTTGCAGGCTAATGCTTTTGCCTGCCACAAATGCTGGCAGTACCAATAGCCGCACGGCCACTTGCACGGGAGCATTTGCATTGGGGCTAAGGCGGTAATTGTAGCCTATCGGTAAGCTTACCTGATGAATTTTAGCACTCACCCGTTCCGGCCATCCATCGTTTATATTGCCGCTGCCGCCAAAAGGGATAATGAGCAGCGCAGCCAGCACATCTCCAAAATTCGTTCGGTTCATAGCCCAATGGTCTAGCCGGTAGCCGAGGCCGGCTTGCAATGCATGGCGGCCATTTTGCCATTGCGCTAAGGCCTGCAGCTGAAATTGCGCGGCAACCGTTCCCACATCCTGCCGGTTATCAAATACCTGCTGGCTTTGGGTAAACCTGCCCAAATCAAGACCTCCGTTTGTTGAAACATCAAGGGTGCGAAACGACCATTGTGCCTGCGTAAGCAGTGGCAGCAGACAGAAACCATAAAGCACTATTGCCAGCCATCTGTAACCCGTTGCCCGTGGTAGTTTGCGTATTGCCATAGCAGTTTGCCTATCTTTCACCCTTACCTAAAGGCACAAGGATGAAGCATTTTGTTGCAATTATGGCCATGTTTTTTTTGCTGAGTGCGTGCAGTAGCACCACTATTTATGTGGTAAGACACGCCGAAAAGGCACCACCCGATGCCACTACCGGAAACGATGTGAACCTGAGCGCTGCGGGACAGCAACGTGCTATTGCACTTAAACAAACCCTGCAGGCAGAAAATATGGCGGCCGTGTTTGCTACGCAGTTTCGCCGTACACAGCAAACGGTAAAGCCCCTTGCCGACGCTAAAACACTACCCGTAATTATTTATCAGGCCAATACCGGCAATGCCCTTTTGGATTCGCTTGCGCAGATTAAGGGCAAAAAGTACCTGGTGGCAGGCCATAGCAATACCGTGCCGGCCATGGTGCGCAGCCTTGGCCTGCAAACCAGTTTTAGCGGCGATATTCAGGAGAACGACTATGATAATCTGTTTGTCATTAAAATTAGCTGGGGCTCAAAGCGCAGCATTCGGTTAACCGAAAAAACTTATGGCGCCCCATCGCCTTAGCAAGCCATACTGTGGAAAACAGGCCCGCAGACACCGCTGCACATGCGGTATTTTTGCCACAGGCCGTTAAGCCATTTTTGCATGAAAATAAATGCCCAAACATTAAAGAATCTGGAACGCATACTCACGGAAAACGGGTATGTAGTGCGCTACGAACGCGGTAATTTTCAAAGCGGTTATTGCGTGCTGGAGCAAAAGAAAGTGGTGGTGCTCAATAAGTTTTTAGATACCGAGGGCCGTATAAATACGGTGATTGACCTGATTCCCAATGTGGAAATAAATGCCGATGCACTTACCCTGGAAAGTCAGAAGTTGTACAAGCAGGTGCTCGATCAACAGATAATTGCTGATAAGGCCGCCGAATAGCCATTTATCATTATTAGCAGCCAATACCTTGTAAAAAGAACCGGTCGCAACCGGTATTCTGCAGGCTTCTGCTATATTGCCCCGCTGTCAGGGGCTTTTTTTATCGTCCTATGGCAGCATTTCAATTCTTAATAAAGCATGATGAAATTATTTCCGTCCCGATTGTTTGCGTGGTTATTGCCTGCTGTTGTAATTACAACAAGCGCGTTGGCACAGCAAAAAGTTTTTACGAAAGAAGAATTATTAAGCGGCCGCCTGCCACAGGGCATCATCGGCACCATGCCACAGGTAGTGGGCTGGAAAAGTGATAAAGAGCTTATTATAAACTATCGCGGCAATGGCGGTATGAAAGTAATGGATGTTACTACAGGCACACTTGCTGCCTATACTGCCGAAGCGCCCAAAGAAAACGGCACTTCGGTAAGCATTCGCGGTGGTGATATTTTCCTGCGTACCCCCACGGGTGAAAAGCAACTGACAAAAACGGAAGCCGAGGAGCATAATGCCATGCTGAGCCCCGACAACAGTAAGCTGGCATTTACCCGCAGCAACAATTTGTATGCTATGGATTTGGCGTTGGGCAAAGAAGTACAACTGACCACCGATGGTAGCGACCTTATATTAAACGGCTACGCATCCTGGGTGTATTGGGAAGAAATTTTTGGCCGCGCCACAGCCTTTAGGGCATTTTGGTGGAGCCCCGATAGCAAGACAATTGCTTACATGCGTTTTGATCAAAGCGGGATTGATATGTTTCCCTTGTACAATAGCAATGGCACACATGGTTTTTTGGAAGAAACCAGATATCCCAAGGCCGGCGATCCAAACCCTAAGGTCAAATTAGGATTTGTAAGCCCCATGGGTGGCAGCACCCGTTGGGTAGATTTTAATGATGCTATCGACCATCAGCTTGGCTGGCCCGAATGGAAGCCCGATGGCAGCGCACTTTTTGTACAATGGCAAAACCGCGGGCAAGATCATTTGGTGATGTACGCCGTTAATGGTGCCAATACCGAAAAGAAAATTGTATATGAGGAAAAGCAGAGTGCATGGATTAGCCTGGATGAAGCCGATGACCGGCTCACCTTTATTAATGATGGCAAGGAAATGATAATCCGCAGCGATAAAACCGGGTGGAAACATATGTACCTCTACGGCACCGATGGGCAATTTAAAAATGCCATAACAACCGGCGATTATTCGGTGACAGATGTATTGGGTATTGATGAGAAAAACCGAGTGGCCTATGTACAGGCAAGAGGAAAAGAAAATTCGGCACGCAACGACGTATATCGTGTAAGTCTTGATGGTAAAAAAATGCAACGCATAACTTTTGGCGAGTACAACCATATGCGGGTAGAGTTTTCGCCCAATTACCAGTATTATGTAACTACCTATAGCAATGCACAAACACCCTACACTACTGTGGTGGCTAATACGCAGGGCAAAGTGCTGCAGAGGCTAGGCACGGCTATTGGCGAAACCATTAACGATTATGCCATAGCCAAAACGGAACTTATACGCATTAAAAGTGCGGACGGGAAATATGATTTGCCCGCCATGGTCACCTGGCCTGCCAACTACGATCCCGCAAAAAAATATCCCATGCTGGTAAATGTGTATGGCGGCCCCGATGCCACCAATGTAATGGATAGCTGGAACTGGAACGCCCAACGCCAATGGTATGCGCAGGAAGGATTGCTACAGGTAAGTTTTGATAATCGCGCCAGTGGTCACTTTGGTAAAAACGGCATTACCGAAATACACCGGCAAATGGGTATCAAAGAGATTGAAGACTTCCGCCACATGGCACAATACTTTATAAGCAAGGGTGTTGCTGATCCTGCCCGCGTTTGTATTACAGGTTTCAGCTTTGGCGGATACATGACTTGTATGGCGCTTACTTATGCAGCCGATGTATTTACCCACGGCATGGCCGGCGGTAGCGTTACCGACTGGCATTTGTACGACAACCACTATACAGAGCGGTACATGGATACCCCCGCTGAAAACCCCGAAGGGTACAAAAAGACCAGCGTAATGACCTATGCTAATCAATACAAAGGCATGCTTCAAATTGTACATGGAACCATGGATGATAATGTGCATGTGCAAAACAGTATACAACTGATAGGTGCGCTGCAGGATGCCGGAAAAGATTTTGAACTGATGCTATATCCGGATGGAAGACATGGCTGGCGGAACCTGCCTAAACGTAATGCGCATTTCAGCAACCTGAAAACAAAATTCATTTACCAATACCTGTTGCAAAAAGCGCCTCCGGCTGAAATATTGCAGTAGACCATGGCCAAACATTAAAGCAAGACAATTATCCTGAAAAGGGTAGTTGTCTTTTTTTTGTTAAAGGGAAAAATTGATAAGCCAATGGGAATTCTGTTGCTACTTACCGGGCCCTGCAGCGTACATCTTTGCGGTGTCAAATCACCATCAAACAAATTTCTATGAAAACCATGTTGTTGCTTTTGTTTACGGCGGCTTCTGTTTCGCTGGCAGCTCAAACTGATGAAGCCGTGCGTAGCAAACACTTTAATGTAAAAGCCGGTAGTGCCGCTATTCAGGGTTACGATCCGGTAGCTTATTTCACAGCGGGTAAAGCTATCAAAGGCAAAAGCGCAGTGGCAGCACGCTTTAAAGGCATTACCTATTATTTTTCAAGCGAAGAAAATCGCAAAGCTTTTTTGGCTGATCCCGCACGTTACGAACCCCAATACGGTGGATGGTGCGCCTACGCCATGGGCAGCAGCGGCGAAAAGGTTGAGATTGACCCCGATACCTTCAAGATTCTCAATGGTAAGCTGTATCTTTTTTACAACAAGTATTTCAACAACACCCTTACCATTTGGAACAAGAATGAAAATGCACTGCAGCAAAAGGCAGATGCCAATTGGAAGAAGTTCGTGGGCTAAATTGAAAAGTCAAATAACAAACCGCATAAAAATTAATACATGAAAATAATATACTGGATACTCAGGCTTGTAGCAGCGGTAATCTTATTGCAAACACTATGGTTCAAGTTTACCGGTGCTGAAGAAAGCGTTGCTTTGTTTACGAAACTGGGCGTTGAGCCCTGGGGTCGATGGCTTACAGGTATCGTGGAACTGGTGGCCAGTGTGCTTATTCTTTGGCCACGTACCACCGGTATTGGTGCCTTACTGGCTGCCGGTACCATGGTGGGCGCCATTGCATCACACATCATGGTAATTGGTATTGAAAGCGCTGGCGATGGCGGTCAATTATTCAGGCTTGCCATCATAGTGCTCATTGCTTCGCTGGTATTGGCATGGGGGCATAAGCATCAGCTATTGAGGTTTCTGCGAAAGGCATAACGACAATCACCGATGCGCATTTAGAATTTTAGATGCCTGACGGTGAGTCCCTGATTGATGAGTTGCATTAGTGAGTCGATACCAAAACGCAAATGACGCTGTACAAATTTCTTAGTCACTTTTTTATCAGAAGCAGCTGTCTTTACGCCTTCCGGTATCATGGGCTGATCGCTTACGAGCAATAGTGCGCCGGTTGGTATTTTGTTGTAAAAGCCTACGGTAAATATGGTTGCCGTTTCCATATCAATAGCATAGGCTCTTATTTTTTGGAGATAGAGTTTAAAGTCATCATCGTGCTCCCAAACGCGGCGGTTGGTAGTGTACACCGTACCTGTCCAGTAATCGCAGTTGGCATCGCGTATGGTAGTGCTTATGGCTTTTTGTAATGCAAATGCAGGCAGGGCCGGCACTTCAGGCGGAAAATAATCGTTGCTTGTTCCTTCTCCGCGAATGGCAGCTATGGGTAAAATCAAATCGCCAATGCTGTTGCGTTTTTTTAACCCTCCGCATTTACCTAAAAACAATACGGCTTTTGGCTCAATAGCGCTGAGCAAATCCATGACGGTGGCTGCACCTGGGCTGCCCATACCAAAATTGATAATAGTAATGTTGCTGGCTGTGGCACACTGCATGGGTTTGTCGTGGCCCTGCACCTCTACATCATGCCATTGTGCAAACAAATCAACATAGTGACTAAAGTTGGTAAGCAGTATATACTGTCCAAAATCTTTAAGGGATTGTCCGGTATAGCGCGGTAGCCAATTGTCTACAATTTCTTTTTTTGACTTCATGATAATAAGTGCTTCTGTTACGAATATAATCTAAATGATAGCAGCACCGGGCTATAGCTTTAGCGGCTTACATTAGCTTATGGAAAATAATATTCTGCAATCCTGGGAAGCTAATGCTGCGCATTGGAATGCCGCTATAGATAATAAGGAGTTGCTAAGCCGCCAATTGGTAACCAACGAGGCTATTATTAATGCCGTGCTAAACACCGGTGCAAAAACTATTGTGGATGTGGGATGTGGCGAGGGTTGGCTATGCCGTGCGCTGCAGCAAAAGGGCATTCAAACCTACGGCATTGATGGTACTGCGGAATTGGTGGCACTCGCCCGTAGTAAAGATGCTCATGGCCGCTATGATTGCATCAGCTTTCAAAGCCTTGTGGCCGCGGATGAAGGGTGGCAACACCAGTATGATGCGGTAGTCATCAATTTTGCTTTGTATGAAGAAGCGCAAACTGAGGAGCTTTTAAGCGTATTGCGAAACGCGGTGCATGCTGCCGGTTGCCTCATTATCCAAACCCTGCATCCCTGTTTTTTTCTAAAAGAAGGAATCAGCTATCAATCGCAATGGCTAACTGAAGATTGGGCCGGGCTCCAACGGCCATTTGCTCAGCCCTACCGATGGTTTTACAGAACCATGAGCGATTGGATAAAAGCAATTCAACTTAATGGATGGCAACTCAAAACAATACTGGAGCCGTTACATCCGGAAACTAAAAAAGCAGCATCGCTTATACTCATAGCCAATGTCGGTGCTTAGCCGTTGTGCCAAAGGTGTAATGCAAAGCCATGGCAGTTATTGCAAAGCCTTATGCAGCAACATAATATTTTACCGGCCTTTGCTAAACGTAGAAGTGACATGGTTTCACATACCAAATGTTTTTTGGCAAAAGGGAAAAGGTAACGCAGTGGCAAAGAAAAATGGCAACGCAGCCTGGCAAAATGATTCAGGTAATAATGTGGTCTTTATAAGTGCTGATACTGTTTCACAAGGCTGTGAATGAAATTTAGTTTGGTTATTACTGTCGTGCCAACTACAAAGGGATATAAATCAGCCTGGCCCATGCTTCGGTTAATACTGTTCATGGCATAAGTTAACGGAAACCAGCTGCCTGTAATTTCATTAAAGTCTGCAATGTCGTAAGGGTCAGATTCAAGCGAAAAGCCTGCCACATGACGTGCCTGGGGTTTTATGCCGATGCCAAAACTGTAGCTGGTTTCCAACGTAGCCATAATGTGCAGGTAATGGGCCCATGTTTCAGCCCAATCTTCCCATGGATGGGCGCTGGCGTAGGCCGATACGTAATTAGCCTGCCAGTCATGCGCCGGGCCCTGTGCATAATATCGTTCTAAAGCTCCACTATAATTTGCCGACTCGTCGCCAAACAAAGACCTGAAGGATTTCAATTTGCTATCGTTGGTTATCAGCCATTCCCAGTAATAGTGTCCGCTTTCGTGGCGCATATGACCTAGCAGTGTACGATATGTTTCGCCCATAGCCAATCGCATTTGCTCTCTGAAAGCACTGTCGGCCTCATTTAGGTTGATGGTAATCAGCCCGTTTTTATGCCCCGTCATCACAGGGTTTTCGGGATGTGAATCTTCTAAAAAGGAAAATCCCAGGCTGCTGCTAAAATGCGCCGTTGATGAGAGCAATCCTGATTTGATCAGCGAATACACAAGCCTGCGTTTTGCCTGCTCCATAATGCGCCAATGCGCAAGATTTTCGGAATTACCAAGATATGGAATAACCCTGTTGAGGCTGCAAGACAAACAATAGCTTCTACTTGCTCCGAAGGGTACCAGCCAATTACATGCCTGATATGACTCATTCTGACAGAAATAATAATAGAACGGATCAGCTCCAACGCTAACCAGTGTGCCATCGTTGTTTCTAACGAGTGCCCTCATGGAGAGTGTTCGCTCGTCGAAACCTAATATATGACCACAGTTAACACAAGAGGTGTTTTCAAAGTATACTAATGAGCCGCAATGATCGCAACTGAATATTTTCATAATTGTGGAACAGCTTTTTGTACATGGAAAACTGAGAGAGAAGATAATCCCGGCACGGAACTCAATGGCATATCAATTAGACTATTACGTGTTCAAATAGTAAACCCAATCAGGATGCCCGCATGCATCTGAGATTATAGCCTCTTACGCAAAGGATTGATACAATATCAAACTAACCAGAAAATTGGGAGCTACGCCATTGTATTGGCTGTACCATTTTGGCTGATGGTATACCCATTAATGGCTTTGTCGATGCCCTTCAGGTTCAGCACCCGCTTTTCGGTAACAGTGATGGAGTTGTTCAGAGCGCTTAGCACTTCGTCGGTAACCAAAATTTCACCTGATCCAGCCGCATTTTGTATGCGCGATGCTATGTTCACAACCGATCCTATCACGGTAAAATCTTTGTAAGAAGTGCCTACTTCGCCTAAAGAACAATGTCCGGTGTGAACCCCGATCCCTACGCCAAGGGAATGCTCCTCACCCAAGCCTATTTCCTTTTTAATGTTAAGGCATCTTTTTTGCAATTGGAAGGCAGCTTCCACCGCATTTTGTACATGATTGTTGCGCACCATGGGGAAATTAAAAACTGCCAGCACTGCATCGCCAATAAATTTGTTGACTATACCTTCCATTTCCCAAACAGCCTTTGAGCATTCATCATAAAACAAATGCAGGAGTTCATTAATTCTTGCGTCGTCTATTTCCTGCGAAAGATGGGTATAGCCTCTCAGGTCGGCAAAAAGTATAGTAGTATCAATAACAATTTGCTTTTGTTTTTTCACTTTGGTAAACGAACTCTCACAAATGGTACAGAGATTGGGATGCATCTGACTCTTGTGGATACCCATCAACCTGTAAGGAATGGAAAATGGACCACGAATGACTATGGGCACGTGCATTTGCTCCCAGCATCCCTGACAAATTGTTGTTGTTTTCATTGTGCTTTTTTCCACCACAGATTGCAGCGGCAATCCTAACCTGTGTAAAATACTTATTCCGGCAATGCAGTGGCCTTCAAATTGAAAGTTGGTCGGCAAAAGATTAAATAATGTGTGGCAATTGTCGCGCCAAAAGCTTCAGGAAAACCTGACCAACGGCACAGCGGTCTGATTTTTCCGGCCTTTTCCGCTAATTACACTGCTACCTTATCCGACTTGGCAAAGGCATGCAGCTTGCCAATAAAACTCAGCAAGGTTTCCATTGAAGTAATGTCGCGTACTACCAATATGCCATTCTTGCCCACCTGCTTTAAAATGGCTTTATTGGTTTCCGTTTGTATAAACCGCATGATATTCATAAACACCTCACTCTGAAAATAAGGTGACTCATGGTTGGGTACAAAGAAGCATTTGAGTGTGGCCTCTTTAAGCAGCATTTTTTCGAATCCCAATGCTACCGCTAACCTTCGCGCTTTTACCGTTCTAAATAAGTCTTCCACCGGTTCGGGTACGGGGCCAAATCTATCGGAGAGTTCTTCATGAAAGAGTAGAAGTTCATCTTCATCTTCGCAGTTGTCAAGCCTGGTGTAAAGGCTTAGTCTTTCTGCAATATTTTCTACATAAGTATCGGGTATCAGTATTTCCAAATCGGTTTCAATGGTACAATCGCTTACAAAATCATCCTGCCTGGCTATCTCTTCCTTAAATAAATCGCGGAACTGCTTCCGCTTCAAATCCCGAATGGCCTCATCCAGAATCTTATGATACATTTCAAAACCAATCTCGGCAATAAACCCGCTTTGTTCGCCGCCCAATAAATTTCCGGCTCCACGAATATCAAGATCGCGCATGGCAATCTGAAAGCCGCTGCCAAGGTCACTGAATTGTTCCAGCGTTTGCAGCCGTTTGCGGCTGTCGTGTGGCAGCGTGCTCATGGGTGGTGCCATCAGGTAGCAAAATGCTTTTTTATTGCTGCGTCCTACACGGCCGCGCAATTGGTGCAAATCGCTCAAGCCAAACTGATGGGCATTGTTTACGATGATGGTATTCACATTCGGAATGTCCACACCGCTCTCCACAATATTGGTACACACCAATACATCATAGCGCTTGTCCATAAAGTCAAGTATGGTGTCTTCCAGTTTATCGCCTTCCATTTGGCCATGTGCATACGCTACGCTCAGGTCGGGGCAAATGCCTTTAATCAATCCCACCATTTCCGGCAGGCTGGCTACGCGGTTATGGATAAAAAATACCTGGCCGCCACGCTCCGCTTCATAATAAATAGCATCGCGGATAGCATCCTCATTAAACACCATTACTTCGGTTTGCACCGGCTGTCGGTTAGGCGGTGGGGTATTAATGATGCTAAGGTCGCGGGCGCCCATCAGGCTGAATTGTAAGGTGCGGGGAATAGGCGTTGCCGTCAGCGTCAAGCTATCTACCGTTGTGCGTATCTGCTTTAGTTTTTCCTTATGCGTTACGCCAAATTTTTGCTCTTCATCTACTACCATCAGGCCCAGATCTTTGAACTTAACCGCATTGGCCAGCAATGCATGTGTGCCAATGATGATATCAATTTTTCCTTCAGCCAGTTTTTGCAGGGTTTCCTTTTTTTCTTTGGCACTTTTAAAGCGGTTGATATAATCTACGGTTACCGGAAAATCCTGCAGGCGCTTGCTAAATGTTTTATAGTGCTGATAGGCCAGGATAGTTGTGGGTACCAATACAGCGGCCTGCTTGCCATCGCACACGGTTTTAAACGCTGCACGAATGGCTATTTCTGTTTTGCCAAAACCCACATCACCACAAATGAGTCTGTCCATGGGGCTTTCGCTTTCCATGTCGCGCTTTACATCATCTGTTGCTTTGCCCTGATCGGGGGTATCTTCATATACAAAAGAAGCCTCTAGTTCAGTTTGCATATAGTTGTCGGGGCTGTGGGCTAATCCCTTTTGCGCTTTGCGTTCTGCATATAGTTTTATCAGGTCTTCGGCTATATCCTTTATCTGTTTGGTTGTTTTTTCCTTCAACCGGTTCCATGCATCGCTACCCAGTTTATTCATTTTGGGTACATGGCCTTCTTTGCCTGTGTACTTGCTTATTTTATGCAGCGACGAGAGGTTCACATACAACAGGTCGTTGTCTTTATACCGCAGGCGAACAGCTTCCTGCATTTTGCCACTCACCTCTATTTTCTGCAATCCGCTAAAAATGCCAACACCATGATCAATATGCGTTACATAGTCGCCGGGTTGCAGATCGCGCAGTGTTTTAAGCGTAATGGCTTTGCTCTTGCTAAAAGCCTGCTTTACACGGTATTTGTGATAGCGCTGAAATATCTGATGATCAGTATAGCATACCAGTTTTAGGTCCTGATCAACAAAACCTTCGTGTATGCTTTGCGCAATTGGGGTAAACTTTATTTCGGTACTGAGGTCAGCAAAAATGTTATACAGTCTTTCTAATTGCTTGGCTTGCTCTGCAAACAGAAATATGCCATAACCAAGTTGCTCCCATTGTTTTAAATCAGCTATGAGCAAACTGAAATTTCTGTTGAAACTTGGTTGTGGTTTCGTATTGAAGTGTAGTATGGTACTTTCTGTGCTTTTGCCTGCATTTGTAAACCTGCCGTCAAAACTTATTTGATGCATTCGCGATGCCAGCACACCAATATCGGCGGCGGTGGCAAAGTCTTCTTTGCGCAGCAGTTGCTGCACCAGCGGCTTATCCTCATCTTCATCTGCCAGTGAGTGGGTTATACCGGGGTTATCGCGCACATAGTCCAGAAATATGCCGAGGTTTTCTTCTTCCTGCTGCAGTTTTTCTTCAATAAAATGCCAGTCGTTCATCCACAACGCTGTATTCTCCGGCAAAAAGGAAAGCAGGTTTGTCTTTTCTTCTGCTTCAAACTGTGTAGCCACGTTTGGAATAATATTTACGGACATCAATCTCCGCTCGCTCAACTGCGATTCGGGGTCGAAGATGCGGATACTATCCACCTCATTGCCAAACAACTCAATGCGGTAAGGCTTTTCGTTGCCGAAAGAATATATGTCTAATATGCCGCCGCGCATAGCAAACTGACCGGGTTCGTATACAAAATCGGTGCGGGTGAAACCCAGCATTACCAGCAGTTCAAGTATGCCATCTACCTGCAGGTTTTCATTTTGCCTGATGCTGATGATGTTGCCGCTAAGCGTATTGGGTATTACAACTTTTTCAAACAAAGCTTCGGGGTAGGTAACAATTATCTTGCGATTGCCGCCTGCTGCAATTTTGGTAAGTGCTTCAGTACGCAGCATTACATGGCTGCTATTGAGCAGGGCAAAGTTTTTATTGTTTTTAAAAGATGAGGGAAAGTAAAAAAGATCCAAAGCATCGGTAATGCTTTCGAGGCTATTGTGCAGATAGGCGGCATCTTCTGCATCATCCATTACAATCAGGTGATTGAGTGATGCACTATCGGGGTGGTCAAAAACCGCTGCAATCGTAAAGGCCTGACTACTGCCTTGCAGGTTTTGTAAGGTTATGCGTTGGGGTATGGCAAAAGAAAGCCTGTCCGCGATTTGAAAAATGCGGGGGTCGGCGCGGTAGATATGCTTGAGCGCGTCGAAATTCATAGGGGACGCGAATGTAGCAAACCCTGCTGTGGTGTATTGTTAAGAAGCGGTGCCATGTAAAATAACTAGGGGCGTAATATTTGGAATTTTTGCAGGTATGGCAGGCCGTCTGCACCGGTAAGTTGCAGCGTATACCAACCTCCCGCAATTGCCGACAGGCCAATGCGGCCTGATGCGCTACCGTTGCTAATAACCATATTGCCTTTCCACAGCGTGCGGCCATCTGCAGCCAGTATGCGGGCAACATAGCTGCCATCGGCCATGTCCTGCGGTATCAGTGTTATAAAATTTTGTGCAGGTACCGGCGCTATTACAAAGCCTGCGCCAGTATTGGGTATCACCACTGATTTTACTGCGCTGTAGCTTACTGCGCCCGTGCTTTCTATGCGAGCGATGCGGTAAAATATTCTGCCACGCAGACCGGTTCTTGCGTCTATATAATTGTAAGCATTAAGCAACTCATTTTTTCCCGGTACGGTGGCAATAGTGCTAAAGGTATTGTTGTTGAGCAGCGACGCTTCTATACGGTATTGCAATACCGTGGTCTCATTTGCGGTTTCCCAGGTAAGTAGCGGTACACCATTGTCGAGCGTAGCGTTGAAGCTGAGCCATACGGTAGCCAAAGGTGGAGGGGTGCCTGTGGCATTGGTCAGCCACCATTCACTAAAGCCGTTGGCTGTAAATGCGTAGTAATAACCATTGGCATAAGGGACACGGCGCGTTAGTTGCGGTGGTATAGCAAAGTATTGTCCCGTTTTGTTGTTGTTCAAATCACCGTCTTCTTCGCCTGCACCGCTATAGCGTTGCACATTCAGTTGCGTGTAATCTTTTACCGGCGGGCAATCGGCGCAGCCGGTAGCAGCACGCATGGTATTTATTTCAGTATCGGTTATGTAAAAACGGATATCGCCGTTAACGGTGCTGATATTGGCTGCATTGCTTTGCAGCGTAAGGTTACGTTGGCTGTAATAAGCTTTGTTTAGCGAACGCACGGCACCGGTATGTATCCACGTTTTTACACCCAGTTGCGATGCCTGTGTATTCGTAGCTTTTACCGAAGCCATTACGGTATTTTGACTATTAAAATCTACCCATTGGTTGAGCGGAATATTTTGCACCACGCTATCGCTGTTGGATGGCAAACTGTACACCGGCAATCCTAAATCGTACACATGTATATCATCAATGGCCACACCTTCTCTTACGGTAAAGTCATCGCTGGCCATCACCACTCTTACCCTGATATTGCCATTAATTTTTGGCAAGGGTGTAGTGGCTACATGCCAATGCGTTTGGTTGCGTAATGTCCATGCCTGATCGGTGTTGTTGTCGTACCAGTTGGTGCCATTAGCTGCATTGCCAAGTTTTTGCCAGCCTATGCCATCTGTGCTGTATTCCAGCCATGCGCCATCGCAAAACACATTGAATTGCCGGCAGTCTTCCAGATCATACGCCATGGCAAAGCTTAACGTTGGGTTTGTCATGCCCTGTAAATTGAAACAGGGGCTATACAAATAGCTATACTCATTATCGTTGTAATGCCCTGCCAGCGCGGTTTTCCAGGCTTTTTGGCCGCTGGCAGCGGTATTAATAGTGCTTGATGCCGGACTGCCCCATTCCCATGAATTATTGAGCCCGAGCGCAAACCATGAGCCTGTGCCTTGTTCAAAATCTTCGAGATAAGGATACTGACTGATTATGGGTTGATTGACCAATTGTAACGTAAGCGCATTGTTTTGCACTACGTTGTCGCCGGGCGCCAATACCTCCACCGTTATGGCATAGCTGCCATTGCCATTCAGTATTGCGGGGTTCTGAAAAGTAAAATCAATAGTCTGCTGCGCTGCAATTTGCGGCACTGTTTCATTTACCCATGCACCGTTATTTACGCGGAAGCGTATCGGAATATTAGTCAGCGTGTTTGCAGCGGTGTTTGTCAGTTTTGCCGTAACCGGCAGGGTGTTGCCCAGCCCACAGGCAATCAGCAGACTACTGTCAATGCCTGCCAGCTGCACATCGTTTGCAGCAATCAGCAATTGCATATCGTCAATGGTATAGCCTGCAAAATGCGTAGCATCGGCCATGCCATACAATGCGTACTGACCAATGCGAATTTGCGTGCTGGCGGATAACTGTTGACCGGCTTGCTGCAATTTGCGGGCAAGTGGAATACTCGGTGTTATCTGGTACCTGCCCGGCAACGGGGGTTGATTGACGCCAAGGTCAAAAATTTCTATCCATGTATCTGCATCGCTGCCCCGCGCCCATATTTTGTTTTGCGGATGCACCTGTTGTGCCACACCATGCTGCTGCCACCAAAAATCAAGTCGTATATCGCTGGCATTGGTATAATTAGATAAATTAAATGTGCCTGTAAAATGATTAGTGGCATTGGTAAGATAGCCTGCAGCCTTGCTTACATCAAGCGTTATGGCCCGGTTTCCACTGCGGGCAATACCGGTG
>JAHEMO010000273.1:0-2736 GCA_024643625.1 Chitinophagaceae bacterium
CCGCGGCAGGGATAGCCGTAGTCCTGATCTATTACCCCCTCCTGCATGCCCACCAATGCCTGCAGCGTTTTAAACGTAGAGCCCGGGGAATAGGACCCCGTTACTGAGCGGTTGAGCAAAGGTTGTTTGGGATCTACATACATACGGCTGAACTGCTGCCGGCGTTGTGCACCGGTTAGCAGGTTAGGATCGTAGCCGGGCGCACTTACCATAGCCAGAATACCCCCGGTTTTGGGATTAATGGCCACCACGCTGCCCATTTTGCCACTCATCAGCAGCTCGCCCAGTTCCTGCAATTCTGCATCCATACTGCTGTACAGGGCGCGACCGGTAATAGCGGTGGTATCAAAGTCGCCATTCTCCCAGCGCTTGGTGGGCCTGTTTTTATTGTCGCGCTGCCAGTATTCAATACCGCGAACTCCCATCAGCACTTTCTCGTAACTACTTTCCAGACCGGTCATGCCGGTATAGTCGCCCATGCGGTAGCCTTCGGCAGCATGCTTTTCCAAAAAGCCGGGATCTACTTCGCCCAAATAGCCAAATACGTGGCCGGCAACGGGGTACGGATACTTACGCACGGGCCGTTCTACCAAATCGAAGCCGGGCTGAATACGGTAGTGATTTTCTGCCAACGCGGCATAGGTCTTTTCGTCCAGCAGCCCTTCAAATACCGAAGGTTGGTAGCGCCCGTTTTTAATGATGGCACTAATAAGGCGCTCATGAAAAGCTTTATCATCCAGCTGTAAAATCTGCTTGATGAGCGTAGTATCGCTTTCCCTCACCTGCGCCGGAATGATGACCAGATCGTAGAGCAAGGTATTATCCACCATGATGCGGTTTTTGCGATCGTAGACCACACCTCTTGAAGGATAAATTACTTTGCGATAGATGGCCTGGTTATCGGCCATTTGGCTGTATTTACTGCTAATGACCTGAAGGTTAAATAGTTGCGCTACCACAACCAATAAGGCAAAACCAATAATGATTTGTATGATTCGCCCACGAAAGGAATATTGATCTGTCATGAATTACCGCTAGCCCCTTGCTGCACCGTTTAGGTTGTAAAAGTAAATCTCGTAAAATGGCATAGTGGCCACGTGGATAATTAATAACACATCGTTCAAAAAAACCAGCGCTGATGCGGGTTTTCGTGCCATTAGTCAAATTTGCGGCGACGATTAGCCCTCGGCCTGAACAACATTTCAGTAACGAGGTATAAAATCATGCTAGCCACCGTGGTAAGTAACACTTTGCCTAAAAAGTATCCTATGGATCCAAAGCTTAGCCATTCAATAGCCGTAACCCATATATGATGGATCAGGGTAAGTACAAAAAGAAAAAGCAGGTAGCCCGCTAAGCCCATAGTTCTTGCGCCGGGAGTACCCGATGCCAGTTCTTTGGTTTCCCTCGGTACCAACAGATTAATCATGCCGCCGCGCAGCCACGCTACCCACAGGCATGCCGAAGCGTGCAGTCCCGGTGTTTTGGTAAAAAAATCGAGTGAAAGGCCCAATAAAAAACCCCAAACCAACATGGCTACCCTTCCCGTAACAAAAGGCATCCACAGCAGAAACAGCAAATACACATAAGGTGTAATAAACCGATGCAGCGGCGGCATAAAACTGAGCACCAAACCCTGCACTATGACAAAGGCGGCAAAACGCAGAACATATTTTACAGCATCGCTCATGCAGTTATAGGTTTAGTTGGTGCTGCGGTCGGCCCTCGCCTCCAAAGCTTTTTGTTCTTTAAGCAATGTGTTTTCAATTACCTGCACATGCTCTATGCCAAAAAAGTTGGCGCCCGATTTAACCTGAATAATCAGGTTTACTTCGTCATCGGGCTTGTCGATGCGCTCAATAAAGCCCACAATAAGACCGGGCGGATAGTTCATAGAAATATTACTGGTAATGATCGTATCCCCTACCGCTATTTCGCGGGTTTTAGGAATACCATTCAATTGAAGACGCAGCGGGCTTTTGCCGTCCCACTCCAATATGCCATTGATTTGCCGGCCTTTTACGCTCACACTTGTACTTTGTTTGCGGTGCAACAGGCTCATCACAAGACACATATTCGGGCTAACGTCCACCACCAATCCGGCTATGCCACCGGGTGCCGCCACGGCCATGCCGGGTGCCACGCCCTGCCGGGTGCCACGCTCCAGAGTGATATAGTTGTTTTGCAGGTTGGTACTGCTGTTTACTACGCGGGCATAGCGATACAGGTATTTGCGAATCACCCGGCTACTGTCCACCATCATGGTATCGGCCATCAGCACAGCCGAGCTGTCTACCTGCACAAAATTTGAAGAGAGCTGATTGCGGAGCGCCGCATTTTCCTGCGCCAGGCGCCGGTTATTATCATTCAGGAAAATATAGCGGGTCAGGTTGTCAGCCTGTTTATTGATGCGGCCGGTGGCCTCGTAGCTCCACTGCATGTAGCGCGCCTGCTGGCTCTTATTGTAGCGCACCAGCATACTTATGGCTACCACCTGCAGTATCAGAAACAGGAAGAAAACCGCATATCGCCTGATAAACAGAAAAACATTGCGCATGGTGGGGGTTAGTAGCCGATACGAAAAACGGCGGTTTATCGCATGATAAAGGGATACTTATCGTAATGCTTGAGTGCCTGACCCGTGCCCCGAACCACGCTTTTCAGCGGATCGTCGGCCACGTGTACGGGCAACTTTATTTTGTTGCTCAATCGCTTATCCAGCCCACGCAGCAGGGC
>JAHEMO010000273.1:2836-4225 GCA_024643625.1 Chitinophagaceae bacterium
CGGATCATGAGTTCCGCGGCATTAAAATCGGCAATCACCCCATCCTTCAGCGGACGTACGGTCCGGATATTTTCGTGCGTTTTTTCGTGCATCAGGAGGGCTTTTTTGCCCACCGCCAGCACGTCCTTAGGATTATTGCGGTTTAGTGCTACAATGCTTGGTTCGTTTACTACTACTTCGTCATTATGAATGATAAGGGTATTGGCAGTACCTAAATCGATGGCAATTTCTTGCGTAAAAAAATTAAAAAGACCCATTGGTTATTAAGGAGAATTCTATGTATGTATGAATGAAGCAAAATTGCAGGAATAACACTTACCAAACAAAGCAGCCAAGCCGGCCCGGGCCCTATGTTTATTGACATTTCACCAACAAAAAGTTAAGACGCAGGCAAATGAAGCGCATATGGCAAGCTACTGCACCAGTGCTGCTGAAAATGCAGGACATTCCGAACGCTGCCGAAAATTTCCAAATGAGCCTGTTTCAGCATCAGGCAAGGGACTTAGAGCGCCAACCTGAAACTGCCGAAAACGCCGAATTTCTGTACCCAATTCTCCGGCAACGGCTGCGGCGACACCCGCCACACCAGATCGAGTCGCAGAAACCGGAAAATATTATCGATGCCGGTGCCTACTTCGGTATAGAGCTTGCCGCTGAGGTCGGTAAACGGATGACCGGGCACAAAATTGAGCGCTTTATTGGCATCGCTCAGCCCACCCACCAGGGTTCGGATATTGTAAAATTGCCTGATTTTCATTTTTCGGGTAAAGCCCACATATTTGAAAATTCCGCTACCAAAATTGTGCTCAAAACCGAGTCCCGCATATCGATCGGTGATGTACTCAAAGCGATTCATCAGGTTAAAAGCATACTTGTTGTAGTAGTAGATCTCGTTGCCCGGCGCTACATCAAGCATCATATACGGCACCGTACCAAACACTTTACCGGCATACACGCTGTAGTCGATGGTGCCAAAAGGCGATATTTTTTTAAACCCGTTCACCCGGAATCCCAGTTTATGATAATCGTAATCGCCGCCCAGCACGCCCTGCCATCCGCGGGTATAGCGTGCTTCTACCGTTGGGTAAATGCTGCCAAGGCTCACCCGAAAATAATTGCCATCCAAAAATTGTTCGAGGTATGAAAACCGCACCTGCACCGAGGTTTCAAAACTGTTGAAAGCCTCTGCTTTGCCGCCACCAAAGGATGACTTGAATGGCAGGTTATCAAGGGGAGTATATCGCTTACGGCGCGCTTCCGTTTTTACAGAAAGGCCTGCACGGCTGCTGACAAAATATTCCAGCTCTTCCATTTGTACCTGCATGAATTTTATAGGCACATCCTGTTTACGAATAGCAAGCGTAAAAATATTGTCGAGCGATACCTGAT
>JAHEMO010000274.1 GCA_024643625.1 Chitinophagaceae bacterium
ACCTGCCATACCAGCCCGGTGGGGTAAGCGCTGTCGATACCTGTTATATACAGGGGAGGTAGTCTTACGTCGCCGCTATCAAAACTGGTGAGCAATAATTTTTCTGTAGTCACAAAAGCGCCATTCAGCTGGCTAAAGACCGGCGCCGGATGATCTAAAATAAGCCAGCTGCCGAGACTATCAGCCGGCAACACAAGCCGATGCTCCTGCTTGCCGGTAATGGTTACCACTACCTGTACCGGTTCGGCGGTGGTAAAAGCCTGTGTATTGGTTTCCACTTGTAGGGTTGGCTGCGCCCACACGGCAAGTGCGTGTAGGCTAAGCGCTATAACCATCATATTTCGGAAGAAATTTCTTTTCACGGCGGCTATCCCCTGCGTTTGCTTTTAATGCGGTTTCGTAAAAAGGCCTGCATGGCGGCGCCATAATCCATATCGGTGCGGAGCCGAATATAATCCCAGCCACAGTCGGCAATGTTTTGCTGAATTTGCAGAATGCGTTGTTGTTGACTGTTGTACATACCTGCCCGAACGGCGGCATTGCTGCTATCCATCCAATGAATGGCACCCGTTTCGCTGTCCATAACCGGTAGCAGACCAATATCGGGCAGGGCCATATCCAATGCGTCGTACACATGCATGGCTATACAATCATGCCGGCGCGCCAAAATTTTCATTTGGCGGGTAAAGTCGGGCGATTCAAAATCGCTGATCACAAAAAGTATGGTGCTTTGCCTCGTGGTGTTTATGATGAATTGCAGTGCCTTGCCCACATCGGTACCCGACTGCCGGGGTTTAAATTTCAGCAACTGCGTTAGCAATTTCAGGTAATGTGCCCTGCCCATGGCCGGCGGCACATATTGTTCTATTTGATCAGTAAAAATCAGGAGGCCTGTTCTTTCATTAGTGGCCAGCGACGAAAAGCCAATGGTGGCGGCCAGTTGGGAGGCGTATTCCATTTTGCCGGCAAATCCCGACCCTACCATCGCACTTGCGCTGCCATCTACCAGCAGCATAAACCTGAAGTCCTTATCCTCATCAAAAACCTTGGTGAAAGTATCGCCCAATCGGGCCGAAGTGTTCCAGTCTATAAAGCGTGGGTCGTCGCCCGGCACATATTCCCGAACTTCCTTAAAGCTCATGCCCCGGCCCTTAAAGGCCGACGAAAATTGCCCTCCCGTAACACTATTGCTCAGTTTACGGCTCTGTATTTCCAGTTTTTTTACCTGCTTCAGCAGGTCTTGCAAGGGGGTAGCTGGCATGGTATAGGTGGCGGCCCATTCGGCGCCTATCAGGGTACGGCAACTTTTTGCAGTATCTGGTTTATAATATCATCTACGCTTATGTTTTCAGCATCGGCTTCGTAGCTTAAGCCTATGCGGTGGCGTAAAATATCGGGGGCTATCTGCTTCACATCGTCGGGTACTACATAAGCACGTTCCTGCAGCAGAGCCAATGCCTTGGCCGCCTGCACCAGATTAATGCTGGCCCGCGGACTGGCGCCATATTGCATCAGGCTTTGGAGTTTGGGCAATCCATGATCGGCCGGGTAGCGGGTGGCAAATACAATATTCAGCACATATTCTTCCACTTTCGGGTCAATGTATATTTCGCGTACCAGCCGCCTTATTTCTACAATTTCCTTTGCACCGGCCACTTTTTTCAGGTGGATATTCTCCAGCCCCGCCACATTTTCTCTTACAATTTGTAATTCTTCTTCGCGGGTAGGGTAGCTCACCAACACTTTCAGCATAAACCTGTCCTGCTGCGCTTCGGGCAGGGGATAAGTGCCCTGCTGTTCCAGCGGGTTTTGGGTGGCCAGCACCAAAAAAGGTTCTTCCAAATGGTAGCTGGTATCGCCCAGGGTTATTTGTTTTTCCTGCATGGCTTCCAGAAGGGCACTCTGCACTTTGGCCGGGGCACGGTTTATTTCATCTGCTAAAATAAAATTGGCAAAAATGGGTCCCTTCCGTACGATGAACTCGCCCCGCTGCTGGTTATAAATCATGGTGCCCAGTACATCGGCCGGCAGCAGGTCGGGGGTAAATTGTATGCGGCTGAATGCCACATCCACAATTTGGGCCAGTGACTTTATCACCAGGGTTTTTGCCAGACCGGGTACGCCTTCCAGCAGGATATGCCCATTGCAATAGAGGCCAATAAGCAGGCGGTCTATCATATGGTGCTGCCCAATAATAATATGGGCCAACTGGCTACGTATAGCCTGCGTAACAGGTGCCACCTGTTGTATGCGTGCCTGCAGGTTGTTAATGTCGGTGGAGGAAACAGTTATTGTGGTACTCATGCAATGCGGTAATAGTATAAAATTCGTGCCAATAGCCGGGGGCTGCATGGCAAAACCCTGATAAACATCAGTTGAAAGCTGCAAGCTTAACGCTATTTTTAAACCTCCGGTTGCAATTGCTGCAAATTCCGGTTAATTTGAAATGGTAAAACAAAATTTTCATGAAAAGCCTGCTGATACCTACCGATTTTAGTGATACCGCCCGCAACAGTGCCCGCTATGCCGCCGGCATAAGCCGCGAACTGGGCATTGAGCGTTTTGTATTGTACAATGCTTACAGTATGCCGCTGGCCACCGAAATGAGCTGGGCTGTGCTGCAAACCGAAGAGTTGCAGAAGGCCAGCGAAGAAAATCTGGGTCTTTTTAAAGACTGGCTGATGCCCTGGCTGCCCGAGCATGCAACCGTGGAAACCGTGAGTGAGTTTGGCTTTCTTACCGAACGGATTGATGAAGTGGCGCATACGCATAAGATTGATTTGATAATCATGGGCGTAACCGGCGGTAATAAAATGGAAGAAGTGCTGATAGGCAGCAACACTGTGCATGTGGTAGAAAATACGGATATACCCGTGCTGATAGTGCCGCAGGATACTACCTGGAACGATGTAAAAAAAATAGGATGGGCCTGCGATTATAAGGATGTCATGAAAACCGCTCCCATTACCGGCATTCGTTATTTTCTACGGGAGCTAAAGGCGAACATGGTGATTATCAACAACGATCAGCATCCTATGGAATTCGATCCCGAATCCTTCCACAATAATAAAATGGTAGCCGAACTGCTACACGATATTACTCCTGAAATGGTAAGGTTAACGGGGGAAGATTTTGCAAGCGCCATTGACAAATATGCGCTGGAACACCAGATAGATATGGTATTGGTAGTGCCTAAAAAACATGGCTGGCTTTCGTCTTTATTTAAAACGCGATTTACTACCAAGCTGGTGTTTCACACCCATGTGCCCATACTATGCCTGCGGTCCATGGCATTCGATGAATAACTGCAGGCGGTTATCAAGGCAGAAATAACAGTAGTTTCTATTTGGTTTGTAATATTATATACTGCCAATTAAAACAAATTTTGAATTCTCTTTGAGATAGTCTTCATTCATTGTTTCACTTTACTCCTTGGGGCGAAATATTTCCATTAATCGTTGCACTTGAATAGGCAACATTCAGGGCCTCAGACGCTGTGGGGAAGATTTGATATCATCAAGCGCTTCGACACTCATGCCTTTAAATACACTGTGCTTCTCCGTCGCATAAGGATCCCCTGAGCTATTAACCTAAGCAACTTGATATGGTCCTAATAACCACTCGTATAGGCAACGTCCCGGGGCGGAGACGTTGCGGGGAAGAAATGCTAAAGGTGGTAGGGCAACCCAAATATTTTCAGCTGTTCAAGATTTGCAATTTCGAAGGCATCTTTTCCTATTTGCTACCTAAAGTTCAAGAGTTGGTGTTCATATAGGGCAACCAAAGAAGGGGATGGCGATGTGCAACGGCAAATGCTGAAGAGATGATTTTTATTTGCAAAAGCTTTTTTACTTTCTATCCCTCAGCAATTGAATTTCTTTTTCCATCAACTCATTTCTCCTATTCAATTCATATATCATTTTCTGTTGCTCCTGCACTGCTTTTACCAACGGCATTATAAGTTCGCCATAGGCTATGCTGTAATTGTCAGTCGGGTTGGTGGGTGTATGTACCAAAGAAAGGCTATAGCCTTTTTCCTTCACCAGTTTTTCTACGTCCTGAGCTATAAAACCCATGTGTACCATGTTTTCTGCTTCGGCAAAAGCGGCTTGTTTTAAGGTGCCAAGCCTGTCGGGATAGTTTTGGTTTAAAAACTTTTCCATCTCAAAACTTTTGTACTGATAGGTGATCGGTTTTAGTGCTGTTATAAAGTCGA
>JAHEMO010000275.1 GCA_024643625.1 Chitinophagaceae bacterium
GTATAAATATTCTCCTTGCTCAGCAAGGCATTAGAAGGACAAAAATTATCGAAATAATTCGTACTCAATGAGAATTTATTACTGTTGATGATATCATCTGCAAGTGCAATTACCTTATCCATATCTGCTGCATCAAATGCCGGGTTTGCCCTGTTTTTGTACACGGCTTTATTGAGGTAGCATTTCATCAATAACGTTTTAGCGGCATACCTGTTAGCTACGCTTGAGGGACCGTCGGGAAGATCGGATGAAATGGTGTTTAACTCAGCAATTATAGAATCAAGCGCTTCCATGCCTTTCCATACGCCTGCGGGTTGAATCACCGTTTCGCCAGGAAGCCGATGCGGCACCTGATCAAACAAATCGAGCAAACAGTACATGGCCCATGCCCTTAGCATTCGGGCTTCGGCTTTTTGCCTTGGCGTAGCATTGTAGCGTAGCAAATCTGTGGCCGCAAAAACAACACCACCCAGGCTATTAAAGGTTCTTTTGATCATTACATTTTCACCATCCCATTTGTGTTGGTGCAGTACCCGCCATTGTCCATTATCATCCCAATTATTACCACGTGTTGGTACTATGGCTTCATCGGTCGACACATCAGTAAGGGCAAACATTTCCTGGTAACTGGTAAATGTCCATTCGAGCGACGCGTATATGCCTTGTAATAATACCGCGGGGGCTGCCGGGTTTCTTCCCACCTGATCCGACGTAAGGTGTGCATTCAGGGTTTCATCCAGCTTGGTACAACTGGTGGCCAATACCAAGAGTAGTGTAATTATCACCATTGTGTATATGCTTTTCATCACCAGTTCTTTTAGGTTTTAAAGCGTAAATTTTATTCCCAGAATAATTGTCCTCGAGCTTGGATACCTGTTCTGATCAATATTCATTCCGGCCACACCATTGTCATTGCGATTTTGTACACTTACTTCAGGATCAAAGCCTTCATAGCTTGTAATAAAAAAGAGGTTTTGCCCTGTGAGATACACAGTAGCATCTTTTAATACTTTTTGCATCGATACCGGTGTGTAGGATAGCGTAAGGTTGGCCATTTTCATATAATCTCCACGCTGTATATACCTCGAGGAGGGGGTTACCGGATTACCAAATGATTCCTTTACCGGATTTCTAAATTCGGACAGTGCCATATTAGCTCCGTTAATGCCGTTCACGTTAAGATCCATCAACGTTTTATTGTAAACATCCTGACCGAAGCTGCCATACATGTTGGCGGCTATTGAAAATGTGCGATACCGAAAGTTGGTGCTAAAGCCAAGTAATAGTTTTGGATTGGGGTTTCCTACATTATAAAATGAATTGCCATTATCAGTGTAGCTGGCATAGCCGGTAGCAGCATCGAGGCCTACATACTCACGGGTGAAGAATGAAAACATGGGCATGCCATTGCGGATGGTTTGAATAGGCCCGGCAATAAACCCTGCACCTACGGCCGAGCTAAGCCCCGAAACGGTATTGTCTAAAAAAGTTGCATTGGCAGAGATATCCCATCCAATATTTTCCTGTTCAAGCAATACGCCGTTAACCAAAATTTCAACACCGCTATTGATAATGTTGCCATCAAGATTTACCCATCTCACAACGGATGATGGTGGTGCAGGCTGAATGGGCGGACCTGGAAATAAAAGTTTGGTCGTTTTTTTATTGAAATAGTCAATCGTTCCCGACAAGCGATTATTAAACATCGAAAAGTCCACACCAAAATTGTATTGTCGGTCCGATTGCCATTGTAAATCGGGGTTCGGACTATTGATCTGTACGATACTGCCATTGTTCTGAAAACCATACAAAGCTTGCGACGAACCCGAAGGGAATTCCTGATTGCCTGTTTTACCCCAACCAACGCGAAGCTTTAAGGTGTTCACCTTATCCAGGTGCCAAAAATCTTCTTTGCTCAGATTCCAGGCCATAGCAAAAGAGGGGAAATAGCCATAACGGTTGTTGGGGCCAAACTTGGTAGAGCCATCGGCACGGAAAGTGGCAGTAAAAAGATAACGTTCCCTGAAGTTGAATATGGATCGTAAAAAAACAGATTGTAAAGCATAAGCAGGATCACTAAACGAGCTGATACTGCGGCTAACCGGATCGGAGAACTGAATATAGTTGGTATAGTCAAGGCCATAGTTCCCGAAGCCACCGTTTTGCGAACCATTACCAGCAAGGTTAAATCCTTTGCTGGAAAACTTCATGTACTCATAACCACCCACAGCATTCAGGTGAAGGTCTTTGGTAATCTGTTTGTTTGCACTCAAAGTTTGTGTGAGCTGCAGTGTGCCTATTTCATTGTTACCTATGGTGGCAAGGCCAAGTGGTGGAAAAAACTGATACACCGACATGTCCTGATTAATTGAAAAACGCGATACGGCAGTATTGTAATTATAGCTCAACAATAATTTGTATTCAAGCCAGTCGTTGAATTTGTAATAGGGTGTAATACTGCTTAGGACTGTATTTGCTTTTAAGTGATCTCGCAGGTTATTTGAAAAGCCGACCGGGTTTACGCCTTCATCTGCATTTAACCGGATAGTACCATCTGCATTTGTAATTGGTGCCGTAGGGTTCCAACGCAGGGCTGTTCCTACAAGGTCAGTATTGCCAATGGTGAGAGTAGAACCATACTGCACATATTGGCTCGCATTTACATGAAAATCTATGCCCAGCTTTTTGCTCGATAGAAACTTTAATCCTGCCGTAAAATCTACGTTGTAGCGTTTGAACCCGGTATTAATGATTACACCTTGCTGGTTAAGGTATCCTGCGGAAATGCGGTACCTGCCATTTTCATTGCCTCCACTTGCCGCAAGCGTGTATTGTTGCTGCATGCCACGCTGCAAGATACTGGCGAGGCCATCAGTATCATGCTGTTTGTCAACAGCATTGTTTATGCCATAGTATTGAATTGCTTCGCGGTATTCGGATGCATTAAGTACTGCGGGACCTTTTATGGCAGCAGAAGCGCCCACTGCCATACTTACCTCAAGCTTTGGCACACCGGCCTGACCTTTTTTGGTATTGATAATTACTACGCCATATGCCGCTCTCGATCCATAAATGGCCGAGGCCGAGGCATCTTTTAAAATATCGAAGGAGACAATATCGGTAGCATTTAAAAAATTAAGCGGGTTGGTTCCCTCTTGCATTGACCGGCCATCAAGGGGTACGCCGTCTATCACGTAAAGGGGTTGTCCGGTGCCTATAATGGCTGAATTGCCGCGAATCCTGAACGTAAAACTACCGCCGGGACTGCCGGTATTATTCACTATTTGCACACCCGAAGCCTTGCCTTGTATCAATTGTTCGGGGGAGGAAAAAATGCCTTTATTAAAATTCTTTTCAGCAACTGATGACACCGCGCCGGTAAGGTCTTTTTTTCTTGCAGTGCCATAACCGATTAATACAACATCATCAAGGGCTTTGGTAAGGGCTTCCAATACAATAGTAATCTGCATTTCCTGACCTATCAGTATTGCTGCACTATTGTACCCTACAAAAGAAACTTTGAGTAATTCTCCCTGCTTTGCAACTATGGTAAAATTGCCATCAATATCGGAAAGGGCTGATCTTTTTCCGCCATCAATTGTAACAGATGCACCGGCAAGTGGAACATTATTTATGTCAGTTACCTTGCCTGATAGTGCTTGCTGGGCCAGCAACGTATTGCAAAAAAATAAGATAAGCACCTGGCTTATCGCCACTGCTTTATTTAGCAGAGGAAAAGGTGGCTTAAATTGCATAAAGGGATGGAGTAACTTCTAAATATACAAAATGTCCAACCTTTTCCAATACCTGTACAATAATTCTTGCCGGGTTAGCAGTAGGTCTCAGGTACAGTTTCAAATCGGGTCCGGAAAACTGTTTAACTCCATTGGTAACAGCTAAATGTTTTTGCGTTGATCATGCACGGCATACGGCTGTTTCTTTCAGGGTGGCGATAGACTTTGTTGCGGCAAAGTTTAGTACGGTTTTGCGGAGTACTTTATACACGATTTATCAAACCGGTAGAGAAATTTTAAACACACTGCCTTCGCCTTCTTTCGTGTCCACGGTCAACTCCCCCCCATGCGCCTTTACAATATCGTAACTCAGGCTCAATCCCAGCCCCGTGCCTTGGCCGGTGGGTTTGGTAGTAAAAAAGGGTTGGAATATTTTGTCCTGTATATGTTGGGGTATGCCCGGGCCATTGTCTTTTA
>JAHEMO010000055.1 GCA_024643625.1 Chitinophagaceae bacterium
ACGTCGAGGCCAAGTATGGGTGTGCCCTTTGCATCGGCTACATCCATAAGTGGATTATCCTGATTAGGGGTGCTACTTACTACCAACTTTCCGTTTTGTACAATCAGCCAGGCCCAGCCACTGCCAAAGCGTGTGGTAGCTGCTTTTTTGAAAGCATCTTTGAAGGCATCAAAACCACCCAACTCGCTATCAATAGCTGCGGCTAATGTACCTGCAGGTGCCGTGCCTTTGTTAAGGCTTAGCTGCTCCCAAAAGAAACTGTGGTTCCAATGGCCACCGCCATTGTTGCGTACCGCAGGACTAATGGCACCGGCATGGGCTACCAATTCTTCCAGTGTTTTGTTTTCATTATCGGTACCTGCAATCGCATTATTGAGGTTAGTTACATAAGCCTGATGGTGCTTATCGTGGTGTATTTCCATGGTTGCCGCATCAAAAAAAGGTTCCAATGCATTAAAAGCATAGGGAAGCGGATCGAGTGTAAAAGCCATTTGATTTATATTTTAAGATGAATGAATCTATATCAATCAACACAATATTCCTGCCATTAGTTGAAATCGGCGCAAAAAGCAGTTGATACCACCAAGAATAAGCGGGGATGTGCCAATTTGTCCCTTTGCTAACATCTCACATGTAGGCAGAAGCCACCGGTGTAATACCGCTGCCACTGGTAAAACTGTGTTTTCAGTATCACATTTCGGGTAGTTTTTCCCAATAGTGTGCAATAGCTATTGCTGGCAATATGACACCTGTACAGCGAAAAAGAAAGCACTGGTGTCTATACCAATACATCATACCTATTAGCATTTGTTCTAAAATACTAAATTTTATTACTAGTTATTTTAATTTTTTTAGTAATGAAAGATATTATGTGAGTGGCTTCGAATTTTTTTAGTAAAGTGTTATTTTCCCCCAATTACAAAACCAAACAACATCACTTATGAAAAAAAACCTGATGATCATCTGGCTGCTAATAAGCCCGATTGTTCTTTTAGCCCAGCAGCGGCAGGTAAGCGGTAAGGTAACCGACGAGAACGGTGCCGGCATTGCCGCAGCCAGCGTTGTAGAAAAAGGGACCAACAATGGCACATCCACTGGAACCGATGGCAGCTTTTCTCTTACTGTTAATGGAAATAATGCTGTATTGGTGATTTCCTATGTAGGTTTTGCCCCCTTAGAAGTAAAGGTAGGCAGCCAAACCAACCTGAGTATTAGTATGCAGCCAGACTATGGTACCAGCGAAGTGGTGGTAACTGCTCTGGGTGTTCGAAAACAAAAACGATCCCTGGGATATGCCACGCAGCAGGTAAACAATCAGGCGCTTATGGAAAGCCGCCAACCCAATGTGGTAAATGCCCTGCAAGGCCGGGTGGCCGGTGTTCAAATCAACAGCACGGGAGGTGCGCCAGGTCAGGGTGCATCCATTGTTATCCGTGGTGTCAAATCGCTTGATCCCGGCAAGGATAATCAACCCTTGTTTGTGATAGACGGTGTGGTTATGGATAACAGCACCAATACGGTAGGCAATCAGGCCGAACTGCGCGGCATGAGTAACCGTGCGGCAGACCTAAATCCTGACGATATTGAAAACATTTCAATTCTGCGGGGTGGCGCTGCCACTGCTTTGTACGGTCAGGCCGGCAGCAACGGAGTGGTAGTTATTACCACTAAAAGCGGCCGGGTAGGCAGTTTAAAAGTGGGGCTTACGACCAGCTATGGCATTGATGAAGTAAATAAGTTTCCGGACGTACAGTCGCGCTACACGCAGGGCTACTCAGGAGTATACGATGCCAACAGTTTTTGGCCTACCTGGGGCCCAACGGTAGAAGCGGCAAAGGCGCTTGATCCCACCCATCCTAACCAATTAAATCACCATTATGCACAGGGATACGAGAAGGGTAATCAGTTCAGAGCCAGCGTTACCATGAGTGGCGGCACGGAAAAAGCCCAAATGAGTTCTTCGCTTAGCTATTTTACCCAAAAAGGAACCATTCCGTTTACAGATTATACCAATTTTTCAGCCAGGCTGAATACTACCTTCAAACTGAGCGATAAACTCACTTTTACACCCTCCTTCTTTTACATCAAAAGCGGTGGTTTGCGATACAATGCTGACAGGTTTAATGAGAGCCTCACTTATTGGAGTCCGCGCTGGGATGTAAAAGACTACATAAAAGACGATGGTACCATGAAAACCTACGGCAACAATAATCCCATATACGGTGCCGCTACCAATCAGTTTACAGACGATGTAAACCGCCTGATAGCTAACATAGCCATTGGGTACCAACCCCTGAGCTGGCTTCGGTTTGATTACCGTTTGGGCAACGACTTTTATACCGATTTGCGCACTTACACTGCACCGGGTCCAAGGGGCCTCGTAGGCGAAATAACTTATGAGGATAACGGATTGGGATTTGTAAGAGAATACCGCATCCAAAACCGCATATTGAACAGCAACTTTATTGCTACCATGATGAAGGATTGGAGCGATAAATTTAATACCACGCTTCGCGTGGGTAATGATGTGCGCGACCAACGCTACGACCGATTGAGTGCAGAAGGCAGCGAGCTTGATATTCCTACACTACTTACCCTGAACAACACCAAAATAAGAACCAATAGCCAGTATGTAGAGCAGTACAGGATAGTTAGCCTTTTTGGAGAATTTACGGCAGGATGGGACAATAAATTGTTTCTTACCCTTACCGGCCGTAATGACTGGAGTTCAGCGCTGGCCAAAGACAACAACTCGTACTTCTATCCTTCCGTAAGCCTTAGCGGTGTAGTAAGCGATATGGTAAAACTGCCTACCTGGTGGAACTACGCTAAACTGCGGGCATCATGGGCTGAGATAGGCAAGGATACCGATCCTTACCGCATCAATACCTATTATGGCTCGAGTGTATTGGCGTCTTCGGGACAGGTACTCTGGACGCGCAGCGACACCAAAGGTGAAGCTACCTTGAAGCCGGAAAGAACCCAAACCATTGAGTTGGGTACAGAATTGCAGTTCTTCAACAATCGGCTGGGCTTAGACTTTACCTGGTACCAGCTCAACAGCCGCGACCAGATAATTCCGGTAGCCATTTCGCCCACTACGGGTTTCAGCAGCATTATTACCAATGCCGGCGAAATTGAAAACCGGGGTATGGAAATTGCTTTAACCGGTACGCCAGTTCGCAACCGCGATTTCAGTTGGGATATCGGCATCAATTTTACCCGCAACCGCAACGAAGTACTGAGCATTCGCGAAGACCTTACTGAAATTGTTGTGGGCAGCCAATTTGGTTACGCCGGCAGTTCTGTAACGATGAAATATGTGCCCGGCGCTCCTGTTGGCAACTTGTACGGCAGCACATTCCAGCGCTATTATGGCAATAAGCCCGATGATGGAACAACCATTGACAACAGCCTGCCGCTGGTGATAGCCTCGACCGGCTCAAACCGTGGTTTTCCTGTACGCGACGGCACACAACGCATATTAGGCAACAGCCAGCCAGACTGGATAGGCGGTTTGCAAAATACCCTGCGGTACAAGGGCTTTACGCTGGCCTTCCTTTTTGATACCCAGCAGGGGCAAATGCGCTATAACCAGCTAGGCAATTTCATGTCGGCTTTTGGTATAGCCCAATACACCGAAAACCGCGAAGAAACGACCACGTTTGATGGCGTACTGCCTGATGGATCTGCCAATAGTCAGGTAGTTTACTATGGTCAGGGGACCGGCCCCGATGGCCGCAATTACGGTGCGGGATATTACCGCAATGTATACCGCGGTGTTTCAGAAAATTTTGTAGAAGATGCATCATGGGTGCGGCTTCGCAATCTTAGCCTTACCTACCAATTGCCTAACCGGATTTTTGGCAACTCATTTATCGAGAATATGGCGGTAACATTTACGGGCAATAATCTGGTATTGTGGACCGATTATAGCGGCTACGATCCTGAGAGTTCAAGCTTTAGCGCTGGCAGCAACGCAGCCGCGGGTTTTGCCGGATTTACCTACCCTGCCATGCGCAGCTACCTATTCTCCCTTAATGTGAACTTTAAATAAATAATGACTATGAAAACAATATATACAGCCATTATGGCTGCCGGTCTGCTGGCGTTGGGGAGTTGCAGCAAATACCTCGATGTAAATGAAAACCCCAACCTGCCCACTTCTGCTCCGCTAAACGGTCTGTTAGGCAGAGCCACACAAGAGTCTGCACTCAATGTGTTTCGTGCAGGATCTGTTAGCGGCAATTATGTTCAGTACCTCACTTCGCCCAACCCGGCATCTGCCAGCGATATTTATGAAGATGTAGATGCCAGCGGCACATGGACAGCCATTTATAACAACATGACCGACATATACGACATGGACAAACTGGCCGAAGAACAGGGTGCACTGCGTCATCAGGGTGTGGCTAAAGTGCTTATGGCTATGAACATGAAGCTGATACACGACATATGGGGCGACGCACCGTATGGCGAAGCATTTACCGGCGCTACGCTTGTGCCTGCATATGATCCTGCACAAACCTTGCATACCAATATGATTGCCCTACTCGACGAGGGGATTGCCCTGCTCACCGCATCCGGAAATAAGGTTACACTAAGCACAACGCTCGACTTTGTGCATGGTGGCAACATAGACCGATGGGTAAAAACTGCCTATGTGCTAAAAGCAAGAATGCTGAACCAGTTGAGCAAAACCAGCGGGTACAACGCAGCCAATATTCTGGCGGCAATTGATAAAGGCTACACATCTAATGCCGATGCTGCGCAGGTAACCGTATTCAGCGTTCGAAATCCGTGGGCGCAGGTAGCGGTGAGCAATGCAGCCCTCGTGCTCGGAGGTTGGCTAAGCGATAATGTGGTTAATGCATTTAATGGCACCACCTACGGCATTTTCGATCCACGCATCGAAAAAATAACCGATACAACCAAGTTTGGCGATTATCGCGGCACCCGCAATGGCGTTGGCCGTTCCGGTGGTGGCATAAGTTTTGAAGAATGCTACCTGAGTACAAAAGGTTGGTACAGCAGCACCAATTCGCCGCTCATCATCAGCAGCTTTGACGAAATGAAATTTATAGAAGCTGAAGCCGCGCTTCGTGCCAATAACAAAACGCGGGCTTATGCTGCTTATCTCGCCGGCATGCGTGCCAATTTTGATAAATTGGGGGTAACGGCCTCCCGTCGTGATACTTATGTAAACGATGCAACAGTGAGCGTAGGCGAGGCCAACCTGACCGTTGACCTTATTATGCGCGAAAAGTACAAAGCCCTGTTTCTGCATCCGGAAACCTGGAACGATGCCCGTCGCTACGATTACAAGTACAAGAATTTTCGCCTGCCGGCAAATGCCGTGCTTAGCACTTTCATCCGCAGGCTAGATTATCCGAGCGTAGAACTTACACGCAACGGCAGCAACGTGCCCTCCGTAAGCGGACTAGACCAAAAACTGTGGTGGGATAATTAATTTTTGTGCCAAACATTGAACCATGAGTCGGTGCCCGGGGCGCCGGCTCATTTTTTTACCAATCAAACCCTGTCGTACATCATACCTATCCTTTATCATTACCTTAAAGGCCATACGGTTATTTTTACGGCAATAAAACGATGAAAGTGTTTAGAAAGCAGTGCTGGTTAATCGGATTTTGCCTATTACTTGTTTCACATGCCGGCATGGGTCAGGCGCAGGTCGCCTATCAGATTGACGTGGAAATAAAACCTTACCAAAACCAATGGGTTTATCTGGCATACCACTACGGTAGGTTGAAAGGCCTTGCGGACAGTGCCTTTTTAGATAAAGACAGCAAGGGTGTTTTTGCCGGAAAAGAACCACTGAAGCCGGGCATATACATTATGGCATCGCCTGCAAAAGCAATTTTATTTGAATTACTGATTTCCGACGATCAGCAATTTGCATTAAAAGCCGACACCCTGCAGCTAGCCCGCGGCGTAGATTATACAGGCAGTACTGACAACGACGACTTTGTAGCCTATACAAATTATGTGACCCAACGGGCCACTGATATGGAAGCTGCCCGCACCGTGATGAATGATAGCGGCGCTACCAAAGCAAACCGCGATGCCGCTGCCAAAACCATGACCGAAAAAAGCAAGGAACTGGAAGCCTTCCGCGAAAAATATATAGCCGACAAACCGGAAACCATGCTTACAGCGATATTTAAAAGCATGCGCGACCATCCGGCGCCTGAAAACCTGCAAAATCCAAAAACAAGACAGGACTCGCTGGCTTTTTACCGTTATGGAAAAGATCATTACTGGGATGATGTGGACCTGATGGATGGTCGCCTCGTTCGCACCCCAATTCTGGAAGCCAAACTCAAAGAATATCTTACCAATTGGGTAGTTCCCGATGCTGACAGCGTGATAAGCGAATTCAACTGGATGATAGCGCTTGGCCGCAACGATCCGGAGATGTTCCGCTTTTTGATAAGCTATTACGTAGACAATTATATGTACCCTAAAATTATGGGGCAGGATAAAGTATTTCTGCATGTTTACAATCGCTACATAGCCGACAATAACCCGCAAACCGATTGGCTCAATGAGAATCAACGCAAAATAATTCGTGAAAGGGCCTACATGGTTATGGCTAATCAATTGGGCGCCAAAGCATGGGATATGAGTTTGGAAGATGCCACAGGCAAAGTGAAAACCTTATATGAGGTAAAGGGAGATTATACTGTAGTAGCTTTTTGGGATGTGCATTGTGGCAAGTGCCGCGAAGAAGTACCCCTAATGGATAGCCTTTACACCAACTTTTGGAAAAAGCAAAATGTAAAAGTGTATGCCGTAATGGTAAATGAAGACAATATAAAAGACTGGCGACCCTATATAGCTGATCATGGCAAAGACTGGATTCATGTGCACGAACCAAAATCATTTAAGGAAGCCACAGAAAAATCCGGCAAACCGGGCTTCAGGCAGTTATATGATATGCGCTCTACGCCTACTCTTTTTCTGCTGGATAAAGACAAAATGATCATCGCCAAAAACATCGGGCTAACCGATTTACACGAATTGCTTAAGCGCAAAACAAACAGCTAATTGCGCAGCCGGCCTTAATATTGTTAGCTATGAAAGGTATTAAAATATTGAGGCCCTGTTTATTGCTGGGGTTTACGCTATGTGCATGCACTGCCTTTGCGCAAACGCTTTTTACTTACGGCAATCAATCAGTAAGCGTTGATGAATTTATGCATGCTTATCGCAAAAGCCCCGACACAACGGTGCCCGTGCGTAAATCCCTGACCGACTATTACACCTTATATACCCGGTATGTGCTTAAGGTGCAGGATGCTTATGACAATAAAATTGATGAACTACCGGCACAACAACAGGAATATGCGCAATACCGGGATGCACAGGTACAGCGACTGATAGATGATAAGGCCAACGTGAGCGGATTTTACCAGCAGTTATTTACCCAAAGCCTATCGGAATTGCAATTGGAATATTGTTATTTCTCAAAAACTGATGCGCATGCCAGGCAAACTGCTGATAGTGCATGGAAAGCTTTGCGCAGCGGCAACAGTTTTGCTGCCATGGTTAATAAATTTTGTAAAGATGATGAGCTCCGCAAATCCGAAGGTAAAATTGGATGGGTGTCACTATTTGTACTGCCATATGATATTGCGCAGGCAGCATGGCTTTTACGCAATGGTGAAAGCAGCGAAATTATCAACGGAGAAACATCGTACCATATTATACGGCGGGTAGCGTCTCGTCCTGCAAGGGGTTTGCGCTATGCCGCACATATTTTATTTGCCGAACTGGCAGATCAATCGGATGAGGAAAAAGCAAGAACCAAAAAACTTGCCGATTCTGTACACAACCTCATTAAAACGGGGAAGGCCGATTTTGCCGGTATGACCAGCCTCTACAGCAACGACAGAAGCACAGCCACCCGTGGTGGCACATTGCCGGCTATGCAAACCGGCATGTACGAACCAGCATTTGAACAATCTGTTTTTGGCAGCGACAAACCGGGACTACTGCCCGCTCCGGTAAAAACCAGTTTTGGCTGGCATATTCTTCGGTTAGATAGCGCACTTGTACCGAATGTAAAAAACGAATCTGCATGGCAGCAACATGTGCAGGCAACTGCTGCTGCCAATGGCTGGCTGGATATGCGCCGTAAAAATGTTCGTGCCGAACTTAAGCAGCAAACAGGCTTTAAATCGCAGTTTACCAATTACGATAGCTTGTGGACTTACAGCCGGGCACGTATCATGAACGATACTGCGGCACTGCTTGCTATCAACGCGGTACATGACAGTACAATCCTTTTTAGTGCAAACCAAAAGCAGATAACGGTTACGGATTGGTTGTACTTCCTGAGAAAGACCGGATTTATGGCAAGTGGCAACAATGCTTATTGGCAAGAGCGATATCGTGCTTTTGAAGATGAACAAATACTATTGTACTATCGCGACCATATAGAAACCGTAGACACTGCCATGGCAAGGCGCCTGCGGGAATTCAAGGAAGCCAATATGCTTTTTGAAATGATGGACAGGAAAGTATGGTGGCCCAGCCAAACGGATAGCGCTGCCATGGCTGCTTATTACCAAGAGCACAAGCAGGAATTTGTGTGGGACGACAATGCCCTTTTACTATACGTTACCGGCACCAATGATGTGGCAATACGCGCCATGCGGCAAACCCTGCAGCAACGGCCTTCGGATTGGCGTAAAGTGACTGATCAGTTTGAGGCAAACCTCTTTGCCGATAGTGCAAGAATGGAAATAAAAGATTTGACAAAACCCTTACAGGCCTCTGCTAAAAACTTTAAGCCCGGATACTTATCGCCGGTGGTGAATAACAACGCCGATGGCGCAAAAAGCTTTATCTACATTTTCAAGCCTATGCCTAAAGGCGAAACGAAAACGATTGAGGAATGTCGTATGCAATTGGTAACAGCCTGGCAACAGAAGTTGGAAGACGATTGGATAGCAGAACTAACGAGGAAATATCCGGTGGTTCGCCATGAGGCGGCATGGCAGCAGTTGTTGGATGCTGCTTCGGCCCGCTAACAGGCGGTGGTATTCAACAGGGTTTAGCCGTACATCCCTATCCACCGGGAATTGCCCTTGCTCGTACCAATTAAACGAAAATTAACACGAACAATTGGCGCCTACTGCCCTATATAAACGAACATTTTCGTAAGAATTCCAAACAGCCTCTGCCGTTCATGGATTTGCAAAGCAAGCTGCCACCGTTTGTACCAATACGGTTGCCTGCGGTGTTTGGCATCACTAGGTTTGCTTTCACACTACACCGTACACACACAGCAAATTGTTTTTCATTAACCCACAAAGGCAAGGAGGCTCCACCATGACAAAGTTGATTTTAGCGGCATCCATCCTGCTGCTCACATTCTTTCCCGAATCTTTTGACAAAGAAAAAAAGAAGAAAAAAGACAAGGCAAATACCGAAGTAAGCTACCATGCGGAGCAGGCATTTTTTGCGCAGTTTGGCTATATGAAAAATGTAACCTGGGAAAGCGCGGCGGGTAATAACTATCGGGCAAACTTTGAAGCCTACGGCGAGCAAATCAGCGCGTTTTATAATACGGATGGAAACTATGTGGCACATACCATTAAAAGGAAACTGCATGAATTACCCATGCGGCTGCGGGTGGCTTTGCAAAACGAGTTTGCCGATAAAGAGCTTGTCGAAATAATTCAAATGTTTACCAACGAAGAAGCTTGCTGGTACATAGAAGTAAAGCAGGACAAAGGCACAGCCATATACAAGGGAATGAGTTACGGCAATCTGAAGTTGCACGAAGTACGAAGCGGCTGATAGCGTTCCCCGCCTGATACCAGCCCTTACGAAAACGAGCTTTATGCCTTAACATCATCAAGTATTGATATCTGTTATTTTTGCCGCAAAGCAAAAATAAGATACCATGAATAAGGGACCGGTAAGCCAGTTTATCCAGCACCATTATCGACATTTTAATGCCGCCGCCCTCGTAGATGCTGCAAAAGGCTACGAAACGCATTTACTCGAAGGTGGTAAAATGATGGTGACCCTTGCCGGTGCTATGAGTACGGCGGAGTTGGGGGTTAGCCTTGCCGAACTGATACGGCAGGACAAAGTGCATATCATCAGTTGCACAGGCGCCAACCTCGAAGAAGATGTAATGAATCTGGTGGCACACAGTAAGTATAAGCGTATACCCAATTGGCGGGATCTTACTCCGGAGCAGGAATGGGATTTGTTAGAAAACCATTACAACCGCGTAACGGATACCTGCATTCCCGAAGAGGAAGCCTTCAGGCGACTGCAAAAGCATTTGGTAAAACAATGGATGGATGCAGAGGCAAAGGGTGAGCGCTATTTTCCGCATGAATTTTTGTACAAAGTGGTATTGAGCGGCGACCTAACCGAGCATTTTGAAATAGATCCCAAAGACAGCTGGATTATGGCTGCCGCCGAAAAAAACCTGCCCATTGTAGTACCGGGTTGGGAAGACAGCACTACGGGCAACATTTTTGCCAGCTACGTGGTAAAAAAGGAATTGCAGGCCAGCACAGTAAAAAGCGGTATAGAATACATGGTGTACTTAACCGAATGGTACCGCGAAAACAGCGGCGGCAAAGGCGTAGGATTCTTTCAGATTGGCGGTGGCATTGCCGGCGATTTTCCCATTTGTGTAGTGCCCATGATGTATCAGGATCTGGAATGGCACGATGTACCTTTCTGGAGTTATTTCTGCCAGATAAGCGATAGTACTACTTCCTACGGTTCTTACAGCGGCGCGGTACCCAACGAAAAAATCACCTGGGGAAAATTGGATATTCATACCCCAAAATACATTATTGAAAGCGATGCTACGATTGTAGCACCACTCATTTTTGCCTGGCTTTTAGGTTGGTAAAAATGAGTAAAAGTATATGGGCAACACCGGCACAATCGCCGGTGTTTTTTATTGCAGTAATGGCCATATACTTTTCATTGTAAAGTGAATATTGCGTTGCTATACATGCATTGGGGGTTTCTACTGCGGTAGGTATGGTACACAACTATTATCTTCATCGCATGCTCAACAGATCCATCACCCGGTGGGAATTGGTACTGCTTGTTATAAATGGTGTAGTAGGCGCCGGTATTTTCGGGCTGCCAAGCAAAGTGTTTGCAGCTGTGGGTCCGCTAAGCATGCTGGCATTTGTAGTATGCGCAGCCTGTGTATTTATCATCATCCTTTGTTTTGCAGAAGTAAGCAGCCGGTTTACTGAAACGGGTGGTCCTTACCTCTATTCCCTCACGGCTTTTGGGCGTTTTGTGGGTATGCAAATTGGGTGGCTGCTATTCCTTACCCGCATTGTTACTTTCGCAGCACTTGTCAATCTATGGGTAACTTATTGCAGTTTTTTTTCGCCATGGTTCGCCACAGCACAAGGGCGCGCCATTAGTATTTCCGTGGTCACCATCACCTTTTCTGTCATCAACTATTTGGGTGTTCGGCAATCCACACGGGCTAATAATATTCTTACCATTGCCAAGTTGCTGCCCTTGCTATTGTTTGTAATTGTCGGCTCATTTTTTTTCAATTTTGAAAATTACCAAACCGTTGTGCAACCCACCACAGCGACATTTTCCTCTACCCTGCTCATGCTCATATTTGCATTTGCCGGCTTCGAAAGTGTTCTGGTCAATGCGGGGGAAGTAAAATCGCCACAAACCAATATCCCAAGAGCATTGCTGCTGGGTACAGTAATAATTGCGCTGCTATATGTCAGCATTCAATTAATATGTATTGGCACGCTACCATCGCTGGCCTCCAGCGAAAGACCGCTTGCCGATGCTGCAACACAAATGCTGGGAAGCAAAGCAGGTGCTTTTATTGCCATTGGGGCCATCATTTCCATTAGCGGTACCCTTAATGCCATTATGCTGGTGGGCAGCAGGGTTCCATTTGCGATGAGCGAACAGAAGCAGTTTCCAAAAGTGTTTCAAAAGGTACATGCAAAATATCGTACGCCATTTGTTGGCCTGTTTGCCTATACTGCCATCACATTGGTGGCAAGCCTGTATTACAGCTTTATAACCGCGGTTAATTTTAGTTCTATTTCCCGCGTAATGCTTTTTGCTATAGTAGCTGCAGCATTAATACGACTGCGGCAGACTAAACCTAAACAGGAAAATGTATTTACCGTGCCATACGGACAATGGATAGCGGCATTGGCGATTGGTATTTGTATTTGGTTGCTAAGTGCAAGCACCTGGCACGAAATGCGCGATGTGTTGCTGGCCATGACCCCCGGCTTGCTGCTCTACGGATGGTGGTATGTGCAGGGTAAGCGGCAGGCATAAAGCCCGCGCTGATAAAGGTGGAAACAATTATTTAATATCATATTCTTCACCTGATGTTTTCCTTTGAGAGCCATGGCCTCAGCATTTATAATTTTTCTGGTCTTCGTGCTATTTTTGCTAGCCATTACCGACCTGATTGTTGGCGTTAGTAACGACGCCGTAAACTTCCTTAATTCTGCCATTGGCAGTAAAGTAGCTTCCTTTCGCACCATTATCATTATTGCCTCATTAGGTGTTGTGCTTGGTGCCATGTTCAGCAGCGGCATTATGGAGATTGCCCGGAAAGGCATTTTCAATCCTGAACATTTTACCTTCGAAAAATTGCTGCTGGTTTTTACGGCGGTAATGCTTACCGACATCATACTGTTGGATGTATTTAATACGCTTGGCCTGCCCACCTCTACAACGGTCTCTATCATTTTTGAATTACTGGGAGCCGCTTCTGTTGCGGGTTTGCTGCTGTCTGTTGAAAAGGGCGAATCCCTTCAGGAAATAACCAAATACATCAACGCTTCCGGTGTTACCACCATTATTGGTGGCATCTTTTTATCCATCATTATCGCCTTTACACTAGGCGTGCTTGTTCAATACCTCAGCCGACTTTTATTCAGCTTTCAATATGAACAAAGGCTACCTGCCTTTGGCGCATTGTTTGCCGGCATTGGCATTACCGTAATACTGCATTTCCTGCTTATAAAGGGGCTAAAGGGCACAACACTCATTACTGCGGAAGCCCAAATATTTATACAGCACAATACTTGGCGCTTACTTGGCGCAATATTTTTAGCGACAACTACCCTATGTTGGGTATTACAACAATGGATGCGCATAAATCCATTGAAAATAGTAGTGCTCCTGGGCACATTCGCACTAGCCATGGCATTTGCCGGCAACGATCTGGTGAATTTTATAGGCGTTCCTATTACGGGCTTTCTGGCCTATACCGACTGGAAAGTTTCTGGTGTCGCCTCCAATGCCTATTATGAAAATTATCTTGCCGGTAACGATGTAGTGGTACCCTGGTATATGCTATTGGGTGCCGGCATAATAATGTCCCTCACACTTTGGTTTAGCAGCAAGGCGCGCAAGGTTACCGAAACAGAAGTAAAGCTCGGCAGTCAGCATGAAGGCGAAGAACGTTTTCAACCTAACGCAGTATCGAGGAGTATTGTAAAAACCTCCATGTTGTTAGGCAAAACCTTCAGAGTAATATTACCGGCCAATCTGTTGCGCTACTACGATATCAGTTTCAAAAAAAGTAAAATGCGGCAGGCCACCATTGTACATGACAATCCTGCTTTCGATTTGGTAAGAGCTTCTATCAATCTGGTACTGGCAAGTGCCATTATCGCGCTGGCTACCTCGTATAAATTACCGCTGAGCACTACTTATGTTAGTTTTATGGTAGCCATGGGCTCATCCCTTGCCGATAAAGCATGGGGACGTGAAACCGCTGTATATCGCGTGGCAGGCGTACTGAGTGTAATAGGCGGATGGTTTATTACGGCAGTGATTGCCTTTGGCTGTGCTGCCCTCTTTGTTTTCATCATGATTAAAGGCGGAGCCATTGGCACTTTATTGCTAATAGCTCTTACAGCAACCTACATAGTATTTTCGCACTGGCATTTTGCTCGCAAAGCCAAAATGCATGCCTCGGATAAAACCAAAATAAGAATGCTTGATGCAGGCGCACTTGATATGCTTGATACGAGCCGAGATATTACTGTGGGCAGCTTGCGCGACCTATCCATGCTGTACCGCCAACTGATAGCATCCATGTGCCAATATGACGAGATAAGTGCAGCAAAAGCCTATAAAGATTTACTGGCGTTGAATGACTACAGCTTTACAATGAAAGCCACTGCAATTCGAAGCATTCGCGACACCAATACTGAAAATCAGGCCGTAGCACAAATGTTGTTGTACAGCACCGATTTGATTGATGACAATTTCAAATCGTTGACGGTAATGGGGGAAGAAATATCGCACTATATTCAAAACCTGCATGCACCACCGGCACCATCAGTAGTATCACAGGCGGAAGATTTGGATATAAGGATGCATGCCTTTATTCAGACAGTAGCTAATGCCATAGAAAATGAAAAATTTGCCAATACTGAAATGGTGAAAAAAGCCCGCGATGATGTAAGGGGATTTGTAAACAAGCAGTTGGATACTACGCTTCGCTATATCCGAAATCAACAACCGGAAACCCGGGAAGCCATACTGCATACAACGGTGCTGTTGCAAAGCCGCGATATGGTTGCGGTATGCTATCGCATTTATAACCTGTATCGTAAACTTCTTGCCAATAAATCTTTGCAATAAATTTTTAGCGGCAGCAGGTTTGCTTTTGATGAATAATTACCATGCGTATATCCACAATAACAACATAGGTAACTCATAGGGCATGGTCGCCATACAAATCAGGCCAATAATAAAATAAGCAGTTGTGCTGCAATAATGCGCAGGATCATGGTGAGCGGATATACGGTGGCGTAACTAATAGCCGGCACATCGCTATCGGCCATTTGTACGGCAAAGCCAAGCGCCGGCGGATCAGTGCTTGCACCCGCCATAATACCACATATTTCAAAATAGGTTTTACGCGCAAAGAAATAGGCCAACAACCCTATGGAAACCAATGGCAATACGGTAATCGCCAGCGCATATAATATCCATACATAAGTAGCAGGATTGGCAAGTGCTGTTTCAACCGCCTCGCCACTACTGAGGCCTACGCTTGCCAAAAACAAAGCAATACCAAGTTCACGCATCATCATGTTGGCGCTTGTGGTAGTATAATTATTTACATAAAACCGTCCCCCGAAGCGGGTGAGCAGCAACGATACAATGAGCGGCCCCCCTGCCAGACCAATTTTTACCGGTACGGGCACATGGCTTAGCGTAAAGGGAATACTACCTACCACAATACCCAGCGCAATACCTATAAATATGGCAGCCAGGTCGGGTACATCAAGGCGTTTCACTTCGTTGCCTAATACACCGGCGGCATAGTCTACACCATCACGGGTACCCACCACTTTAATAATATCGCCCAGCTGCAAAAAGATGTTACCATTAGGAACCATTTCGGTACCGGCACGCTGCAGGCGCGTCATGGTAAAATGGTGCTGCGCCAAACCGGGTACGTCACCCAGGCGCTTATGCGTTACTTCGTGACGGGTAACTACTACATGCCGCGAAATAAGATTGCCACGTTCTTCCAGCTTCAGGTTCTCGTCTACCTCAGGGCCTATCAGCACTTTTACCTTCGCCAATACTTCACGGGGTGCCACTACAAGCAGTATATCGCCATGCGACAGCAGTTGCTCTGGCGTAGGGGTAATAACTTCTCCCTGATGGCGCATACGACTTATCACTATCGGTTCATCCAAAAAACGAAACACGTCGCGCAACGATTTACCCTCCAACTGCTTATTGTCCATAAGCAGGTGCTGCGACAAAGGCCGGCCGGAGCGCAACACCTGCAACTTGCGATGTCGCTCTTTTTCCTTTTCGGTATCGATGCCCAGTATCCATTTCAACAGCAGAATGCTCAATAAAATACCAATTACGCCAAATGGAT
>JAHEMO010000276.1 GCA_024643625.1 Chitinophagaceae bacterium
TAAGCTGGTTTAAGAACCGCCCCCAGATTGTGCACCCCGAAATGGAATCGGCAACGGAGGAAGACAAGGGGCCCAAAGCATTTCTTGAACCGGTGTATCCGGTTACAGAAAAATTAAAACAGCGCTACATCAATGGGCGTACGTTGGGTCAGTATACGGCAGCCTTGCTGCAGCAAATTTCGCAACTGGATATACCCGAGATATTGCCGGAATCGGTGCGGCAAAAGTTTCAACTTGTAAACCGTTTTACGGCATACCACCATATCCATTTTCCGCCCGACCAACGGGCATACCAGCAGGCCTTGCAGCGGCTGAAGTTCGAGGAGCTTTTTTTAATGCAGGTAAAGGCCAATCAGGTAAAAATAAAAAGGCATCACGCCAGTAGGGGACATGTATTTAAGCAGGTGGGCAATCATTTTCTGGCCTACTACAACAACCATTTGCCCTTTGAACTAACCGGGGCGCAAAAGCGCGTAATTCGCGAGATAAGACAAGATGCCGGTAGCGGCCATCAGATGAACCGCCTGCTGCAGGGCGATGTGGGTAGCGGCAAAACCATGGTAGCGCTTATGAGCATGTTGCTGGCAGTAGATAATGGTTTTCAGGCCTGCCTGATGGCACCTACAGAAATTTTGGCGCGGCAGCATTTTGCTAACATCAGCGAAATGCTTTTGCCTTTAGGCCTGCGGGTAGAAATATTAACGGGCAGCACCCGAACTGCGGAACGGCGGCAATTACTGCAGGCTGCAGCTGAGGGTACGCTGCCTATATTAATTGGTACGCATGCGTTAATAGAACAAACGGTTCAGTTTGCCAATCTTGGCCTTGCCGTAATAGACGAGCAACACCGCTTTGGGGTGGAACAACGCGCAGCCCTATGGGCAAAGAATAGCATTCCGCCACATATTTTGGTCATGACGGCAACACCAATACCCCGTACGCTTAGCATGAGTATTTATGGCGATTTGGATATAAGTGTTATCGACGAACTGCCGCCCGGCCGCAAACCGGTGCAAACCGTACATCGCTACGATGCAAGCCGCCACAACGTGCACGATTTTATGAAAGCCCAAATAGCAGAAGGCCGGCAGGTATATGTCATTTTTCCGCTGATTGAGGAAAGCGAGAAACTTGACTTTGAAGACCTGATGAAAGGCTATGAATACCTGAAAACATTTTTTCCTGAACCAAAATATTGGGTAAGCATGGTGCATGGCCGCATGAGCTATGAGGAAAAGGAAACCAATATGCGCCGCTTTGTAAACAAAGACACGCAGATAATGGTGGCCACCACGGTAATTGAGGTAGGGGTAAATGTGCCAAATGCCACTGTGATGGTAATTGAAAGCGCCGAGAAATTTGGACTAAGTCAGCTCCATCAGCTGCGCGGCAGGGTGGGCCGCGGCGCTGACCAGAGTTATTGCGTATTGCTAACAGGCTCCCGTATTACCAAAGAAGCCAAAGAGCGGATAAGCATTATGTGCCAAACCAACGATGGCTTTAAAATTTCGGAAAAAGATATGGAGCTGCGCGGGCCGGGCGATATTGAAGGCACCCGCCAAAGCGGAGTGCTCAACTTTAAGCTGGCCAGTATAATTGCCGACAAGGACCTGCTAATTTCCGCCGCGGAAGCTGCCGAAGAATTACTGGAAAAAGATGTGGAATTAAACCTTCCTGCCAACCTGCCGTTAAAACAAGCACTGATACACCGAAAGGTAAAGACCACCTGGGGCAAAATATCCTGATAATGAAGGGGATAGCCAGCGCTTTAGGAACTTCATAACCTAATGGTCAGCCATAAAAATTGTAATTTACCCGACTGATTTATACACCATAATCAGTTTTATTCGTTTACTGATAACATGCACAATTTTCAACTTAAAATTGCTTTCCCGTCACTGTTGATTGCGATGCTCCTGACAGGTATGGGAGCCTCTGCCCAAACCTTTGAATTTGTAGCCAATAAGGGGCAATGGGACAGCGAAATTCAATACCGTGGCTTACTGAATAATGGGGCCATATATATGCACCGCAATGGCTACCGGGTGGTGCAGTACGATGAGCAGTCGCTTAAAGCAGTATTGGCCGAGGTGACTGCACATACTGCTTTAGCCGGGGGTACTATGACTGCCGAAGGAGCCGCGCAGCGCGGGTTGGGGAAAGTTGATAATTCGCCTAAAGCAGGTGTGGTACTGCCCGGGCACGCTTACGACATGGTATTTAAAGACGCCAACCCCAAGACTACTATTCTGGAGGAGCGCCCTTTTGAAGGCTATTCCAACTTCTTTATTGGAAATGACAGCACCAAATGGGCAAGTTTTGTGAAGTCGTATGGCACACTGGTATACAAAAATATTTACCCCGGTATAGATGCCCGGTTTTACAGCGATAACGGTTTTGTGAAATACGATTTGGTGGTGCAACCTTACGCCTCCTTGGCGCCATTGGCTTTAAACTATGAGGGGGCCAGCAAACTGGAATTGAAAGACGATCGGCTGCATGTGACAACTTCGGTAAGCAAAGTGGTAGAAGAGAAGCCCTACAGCTACCAGTTGGTGAATGGCTTACGCACAGAAGTAAGTTGCCGCTATGAACTCATTGGTAATACCGTAAGATTCAAACTTAAAGGTTACGATCCTTCGAAAATATTAGTGATAGACCCCACGCTGATTTTTGCCACATTTACCGGCAGCACTTCCAGCAATTGGGGGTATACAGCCACGTATGATGCGCAAGGCAATGCCTATGCCGGCGGTATCTGTTTTGGCCCCGGATATCCTGTAACAGCAGGTGCTTTCCAAACTACATTTTCAGGGGGTGCCAACACCGGAGAATCTGGTCCTTTTGATATGGCTATTACAAAATTCAATCCCACAGCAACGCAGCGAATATATGCTACCTATATAGGTGGACAGGCCGGCAACGAACAGCCACATAGTCTGGTGGTAGATCCTCAGGGAGATCTGGTAATTGCGGGTAGAAGCACAAGTAGTAATTACCCCACAACACGACCTCTGATTGGTTCGGGCGGACAATGGGATATTATAGTGACCAAGCTAAATCCATCAGGATCGGCATTGCTGGGTTCCGTGCGTATTGGCGGAGGGGCGGATGATGGCGTCAATATCAGGCACAAATATGGTGGTGGCGGCGCTTTGCCGGCATCCTCTTTGTACCAGAACTATGGCGATGATGCCCGTAGCGAAGTGTTGGTAGATGGTGCGGGTAATATTTTGGTAGCGTCTTGCACCCGTAGCAATAATTTTCCTTTTTCGGCAGGAGCAGCACAAACCACATTGGCCAGTGCGCAGGATGCACTGCTCCTGAAATTCGATGGCAATCTTGCCAATCTCATATTTGCCACCGCAATTGGTGGTGCCTCCGACGATGCCGCATATGTACTCACCCTGCCTTCTTCGGGTAACATATTGGTAGCGGGTGGTACCAGCAGTACCGATTTTCCCGGCAACCGTGGCGGATCGGTGCAGCCGGCTTTTGCGGGTAGCCTTTGCGATGGTTTCATTATTGAGGTAAATGCCAATGGAACTGCCTTTGGCAGAAGCACGTATATCGGCACCAATGGCATCGATCAGGTATATGGCCTCCAACTCGATCCTTCAGGATTTGTATATGTAACCGGGCAGTGTACCGGAAATTTTGGTGTTCGCAATGCGCCATTTAGCCAGGCCGGGGGCAAGCATTTTATAGCTAAACTACGCCCCGACCTTTCTGCTTATGTGTACAGCACCGTGTTTGGTACCAATACACCAACACCCAACATCAGCATGACAGCATTTTTGGTTGATCGCTGCGAAAATGTGTATGTAAGCGGTTGGGGCGGCGGTGTCACGGGCGGTACCGGGTCGCAGTTTCTAAACACTACTACAAATGGGCTTACCGTAACGCCCGATGCACTCAAAAGCAATACCGATGGCGGCGACTTTTACTTTTTCGTGTTGGAAAAAGACGCACAAAGTCAATTGTTCGGCTCCTTTTTTGGCCAGCAAAACACGACACAGGTAATTGCCGACCACGTGGACGGAGGCACCAGCCGTTTTGATGCTTCAGGCGTTATTTATCAGGGTATTTGTGCCAATTGCCAGGGTGGTCAGTTTCCGGTTACGCCAGGCGTAATTGGTCAAAGTAATCCTAGCGGAGAATGTAATCAGGCGATTATTAAAATTTCGCTGGATTTATCGGG
>JAHEMO010000277.1 GCA_024643625.1 Chitinophagaceae bacterium
AATAGCGAGCCCGAAGAGGTTTCCGCGTATGGTGCTTTGGATCACTATGGTCACAATAATGCCTATCGTAGCGGGAAATGCCGTGGCTGTACCTATCAGAAGGATTGCAAGTTTTTTTGGGATATCACCAAAAGCGATCGCATGGTAGATTTGTATGTCAACAACGAACAACACGATGGGTATATACGTGATGGTTGTGTTTGGGATAATAGTATTGATATTTACGATAAGATGTCTGCACAAATCAAGTATGCAAATGGTGTAATTGCTAACTATTCGCTTACCACCTATTCCCCTTATGAAGGATGGCAAATAGCATTCAATGGCATGAAGGGAAGGCTGGAAACATGGGAAGGCATTCCTTACCTGGAAAAGACACCGGATGACCAGGCGAAAAGGCATGCCATTGAAATGTCAAATGCTGATGATGCCGTAAAAGGCGAAGTGATGGAAATCCTGGCTATGGACAATTTTGCTGCCAATTATGAAATATACACCACGCCAAAAATAAGGGGTGGGCATGGCGGTGGCGATATTCGGATGCAACGCCGTATGTTTACCACCACCAATGATAATCCGCACCATGTAATGGCCGGAACACGCGATGGAGCCATGTCGATATTAATTGGCATTGCGGCCCGAAAAAGCATTGTTGAGAACAGGCCTGTAAAAATTACTGAATTAACCGATCTTGTTCCTAAGGCAAACAAATATTGACATATGAAGAATCTTACCCGTATTGTTCTGCTGTTTTTGGTTATGGCATTTGGTAGCAATGGCTTTGCACAATCTGCCCCCACAATTGCAGTAGAAGAAACCGTAAATGCATTAATAAAAGCGATGATTGATGCGGACAAAAACAGTCTGGAAAATCTTTCCCACCCAAAGTTAAGCTATGGCCATAGCGGAGGTAAGGTAGACGATCAAAAGGATTTCGTGAATAATATCGTTTCGGGAAAATCAGATTTTGTATCTATTGATATTACCAATCAAACCATAAGTATTAGCAATGCAATAGCGGTAGTTCGTCACGATCTTTTTGCCAAAACAAATGACGGCGGCAAACCCGGCGAAGTGCATCTGAAAGTTTTATTGGTATTTGAAAAGCAAAAGGGTAAATGGTTGCTGATAGCCCGGCAGGCCGTTAAGCCCCCCGCTTCCTGATGCTTGTTGGTAGCGCCTACTGGCGAAAACGATTGCGTAAATTAATAGCGCAAATCACCATGCCATTCACCATTTATTAGGTAGTCTTGTAGCATACCCGTTTGCTGCCTGCCTGAGGCTTGCCAGAAATACAGATTTTGGCATTGCATAAAAGGTTTAATGCTATATGAATACCAACAAAATGCCATACGATAATGGATTAAGGATTACAGCCAGCATTTGCTATCAATTGGCTCGTTTCCACGGATTTGTTTTCTCCCGATACTTCTCATATGCCGCACTGATAACCATGGCGCTTGCCGGCAGTGTTACTGCCAATGCACAGGTGTCCAAGGATATCATGCAAGCCACAGCAATCTTTCCAAAAGATACCATCTTCATATCGCAGAAAGGGGCTGTTGGTGATGGCAAAATGTTGAATACGGCAATTATTAATGCATCAATCGAAACCTTGCATAAAAAGGGTGGTGGAGTGATAATGGTCCCTGCAGGCCTTTGGCTTACCGGCCCCATCGTGTTACAAAGTAATATCAACTTGCATATTGCCCGTGGAGCAACACTTTTATTTACCAAAGACAAAAGGGAATACCCACTGATAAAGGGGAATTGGGAAGGGCTTGACCAAATGCGCATGCAGTCGCCCATATCGGCCGATAACGCAACTCATATCGCCATAACCGGCGAAGGCATCATAGATGGCAATGGCGATGGATGGCGCATGGTGAAAAAAGATAAACTCACCGATTCACAATGGAAGAAACTATTGGCCTCAGGCGGTGTGCTTAGCGAGGATAAAAAATCCTGGTTTCCATCAGAACAGTTTAAAAAGGCAAATAGCATGACCAACCCCGGCGCTATTTCACCTGAAAAGGATGCAGCCTTTTATGCCGGTATCAAAGATTTTTTGCGACCCAACATGGTTGTGCTGACAAACTGTAGAAACATTTTGCTGGAAGGCGTCACTTTTCAAAATTCACCGGCCTGGTGCCTGCATCCGCTGATGAGTGAAAATATTGTGGTGCGCAACATTTTTGTCAAGAACCCCTGGTATGCTCAAAATGGGGATGGCATTGATGTGGAGAGTTGCAAAAATGTCCTGATTGAAAATTCTGTTTTTGATGTGGGTGATGATGCCCTGTGCATGAAAAGTGGCCGGGATGCAGCCGGCAGAACCCGCGCTATGCCCACCGAAAATGTAAGCATCACCGGCTGCACGGTATATGCATCGCATGGAGGCTTTGTAATAGGCAGTGAAATGAGCGGGGGTGTAAAAAACGTTTACGTAAGCAAATGCACTTTCATCGGCAGCGATATTGGATTGCGTTTTAAATCGGCACGCGGACGTGGTGGCGTGGTTGAAAATGTGCTGATTGAAGATATATTCATGAAAGATATCGGCGGCGATGCCATTTTGTTTGACATGTATTATATGGCCAAAGATCCCATAGCCTTGGAAGGAGAGTCAAGAGTGCTACCCACTATTGAAGCCATGCCAAAAGATGAAACCACGCCTGTATTTCGCAATTTTGTTGTCCGCAACGTGTATTGCTATGGCGCACAGCGGGGCATTTTTGTTCGCGGCCTGCCTGAGCAGCCGGTTGAAAATATATTGTTGGAAAATATGGTGCTACAGGCGGCGGAAGGCATACATGTACAGGATGCCAGAGCCATAGCATTTTTGAATATTGCGATGCTCGCAAATCAAACAGGCCCCGGTGTAGATATTATTCAAAGTGAGAAACTACTTTTCGATAAAGTAAGTTTCACAGAAAATTCCAACACATGGTACCGTTTGTCGGGCGAAAAATGCAATGCTATTGTAGTGGCTACCACTGATAAAATTGCTGCCAAAGAAAAAACAAATATTACGCTGGGTGCAACACCCGCTGCCATCACCTACCAATAGAAAAATGCGTTTCCTTTTTTTGTCGTTATTTTTTACTTCATGTGTTTTAGCAGCTGCAGGGCAATCCAAAGCATCCTTACCGCTGTCGGAGCAATTATCCCGAACTGCCATGACACTATGGACGGATTCGTTTACTTCCGAAGGCCGTAAGGCACCTAAATGGAGCTACGATCAGGGTGTTATACTCAAGGGGATAGAAAAGGTATGGTATGCTACGGGCAACGTTGCGTATTTTAATTACATACAAAAATCCATGGACTACTTCGTGCAGGACGATGGCAGCATCAAAGGCTATCGGCCCGACGAGTACAATATTGATCACCTCAACAATGGCAAATTACTACTGTCGCTTTACAAGGTAACGGGCAAAGCAAAATATCTTAAAGGCGCTACATTGTTGCGCAAGCAATTACTTACCCATCCCCGCACAACAGATGGCGGATTCTGGCATAAGAAAATTTACCCCTGGCAAATGTGGCTTGATGGGTTGTACATGGGTCAGCCATTTTATGCGGAGTATGCCGCACTGATGCACGAAGACAGTTGCTTCAATGATATTACACGGCAATTTGTACAAATGGAAGCGCATGCCCGCAATGCCAAAACCGGATTACTGTATCATGGCTGGGATGAAAGTAAAACGCAAAAATGGGCAAATGCACAAACAGGACTTTCGCCACATTACTGGGGCCGCGCATTAGGATGGTATGGTATGGCTTTGGTTGATGTTTTAGACTATTTCCCAATTAATCATCCTGGGAGAGCACAGATTATTGCAATACTCAATCGTTTTGCTACAGCAGTAACAAATGTGCAGGACAAGGCATCCGGCCTTTGGTACGATATCGTTGATTTACCCAAACAAAAAGGCAATTACAAAGAAGCATCGGCATCTTGCATGCTGGTGTACACGCTGGCCAAAGCCGTGAGGAATGGATATATCTCCGAACAATTTAAGGCCCATGCACTACGCGGATATGAGGGCATTCAAAAGGAATTTATCCGGCAAGAAAAAGGACAAACGAATCTGTATGGCACGGTAGCGGTTTCCGGACTTGGCGGCAATCCATATCGTGATGGCAGTTTTACTTACTATACCAGCGAGAAGGTGATTGAAAATGATCCAAA
>JAHEMO010000278.1 GCA_024643625.1 Chitinophagaceae bacterium
TGTATTTGCCGCAGGCCTTTGGCCACCTGCATTACTTCGCGGGGATTTATTTTGCGCAACGGAATACGCGAAGCGAGACGCTCCAGATCGCCCGTTTGCCGCAGTGCCGTTATTACCTGAAGTCTTGTATCTGTATTTGCCACCAGGTATTCAACAGCCTGCAAGCGCAGGTTTATTTTTTCATAATCAGTTAGCGGCATCAATATCCATCGCCGTAGCAAGCGGGCACCCATTGAGGTAACGGTATTATTGAGTACCCCAAACAAACTATGCGTGTCCCCATTGGGGCTGTTTACCAATTCCAGGTTGCGCATGGTAAATTTATCCAGCCACATATGATCGGCTCGGCTAAGCCGCTGAATAGTAGTAATGTGCTGAATATTGGGGTGCTCGGTTTCGCGCAGATAATGTAGGATGGCGCCTGCTGCAATAGTGCCATTTTGCATACCGTCTATACCAAAACCTTTGAGGCTATGGGTACCAAATTGCCGCATTAACAGCTCTGTTGCATAGGGCGCATCAAAAATCCATTCTTCCAGCGCGTAGCTGTAATAACCTGCACCAAATGATTCTTTAAACCCTTTTTGATGCTGCCGCTGAAATATGACTTCAGCCGGTTTAAAAGTTTGCAGCAGTTTATCGGCATATTCCATATTGCCTTCCGCTACAAAAAACTCACCGGTGCTTATGTCTAAAAAGGCAAGGCCATAGGCATCATCCTTTTTATGCACGCCGGCCAAAAAATTATTATGCTGATGGTCGAGTAATTTCTCGTTAGTAGCCAGGCCCGGAGTAACCATTTCTGTAACCCCTCGCTTCACAATGCCCTTTGCCTTTTTGGGATCTTCCAGTTGGTCGCAGATGGCAACCCTGTATCCTGCCTTAACCAGTTTGTGCAAATAAGTATCGAGGGCATGGTGCGGAAAACCCGCCAGTTCGCTATCGGCCGCGCCACCATTGTTGCGCCTTGTGAGCGTAATGCCCAATACCTGCGCCGCTATTATAGCATCCTGCCCGAAGGTTTCATAAAAATCGCCCACCCTGAATAGCAAAATCGCGTCGGGATATTTTTGCTTTATAGCCCGATGCTGCTGCATCATGGGAGTATCTTTTGTTGCCTTGGCCATACCGCCCAAAAATACTGCCTCGCCATCGCCGCTACCGGCGGTTTATCCACAAGTTTTGGGCTCCAATCATTATCGTGGGCGATAGCGTGCGGCATCAATAGCCAGACAAATGCCACTATTGAAAATCACAAGAGCCATAGTGCCATAGGCAATCCAGGCCTGTCCGTTTTGCTTTTGCATACCGGCATCAATGGCCATGCTTAGGCCGGCGCCAATCAATACCAAACCGGCGGTAGCTTGTAGCAGCCATCTTTTTTTGTCAGCAACCATATTTATTTCTTTTGCACCCGCATTTTGCCAATGCTACCATTGGGTCCCGCAAAATATATCCATTGGCCGTCGGTGCTTTGCATGGCTACATGCCAGCTGCGGGTATCAATTTTTTGCCAGGTATTGCCTTTTGTCAATACTGCATCGGGAATTTGGTAAAGCGCCACCCCGTTTAGCCCGCAAGCCACCACCCTATCGCGGTCGTAAGGAGCCAGGCAACTAATATAGCCCAACGCTGAGGATTGTGCCTGCTCATTGGTTTTCAGCATATTATCCATCAGGTAAATGGCTGAATCCTGCCGGTTGCGAAGGGTATAGTCGCCTCCGGCCACCATGGGAAAGCGGGATAGGGCAAGTATTGAATTTGCCCCGGTCATGGTGGCACCCTGCATTAAGGGAATGGGCAAAGCGTTGGGTTCGGCCCCATCTTTTCCCACTATAACCAACCGGGCATGCAAACCGCCCGTTACGAACATGGCCAAAACAGCAGGCATCTTTTCGGGCATAATAATATTGGTACCACTTGCGGCAAAGCAGGCTTCGCCCGTGAGCGCTTTGGGCCGCGACTGTGGCGGCAGCAATTGCCAGCTATCGCCTTTATCTGCTGAATACAGTAACCAAAAGCGGCCATCGGCGGGATCACCAACGCATACAGCCTCCGAACCCCGAAAAGCCATGGCATCCAGAAACACACCGGGGGTATGATCTTCGTATACCACCCGCCAGTTTTTACCTCCATCAGTGGTTTTAATAATAATACCGGGGCTATCTACTGCCATAGCCACCGCTGTTTGCGCATCAAAGCCTTCAATATCCCTGAAGTCGCGGCTGCCGAAACCAGCCGGATTTTTCCACTCCCAACTGTTACCACCATCTGTACTTCGGCCAATAGTTCCCTTGCTGCCACCTACCCAAACTACATTGTGTCCGGGTGCGCTCAGCGCTCTAAAGGATATGCCTTTCTGCGAAGAATCAATTTTTTCAACGGTTTGGCCAATTGCTATGTGGGCTGAAGCAAGGCAAACCACACACCATAACCCTAGCCTTCCTAACTGCTTAGTTGTCAAACGCATGGCGTAAATGTATCAGAAAATATAGTGCGATGGCCAGGCCGGGTTCAGCGGGTGGAAAACAAAAAAACCGGCACAAGGCCGGCTTTTATTTTATTGTTCGAACAAAATTTATTTCGCAGGAATAGAAAGCTTCTGACCCGGAAAAATCTTGTTTGGATCGTCGCCGATAACATCCTTGTTGGCATCGTACAATTCCTTCCAACTCAGGCCGAATTTGCTGCCAATTTTCGACAAATTGTCGCCGGAAGCCACTTCATACTCAGCTGCTGCGGCAGGTGCTGCACCCGCTGCTACGGTTACATTCATCACCATATCGCCGGAGCGAAATTCCGGATCGATGCGTCCGTAGATATCCCAAAGCTGTTGCTTGGCTGCTTCGGATGGCGCTTCGCCATCAATATAAAGTACGCCATCCTGCTCTCTTACCAGCAAGTTGGCCACGCCACTGCTTTGCGCTGCGGCAATAATTTCTGCATATTTCGTTTGTAATGACATTTTTTGCCTCCTTGTTATTTAGACGATAATTGATTGTCTACTTTCTTTGGGTTCAGAGATTGCATGGCTTCCATCAATTTAGGCAGGTCTGCCTTCTTCACTTCGCCGCGCAGGGTAATTACGCCGTCTTTTACATCGGCAGTTACGCCCTTAAATGCCGTAAGCGTAGCATTTACCGCTGTAGTAAGCGCTATATCCGGATTAATAACTACCGGCTTTACAGTAAGACTATTGGTAACAGATTTGATACCTGCTACACCTTTTGCTGCATTTTCAGCGGCGGTTTTTGCCAAATCATCGGCTACTTCGCCAGAAAGGGTTACCACACCCTTGGCTACACTAACGTTTACACCCGGCGTGGAGGAAGTAGCGGATTGTACGCTGGCGGTGAGTTCGGCATCGGAAGGGCCGCTTTTGCAAGCGGTAATAACTGCTGACATAGCAACCATCATAAGGCCCGCGGCCATAATGGATTTTAGTTTCTGCATCATAATTTTAAAATTTTGAGAATGGTGTTAAACCGCGGAAAAGTAAGGCAGTTCGCCCTAACTATCAAAACAACAATACCGTTAAAGTATCGTTTAATCTATAGGAGCCAATGTGCATAAAACACTCATCCCTGAGCGCCTGCACAGTCTATTTTTGACCACTTTGCGGCAATATCCGGCGGCGAATTAAATCAATTAATTATACTGGTATCATGGCTTCCACTCCAACGGATTTGTTTGAATATAACGAAGACAGTATACGCACCCTCGACTGGCAGGAACATATACGCCTGCGCCCGGGCATGTACATCGGCAAATTGGGCGATGGTACCAGCGCCGATGACGGCATCTATGTGTTGCTGAAAGAAGTGTTGGATAACTGTATTGACGAGCATACCATGGGTTTCGGCAAACAAATTGTTATTGAAATTGATAAAGCTGGAGAAGTTAGGGTTCGCGATTTTGGCCGCGGCATTCCTTTAGGCAAAGTGGTAGATGTAGTGAGTAAAATAAATACCGGCGCCAAATACGACAGTAAAGTTTTTCAGAAAAGTGTGGGGCTGAATGGCGTAGGTACCAAAGCAGTAAATGCGCTCAGCAGTCAGTTTAAGGTGACCTCTTTTCGCGATGGCAAGGCCAAATCTGCCGCTTTTGCCCGTGGCATATTGGTAGATAACAATAAGGAAACCAAGTCTGAAGAAAACAATGGTACCGAAGTAGTCTTTGTGCCGGATGAACAGAT
>JAHEMO010000279.1 GCA_024643625.1 Chitinophagaceae bacterium
ACCACAACGCCATCGTATGGCAGGATACCCGCACCGAAAAACTGGTGAGCCATTACACCCAAAGTCTGGGACAGGACGGCTGGCGACAAAAAACCGGTCTTCCCTTTGCCACCTATTTCAGTGGATTGAAACTGCGTTGGCTATTGGATCATGTAAAGGGGCTGCGGGAAGCTGCCGAAGCCGGCGACGCCATTTTTGGCACTATGGAAACCTGGCTCATATGGACCTTTTGCGGCAATCATGTAACCGATGTAACCAATGCCAGCCGCACCATGCTCATGAACCTGCATACCCTCGACTGGGATCAGGATATACTGGATGCGCTGGATATACCCCGGCTCATGCTGCCCCAGATTGTGAGCAACAACGGCCTGCTTGGCCGGGTGCAGGATGGCGCCTCCAAAGGACTACCCATCTGCAGCGCCATCGGCGATCAGCAGGCGGCCTTGTTTGGGCAAACCTGCTTCCAGTCGGGGCAGGCCAAAAACACCTATGGTACCGGCTGCTTTATGCTGCTGCATACCGGCAACGATATCGTGCAAAGCCGCCATGGCCTGCTGACCACCGTGGCCTGCCGCACGGAAAAGGATGCCGCTACCTATGCCCTCGAGGGCAGCGTGGCCTACACCGGTGCCGTAGTGCAATGGCTGCGCGATAACCTGGGTTTTGTGCGTACCAGCGCCGAGATAGAAAAACTGGCCGCCTCTGTGGCTGATAACGGCGGCGTATATTTTGTACCGGCGTTCAGCGGTTTATATGCCCCCTACTGGCGGCCCGATGCCCGCGGCACCATTGTGGGCCTGACCGGCTATGCAGGCAAAGCGCATATAGCCCGTGCGGCTTTGGAATCCACTGCATGGCAAACCCTCGATGTACTGAAAGCCATGGAGCAGGATAGCGGCATTCCATTGGAACAGCTGAATGTAGATGGCGGCATGGTGGTGAATGAATTGCTGATGCAGTTTCAGGCTGATGTGCTACAGGTGCCGGTACAGCGCCCGCAGGTGAATGAAACCACCGCCCTCGGTGCCGCCTATCTGGCAGGACTGGCCACCGGTTATTGGAAAAATACCGATGAGCTGTTGCAGAACCATGCCATCAGCCAAAGCTGGACACCCCAAATGGATAAAGCCACAGTAGATGCCGCCTACAAACAATGGCAAAAAGCAGTGGCGCGGAGTATGGATTGGGTGTAGGTATTTCTTACAAGGAACGTCACGACTGGAAGAAGCTGACGGGAAATAAACGTAACGTCCGGAAGCGGAGACGTTGCCGGGAAATGTGCCCGATGATTTCAGTGCTATTGCACAAAGGAAGGGTGATGATTAAACGCAACGTACAGTGTAAAAGAAGTTGCTGGGAAAAAATTTATTCCTGCCGAGGTTGGATGATCCCACTTTAGACATCTGAAAAGATTGTCATATCCAATACCAAGCATATCCAATAATATCGCCGCCATGAAACTGCTCATTTGCAAACTGCTTACATTTTTCATGCTGTCGTTCTGTGCAAAACAAAGTCTGGGCCAAAGTGTGGCCCTAAACGCTGACGGTAGCCCTCCCGATAATAGTGCCATGCTGGATGTAAAACATACTTCCAAAGGCGTGCTGTTGCCACGGCTTAACCAGACCCAACGCAATGCAATTCTGAACCCTGCTAATGGGCTGCTGGTATACCAAACTGATGGCCAACCGGGATTCTACTACTTTAATGGTAGCGCATGGATAGCCATAGAAAACCGGGGCAGCGCTTCAAAGAAATTGTTTGATTTGGTTTTTCCTGCCGATCTGGGGAGCATAGGCGCGGAACAGCCTGCGAATGTGTATCAAACCATGTGTGTTTTCGTGTACAGAGGCTCGTCCATTGATGGCCCTATCAATTTGGTAAGTGCGCTTATATCTGCCGGGAATGGTACAATTTTTCAGTACCGCATTTTTGATGTATCCAATAACAAAACAATTGCAGAATCCATAGCAGCTACTAGCAATGGTGCCAGTACTATTGTTTCCATCAACAATATAACCAACCTTCCTGCAGGAACGGCAGTTTTCGCCGTTCAATTGCGGAGTTCCAGCGCTTTTAATGGCGCTGGTGTCGCTAATGTGCAAATATTTCAGTAATCAATCTTCTTTTCTAGCAACGTCTCCGCCCCGGGACGTTGCGTATGAGTTACACCCCCTTCTTCTCAGCAACGATTCCGCAGCGGAACGTTGCGTATAAAAGCAATTACTGCTTCTTCCCAGCAACGTCTCCGCCCCGGGACGTTGCGCATAAAAGCCATTACTGCTTTTCATTCACAATGAGCCGCTTGCCTGCATAATACACTTTAGCGCCAGGCTTAATGTTCAGCTTTTTGACCTGCATAAAATCGAAGAGGTAAACCGTGCCGCTATGGACTTCGATACTGCCATTAATTTTCGGTGGGGTTTGCGGCAAATCAAATTGCCCACCATAAATCGTAAGGGATGAATTGGCACCTCCCTTCATAATGACATTGCCATTCATAACAGGAAATAAAGTGTTGATCTCACCAGAATGGCCACTGTCCACAATCAGATTATAGTTGGCCTTGATTACGTCTGCAGCTCCGGCGGTATACCCAAACTGGCCAATATAAAAATCTACGCTGTCGAGATAGAAATGATGATCACCATAGGTAAAACTACCAATGATCTTCGATCCGTTGGTAGCGTAAAGTGTATCCCCGTAAGATCCTACAACAAACTGATAGGAAGTTTCAACGGTTGCACCATTAAGCACTACTGATTTTTCCGACAACAGGTAATTTGCATCAATCTTTGAACCGGGCATGGCTACAATGCTGCCGTTATTTCTGAGGATAGTATTGAACCCAAAACAACCCGGCGGACTCTTATGTGTGAATGATGCGTTAGAATCGAGATAGAGAAACGATTTAATGACGAATTCATCATTACAATAAGCTGAGAAATCAACATGGCCCTTTACAATAATGCCTTTACATACTTGCGTGTCCATAAGGGGCTGGCCAATGTATCCCGCCACCACCGTTTCGCTCAGCAGATTTATTTGCAGAGGTGCGATGCTTGTGCCTCCTTCAAACAACACCGTATCACAATATCTTGGCCGAAATGAAACCGATGCACAGGCAGTATCATAAGGTGTACCGGGCGAAGGGACGGTAACCCAGTTCATACCATCAAGCCATAGCTTATTGCCTGTGGCATTGGTCCATTTAAGCACACGGCCATATTGACATGGACAATCTTGTAAAAAAGATTGCAGGGGTAAAGAGATAAGGAAAATTAGAAGGATGAAAAATGATCTTTTGCCATGAGCAGATGATTTTGATAGCGCCCATTTTTTGCTGCTTAAGGGAGTATTGCCGGTTTTCATACACAATAATTAGGGTTGATGCATACAATGGTTAAGGGTTGAAGGCTAATGTACAACAGCCCGGCCAATTTTTTCCTTCCCGGCAACATCTCCGCCCCGGGACGTTGCGTATGAGTTACACCCCCTTCTTCTCAGCAAGGTTTCCGCAGAGGCACGTTGCGTATAAAAGCCATTACTGCTTCTTTCCCAGCAACGTCTCCGCCCCGGGACGTTGCGTATAGGTTGCATATTTATTACCCCTTTACCTAACTTTCCTTTCCATTTCGCCCCCATGCCTGTTCAACGCAACATTCCCTATGACCACGGTGTATTCTCCATCACCATTACCTGCGCCAAATGGTTGCCACTGATACATCTTGCTGATGGATATGACATTCTTTCCCAGCAACGTCTCCGCCCCGGGACGTTGCATATAGGTTGCATATTTATTACCCCTTTACCTAACTTTCCTTTCCATTCGCCCCTATGCCTGTTCAACGCAACATTCCCTATGACTATGGTGTATTCTCCATCACCATTACCTGCACCAAATGGTTGCCACTGATGCAGCTTGCTGATGGATATGACATTGTGTATGACTGGTTCCGCTTCCTGGAAAACAACCAGCATAAAATCATTGGCTATGTCATTATGCCCAACCACCTGCATGTGATGATAGCTTTTCATCAGACCACCCAAAGCATCAACACCACTATGGGCAATGGCAAACGATTTATGGCCTATGCCATCATCAAACGCCTGAAGGCAATGAAACGACATGATATACTGGATGAGCTGCAAAAAGATGTTGACCCGCTGCGAAGGATGAACCATAAAC
>JAHEMO010000056.1:0-3955 GCA_024643625.1 Chitinophagaceae bacterium
TCAACAGCTATCTGAGTATCGCAACAGATGGTACGGTCAATATTTTTTCGCCCAACCCGGAGTTAGGACAAAATATAATGACCTCATTTGCACAAATAGTGGCTGAAGAATTAGATGCCGATTGGACAAAAGTGAAAGTAAGTCAGGCCCCACTGGATACGGTAAAATATGACCGTCAACTTACCGGTGGCAGTGGTGCCATTCCGCATAGCTGGATGCGCTTGCGCAAAGCCGGTGCATCGGCCCGCTACCTATTGGTTCAAGCCGGTGGAAAACGTTGGGGAGTGCCTTCCGATGAATGCACCGCTGAAAATGGATTTGTCATCCACAAACCTTCCGGCAAAAAATTGGGTTATGGCGAATTAGCTACTGATGCATCGGGTATTGAAATACCCAAAGATGTGCCACTGAAAGACCGCAAAGATTTTAAGCTGATTGGTAAGCCTATTCGTAATGTAAAAAATAAGGATATCGTTACCGGAAAACCGGTGTATGGTCTCGATTATTATCGGGAAGGAATGGTATTTGCCGTAGTACAGCGTCCTCCCGCTTTTGGTACTAAAATAAAGGCGATAAACAGTGCCGCAGCCAAAGCCATGCCCGGTATTGAAGACGTGGTGCAGTTTCAACAAAATGTGGCTGTGGTAGGCCGTAGCACCTGGGAGGTAATGAAGGCAAAGGAAAAACTGGAAGTAAGCTATGAAGCCGAAGGTGCAGCCGAAAGCAGTGAAGACCACGAAGCGCTTTTTGCCGGCATGATGAATGCTGATAATGCAAAAGTGCAGCGCAAAGATGGAGACGTGGTTTCCGCTTTTGCAAGCGCAGCCAAAATAGTGGAAGCAGAATACCAATGTCCTTTTTTGCCACACAATCCGCTGGAGCCCATGAACTTTTTTGCACATGTGCAACCCGACAAAGTGGAATTGGTGGGACCCACGCAAACACCGCAAAGTGCCCGCACTGCTGTCAGTAAATTGCTCAACATTCCGGTGGATAATATTTTCGTTGACATCACCCGGCTGGGCGGCGGTTTTGGCCGCAGATTAAAGTTCGATTATGTGCTGGAAGCGGCTGAACTCTCTTCCATCATTAAAAAGCCCGTAAAGCTTATCTGGAGCAGGGAGGATGATATGATGGGCGGCAGTTACCGGCCTGCTGTACGATATCGTTTTGCTGCTGCGCTCGATGCACAAGGTAATATTATTGGCTACAAACTGCGCGGGGCGGGTATTAATGCCGGCAATAGCACGCGGCATGATAATTTTCCTTCCGGTGCGGTAGATAATCTGCTGATAGAATCAGTGGAACATCAATCGCCCATTACTACAGGTGCATGGCGGGCGCCTATTACCAATTTTCTGGCTTTTGCCGAGCAAAGCTTTTTAGATGAAGTGGCGCTTGCAGCCGGTAAAGATCCCGTTCAAATGCGATTGGAACTTTTACAAAAAGCCAAAGCAAATCCGGTTGGTAAAATTGCCTATGATATCGATCGCTTTGAAACGGTAATTCGCACCGTTGCGGAGAAAGCAGGTTGGGGAAAATCAAAAAATGTGGTGCAAGGATTCAGTGTTTATTTTTCACATGCATCGTACGTAGCACAAATAGCAGAAACCAAAATGGTTGATGGCATGCCTGCTATTACAAAAATTTATGCCGTGGCCGATTGCGGACAAGTGATAAACATGAGTGGTGCCTTACAAATGGTAATGGGTGGCATTGTAGATGGTCTTGGCCATGCCATGTATGGTAAACTAAGTTTTGATAAGGGTAGGGCAGAGCAGAATAATTTTAATACTTACCGGCTTATCCGCATGAAGGAAATTCCTGAAATTGACGCCAGTTTTATTGATAATGGTAAAGACCCTACCGGCCTTGGTGAGCCTGCGCTACCACCAACGGGAGCGGCCGTAGCCAATGCAATTTTCAAAGCAACGAAACAGCGCCTTCGCCGGCAACCCTTTATAGATGAGCCATTGTTTGCGGGCTAAGGTGCAAGCCATCTTTAACTACGCTGTTGACAAAATGTAAAGGATACTTTGCTTTCCGGCCACCGGCAAATTTGAAACAATGACGGTGGGAAAAAGCCTATGCTTTGGAAGCTACTGCAGCCAATGTGGGTAAGATTTATCTCGCCAATTGGCATATTCAATTTTCCACCGATATATTAACGGCCAAATAGGCAGCAGTGGAAACAAAGCGGTACCGTGTTCAGTCTTTAGATGTTTTGCGTGGGTTGATCATGGTGATTATGGCGCTCGACCATGCCCGAGATCTTTTTCACGCAGTGGTGGATGGCCCCACGGGCGGTGCTGCGCTCAATCCCACCAATATGGAAACCACCTATCCTGCGCTGTTTTTCACCAGGTGGATTACCCATTTCTGTGCACCCATTTTTGTGTTTCTGGCAGGCACTTCTATTTACCTGATGAGCCAACGTAAAAGCAAGGCGGAGATTAGCCGTTTTTTATTAACCCGCGGCATTTGGCTTATGTTGCTCGACTTAACTATTGTGAGCTTTGCCTTTACTTTTAATCCCGCATTCAACCTCATGATTATGGGTGTGGTATGGGCCATAGGCGTAGGTATGGTGATTATGGCTTTACTCATTCATCTGCCCTATAGGGCGTTACTGCTGTTGGGCGTTGTAATTGTATTTGGCCACAACCTGTTTGATCTTCCTGCCATCGGCGATTCCATGCGTGGTTCAGCCTTTTTCGATATCATGTATTTCTCCAATTTCGCTGTGCTCAATCTCGATGCTTCGCATGCCCTGATTGTAGTATACGCCTTTCTCCCATGGACGGGGGTAATGCTGCTGGGCTATTGCTTTGGCAGACTATACCGGCAGGGCTTTGACGTAAAACGCAGACAAAAAATACTGCTGCAATTGGGTGGCGTAGCGGTATTGTTGTTTGTGCTGCTGCGCTTCAGTAATTGGTATGGCGATCCATCGCCCTGGGCGGTACAACCCAAAGGAGCGATATATACCTTCTTGTCCTTCCTGAACTGCACCAAGTATCCGCCGTCCCTGTTGTATTTGCTTATGACCATTGGTCCCGGCATGCTGGCGCTGGTTTGGTTCGAAAAACTGCAAAACCGCTTTACTGCTGTAATGAATGTATTTGGTCGGGTACCCATGTTTTACTACGTTCTCCATATGTACATGCTTCATGGACTCCTCGTAATAGTATTTTACCTGCAGGGCTTTGGCAATGATGATATTGTTGATCCTAATTCGCCGTTCTTATTTAAGCCCGATGGCGTGGGTTTTGAGCTTGGTGGGGTGTATCTGGTTTGGCTTGGTGTAGTAGCGGCCTTGTACCCGCTGTGCGTCTGGTACAATCGTTATAAGAGCACCCACAAGCAATGGTGGCTTAGCTATCTATAGGGGCTAATATTTAGTTACTTTACAATTTTGAGGGGTATTTACCTTGTTTTTTACACATTAAGTAAACATCATGTTTTTCCATTTTGGTGCTGGCTAAATCGAAGCCTGTACTTTAGCGCATCAATTTTTTTTGAATCACTGTACAAATCTGTAGTAGCTTATGAGCGAATTTTACACAAAGTTGGTTTTGCACGCCCGCCGGGTTTTGCAACGCAGCCTCCTCTTAGTTTCACTGGCTTTTGGATTTTCATCTTCTGCACAAGTTTCATTTGGCGGAGGCATATACCGTCAGGATTTTAATAGTCTTACTACTTCCACTAGTGCCACGACATGGACCAATAACAGCACTTTGCCGGGTTGGTATCTGTTTCGGCAACCTGCACCCGGCACAGCCATAACCGGCTATTTGGGTGGCACAGGAAGCAGCACCACCGGTAACTTTTACAGTTTTGGCGCAAGCGCCGATGGCGAAAGAGCCATCGGTGGGGTCGGTTCGGGTGGGGCATATTTTGGTTCACCTGCCTCTGGCAGCCCTGCCGGTTGGATTTCTGTTGGATTTACCAATAG
>JAHEMO010000056.1:4055-15851 GCA_024643625.1 Chitinophagaceae bacterium
AGCAGCACTACCGGTAGCTTCTACAGTTTTGGGGCAAGTGGTAATACCGAGAGGGCGCTGGGTGGCCTTGGTTCGGGTGGTACCTATTATGGATCTCCCGGTTCCGGTGCAATTGCCGGTTGGATGTCTGTTGGATTTACCAATGCTTCGTCTGACAACATTGATAATGTAACCATTGCATTTGATGGTGAACAGTGGCGTAATGGCGGCAATACCACGGCCCAAACCATGGTGTTTGAATATGGCTATGGTGCCACCTTCGAATCGGTGGCGGCCTGGACAGCCCCCGCCAATAATTTCGATTGGAGCAGTGTGGTGAACACTGCTACGGCGGGTGCGGTAAATGGTAATACTACGGGCCTCGTAGCCAACCGTGGCGGCACACTTGCTGGCATCGGCTGGCAGGCAGGTACCAATTTGTTTTTGCGCTGGCGCGAAGTAAATGATGCCGGTAACGACCATGGCCTGGCAATTGACAATTTTTCACTATCCGCCGGTGGTTTGGCGTTGCCAACGGTTTCCATAGAGGCTGTGGATGCTGAAGCTTCTGAAACTGCCGGCAATACCGGCTTGCTGCGCTTTAGCCGTTCCGGTTCCACGGCATCGCCTTTAGTTATAAACTATGTCCTTACAGGCAGTACCGCCGGGGCGGCGGACTATAATCCTGTGCTTAACGGTAACGTTACCATTGCTGCGGGTCAGACTTCTGCCGACATAACGATTACACCTGTAGATGATGTTGAGGTGGAAGGCACGGAAACCCTGGTGGTGACGCTATCAGCAGATGCCACTTATCAGTTGGGCTCCGTGGCTACTACAACCGCCACGGTTAGTATTCTCGACAACGATATTCTGATTACTAAAATTCATGTGATACAAGGCAATAGCAGCAATCAGTTGCCCAATGTGGCTGGCAGTGGTGTGCATAACGACCGTAGCCCATTGGAAGGACAAACCGTTGCGGTTAGCGGCATTGTAACCGCTGTGTACAACGATTTGAATGCATTTTTTATGCAGGAAGAAGATGCTGATGCGGATGGTGACCCTACTACATCAGAAGGCATTTTCGTTTTTACTGGTGTTGATCCTGCTGTTGCCGTAGGCGATCTGGTAAAAGTGACCGGTGCAGTTGATGAATTTTTCGGGATGACACAGTTGGATAGCGACAACGGACCTATTCAGGTTGAGGTGTTGTCAAGTGCCAATACACTACCCACCGCTGCTATGGTTTCACTTCCCATTGCCGCAGGCGATGACGTTGATGATTTTTACGAACAGTACGAAGGCATGTTGGTAAACTTCAGCAACAAAATGGTGGTATCGGAATACTTTGAAGCGCCGCGCTATGGTCAGATATTGCTGAGTGCAGAAAGTAGAAATTACCAGTTTACCCATAATAATGTACCCTCCATTGCCGGTAATAGTGACTACGCGCTTGAGTTGCGCAGGAAAACCATTTTGCTGGACGATGAAAACAATATCCAAAACGATGCTATCAGCAAAGGCGTTTTTTACTTTCCACAGCCGGGAGGTTTTGGCGCAGGTACGCAGGGTGTCAACTACTACCGTGGTGGCGATGCCGTAAATAATCTCACCGGTATTTTGCATTGGTCTTTTGCCGGGCAGAATGGCACCGATGCATGGCGCATCAGGCCCGTAACCTATGCACAGCCGGTCTTTACACCGGAAAATCTCAGGCCCGTAACGCCTCCGGCTGTCGGTGGCAACATAAAAGTGGCGGCCTTTAACGTGCTCAACTATTTCACCACGCTTAATGAGCGCGGTGCCAACAGCGCCGCAGAGTTAGCACGCCAAACGGCTAAACTTGTCACCGCCATCAATGGTTTGGGTGCAGATGTAGTGGGTCTTGTAGAAATTGAAAACAACAATAATGTAGCATTAGCCTATTTGGTGGATGCGCTGAACGCTGCAGCAGGTGCCGGAACCTGGGCGTATATCCCAACCGGCACTGTGGGTACAGATGCTATTACTTGCGCCGTTATTTATAAACCTGCGGTAGTTTCTCCCGAAGGCACTGCAGGTATCTTAACCGATCCGTCATTTACTAATCCCAATGGCTTGAGTGGACAGCAAAATCGTCCTGCCATCGCCGCTAGTTTCAAGGTGACCGATGCCAGCAATGCCGATCTTGGCGGCGTTTTTACTTTGGTAATTAATCACCTCAAATCAAAAGGTGGCAGTGGCAGCGGTGCTGATGCAGATTTAGGCGATGGGCAGGGACAGTTTAGCGATACCCGAACTAAAGCGGCCGCTGCGCTTGCATTATGGCTGCAAACCGATCCCACCGGCGTTGCCGATCCCGATTATATCATCATGGGCGATCTGAATGCTTACAAAAAGGAGAACCCCATTACCGCGCTAAAAAATGCAGGTTTTACTGATTTGCTAGAAGCATTCGGTGGCAATGCGGCTTATGGATACTTGTTTAGCGGACAGTTAGGCTACCTCGATCATGCTTTGGCTAATGCAACCCTTGCACCTCAGGTTACGGGCGCTACAGAATGGCATATCAATGCCGATGAAATGACAGGCTTCGATTACAACGATGCCATTCAGGATCCCGGCGAAGGAAGCTTCGACCGCAAGCCCACCGGTAATATTTTGTATGAGGTGAATCCCATTCGTACTTCAGATCATGATCCGGTATTGGTAGGGCTCGATCTGTCGGTTCCTTGTGTAGTTACTTGTCCGGATAATATTGTAGTGCCTAACGATCAAGGCCAATGCGGAGCGGTAGTAAACTTTACGGCAACCAGCACCGGCGATTGTGGCGGATTACAATATAGTGTGGCTTCAGGCAGTTATTTCACTGTTGGTGTACATACTGTAACGGTTACTGCCGGCAGTGGCGAAACCTGCTCTTTCACCATCACAGTAAATGATACAGAAAGTCCTGTGCTGACGGCTATTACGCAGCCTATCGTAATGAACGGCGCCCCCAATCATAAATACCAAAGTTTTGCGGTTAGTCAATTAGTGACAACGGTAACCGACAATTGCACTAATCTATCCACAGCCGATGTGCGTATAACCAAAGTAACCAGCGATGAAGCTGAAAACGGGGATGACGACGGCGATACTTTCAATGATATCGTGATTGGAGATAATTGCAGTACTGTAATGCTGCGTCGCGAACGTAATGGTCTTGGTAACGGACGTGTATACACCATATATATGAGTGTGACCGATGCCAGTGGCAATACCGGCATGGCCACGGCTTATGTACAGGTGCCGCTCAATCCTGCTTCAGGTCCTGCTATTGCCGATGCACCACAATACGAGGTGATGGCTACCTGTAACAGCAGCCGTTTGATAGTACAGCAAAAGGCAATAAACATTAAGGATGCATCGGGCAACCTTCAGTTACAGGCATATCCCAATCCGGCAAGGAATACGTTGATGGCTCAATACCATTTAGCTACCCCCGCATCAGTTCAATTACAGATGGTAGACTTTGCAGGTCATGTGCTGCAGCAATTGCCGCAGGGCAATCGTGGCGCGGGTACGCATCAGTTTAACATCAGCACAGGCGCTATGCCGTCAGGTATGTATTACTTGCAAGTGTTGGCAGCCGATGGTATGAATGTGCAAAAGCAAATGATTCGTATTGCAATTGTCCGATAAGTGAAATTTTATCATCAAAAAAGCCGCTCAATTAGGGCGGTTTTTTTTGTGGTCTGAAAGGCTGAAGAATTGTATTTTGCCCACCTTAAAAAAATTGTTATGCCATTTTCAGGTAATAAAGAAGCGTTGGAAAAAATATACGGACCGTCATCTGCAGAAGGGTGGGGCAGTGCAGTATTTGCAGGTTTGGCAAAAGAGGGCGAGGCATTAGCCGCAACGGCCCAAAAATTGTATCAGCAATTTTTAGGCGAAAAGGCAAAATCAAATTTTGATTCGGTTTGGATGCCAGCTTTTAAGCAGGTTCTGGTGAGAAACGGTGCTGGTAAAGTGCTGGAAGATTTGACGAAAATTGAAGACCCTGATGCTAAAAATTCAGTAGGCCTGCTCACTGATGCCGTGGAGGATTCCGCCGGTGCGCAGCAAGCGCTTTCCTCCGCTTATGATAATGCAGATTTGCTTGAGGTTGGGGCGTTTACCATTGGCGACGGAGAAGCTATGTCGGGCATTATTTTGCTGGGCAGCTTTGTTGATAACCAGTATATGGCGGTGATAGCATTAATGGATTAGAAGTGTTTGAGACAGCATTGACACCTCCTTTCCCAAAAGTTTTGCAACGATAATAAAATTGCTGCATGCGAACCATCTTACAAATTCTGGTATTTGTTTTTGTTTCACACAATGGCATTAGTCAAACGGCAGAAGTAAAACTTAGTATCTCGCACTTAGCCGGCGATTTTTACATCTATACCACCTACAGTACTTACGAAGGGGAACGGCTGCCTGCAAACGGCATGTATCTGATAACTGATGACGGCGTTGTATTATTGGATACACCGTGGGATACCACACAATTTCAACCGCTGCTCGATAGCATTACAGCAAGACACAACAAAAATGTTGTGATGTGTCTTGCTACCCATTGGCATAGCGACAGAACGGAAGGACTGGAATATTATAAGCAAAAGGGCATTAAAACCTATACCACAAGGCTTACAGACGAATGGAGCAAAAAGTACGATAAGAAAAGAGCAGAATTTTTATTATCAACGGATACGACCTTTCGAATTGGCCAAACATCATTTGAAGTGTATTATCCGGGAGAAGGTCATACGGCCGACAATATTGTGGTTTGGTTTGGTGCAACAAAAATATTGTATGGCGGATGCCTTATAAAAGGTGCAGATGCTGAAAATCTGGGTTACCTCGGTGATGCAAATCCGCTGGCTTATGAATCAACGCTTAGGAATGTGCAGCGGAAATATCCTGCCCCAAACTATATCATTATTTCGCATAGCCATTGGGATAATATTAATTCGCTCAAACACTCTATAAAGCTGGCCCGCAAGCTAAAAAAGTAAAACGCCGAATTGTAAGTATTGACGGGCGACAGGCGAACTGCATCAATGGTCTTGTTTTGATATCTGCCTTATTTGCATCTATTAAAAAATCCGAAAAGACAGATTTGTACTGCTTTTCGGATTTTTTTTGATTTGCTTATGGACAGCTTAAACCTATGCTAGCTATTGTTTGGGTTTGGTAACTTCCACTGATTCCCACAATTGTGATTTTACCATGGTGCGAATTTCTTCGGTATCGTTGATCAGATTCACCATTTTTACCACATCATTTGGGGTCATTTTTTTCTTTAGTGTTTCCTGCAAATCTGTATAGGTCATACTTGTCATTTGGTCTAACGATGCGTAACCATTTACGGCTACCGCCTGATAGTAGTTGTCTTCAGGAAAAGCACGGCTCCAAATACTCCATCCAGCCATTTTGTTTTCGTCGATTGCGGCCTTGTGCATAGGTTGGTAAGCATCTCGTTCCATTTCGTAATAGCTTTCCGGCTTGTTTATTTTCATATAGCTTACCGTAAGAAATTTTTCCGGCTGCGTTGCCTGAATACCCATTTGCCAATTATAAATTTCGTCCTTTACCAATTGTCGGGCCGCATTGGTTTTGTTTGCAATCTCGCTCCATTTTGGGCCCATTAGTTTCATATCAGCTTCTGATAAACCAGCCATAGCAGACTTAAGGTCTTTGTATATGTTGGCTGTGGCAAAATTGTAGGGGCTTGCAGTACCCTGGTTATGGATATAATATAGCTCCCATGCAATCATTCTGCCGTCATCTACCCGCGCCTGATGGATTTTTTTCCATTCCCTTTCCAGGGCTATGTAGGCGTCCTCGGCTCCGGGGGCAACTTTCATATAACTTACTACGGCCACCGTCTGCGCCATAATGGCGGCTGTGATAAATAGGGTTGCAGCTAGCAAAGCAATCTTTTTCATATAACATATTTTGTTTAGTTACTATCCAAGATAATTTAAACCTTCCTGAAATGCAAGAGTTTGCGTATCAAATCCCGTTCTTATAAAAGCAGAAACCAAATAACTGCCTGTTTTAGTGGATGAAACCAGGGATGGCATCGTAAAAGGCGGCTTCTGTATCGTTCAATAGCAAATCTTTGCTAGCCAGCACAATGCTTTTGAAAGCTGTGGTTAATTCTCTATTGAAATTGATGGCTGATGATACATCAATCTCCGTAAGCTGCTGCGTGCTGATTTGTTGGTAAATCAGGCCAAGATGGTGCCGGTAACGGCTTTGCACAAGTGCGTATAAGTCGAGCAACAGATTGGCATTTTGTTCGTTTGGCGCGAAAAGCATTTTTTCAATCGCTTCTTGTACCTCGCAGGCATGGTCGCCTGCCGATCGGTACAGCTCATATTTGAGTGGTTTGCCGGAATTAGCGAACTCGTCCGCATCGGCTATAGTGTCTTTAAAGCTTTTTGCAGCATACATGGTATTCCGTGCTGAAGCAATTAATTTTTCGCCTGCTTTGAAATCTTTTCCGGTGAGGTTTTTTTGAGCCTGCAGGCGCATGTAAAAGGCGAAAATTTCGCCATGCATTTGCTTTAGCAGTGCATACTGCGAAGCCAGCGATTGTGAGTCGAAATGTTTGATGGCCGGATCGTTTGCCACACCAGAACGCTGTTGACCAAGCAAATGGGCTGCCATATGCAAAGTGCGATGTATCAGCATTTTCACTTCCTTGGTCAGCAGCTCCAATGCAATATCAGTGTCATCTACCGGTACATGCCTTAACGCACTTACAGCATTATCGATATATGTAAACCTATTATCAAGCCATTTTGCAATCCTACCCAGCCATGGCAGGAAAACCAGTATTCCCGTGAGGTTTACCAAAGTTTGAAAAATAACAAGAGCCATCACAGGAGATGTTACCCCTAAACCATCCGTAATAAAATGGGCAACCGGATGCAGCAAAAACATGAAAGCAATAGTGCTTACCAGGTTAAATAAAAAGTTGCCGGCCGCAAGCCGCTTCTTTGGGGCACTTTGGCCAAGTGACGCCAATACTACTTTAAGGGTAGTGCCCACCTCTGCGCCGAGGGCAACTGCCATGGCATCAGTAAGTTGCAAAGTGCCCGTGGCCAGTACGCTTAAGGTAATGGCCATGGTAAGACTACTGCTTTGCACAATACTGGATAATACCAGACCAATCAGCAGAAAAATCCATACGGGGTAGCCAGCATATTGAGCTAAGGGGAAACCAGCTATCCAATTCTCAGCGCCTGTTTTAATAAAACCAAGGCCAGTGAACAACAGCCCAAAGCCAAATAATGCCAACAACCATTTTTCTGCATGGCTATCTTTTTTTGTCATAAAGTAGGCAATCCCCGCCAAGCCCATTAGCGGTAGGGCTGCAGATTCAATTTTGAGCTGAAACCCAACGAGGGCAATAAGCCAGCTCGTAGCGGTTGTGCCGAGATTAGCACCCAGTACAAGCGATAAGCCTGGCCGCAGGCCCAAAATACCAGAACCGACCATCGCCAATACAAGCAAATTGACTACCGAACTGCTTTGCAATACCATGGTAACCAAAGTGCCACCCAGTAATGCTTTCATTGGTTGCCCGCTTATCCGGCGCAGCCATTGTTTAAACGGACGTCCTGCCAACTGTCGCAATGCATCTTCCAGATACCGCATGCCCAATAGGAAAAGCGCTATTCCTGCAATAAAAAGCCAGTATGCTTCCACACCATCCATACACCCTAAAGTTCGTTATTGTGCGCATAAGTACTTATGAATTTGCTCAGGTTGCGTTGGCATTACCGGTGCTTCGCCTTTCATCAATGGTGTTTGTAATTGTTGGTTATTTTACCATTGTCACAGCTTCACATTCTATGTGGTTCAACCCATGGCAAAATCTTATTCATTTCATGCGTAGAGGCAACGAAAAATGCGACTTGTCCGTAGTTCCCTAACAGGCTAGCCTTCAATTTTACCAACAGACACCACTTATGGGGGCCGGGCAAGCGTTGATGGCGAAGGCCTCATATCTTTGGCTTCAGCGCGTTTCGTTTATTAACCGACGGGTATGGTTACTCCGCCCCGGGAATTCAACTGCCGATTACTATGAAAATTATTGTTGTTGATACCCCTTCGCTTGAAATGGCATTTATCCGGGTCAACCCTGATCTGTTATCGCAATTACCGAATTATATACGCCCGTTGGATAAAGATATTGAACAGGTATTTGATGCTAAAACCAACAAAGCATTTCGAAACGGCGCAGCCATGCGTTGGCTACTACAGGCTGATGATGGCAGGTACATTGGCCGAATAGCTGCTTTTGATCATGCTAAATACAAGAATAAAGGCGACCGGCAACCGACGGGTGGATTCGGCTTTTTTGATTGCATAAATGATCAGCAAGCTGCTGGAATGTTATTGAGCACAGCACAAAATTGGCTTTCCGGCCGCGGCAAGCAGGCAATGGATGGCCCCATAAACTTTGGGGAGCGGGATAGGTGGTGGGGTCTGCTAATGGAGGGCGACTACCCACCATTGTACTGCATGAATTATAACCCGCCTTATTATCGCTTGCTGCTGGAAAATTATGGCTGCCAGGTTTTCTATCTTCAGTTTTGCTGGCGTCGGTCTGTGCAGGGTCGTTTGGATGAAAAATTTTATAGCCGGCATGAAGAAATAGTCCGGCTTGGTGGATATGAGGCACGCAGAGTGCGCAAAAAGGAGCTGGAAAAATATGCCACGGATTTTATGCAGGTTTACAACCAAGCCTGGGCCTCGCACGAAGGCAATAAGGAAATGACCAAAGATCAGGCCATCAAACTGTTTAAAACCCTTGCACCTGTAATGGATGAGGATATTGCATGGCTGGCGTATTATCATGATGAGCCCATTGCCATGTACATCAATATTCCAGACCTCAACCAGATTTTCCGGCATTTTAACGGCCGATTCGGACTTTGGGAAAAGCTTCAGTTTTTGTACTACCGCTGGCGTGGCGAATGCTCTACGATGGTAGGTATCATTTTTGGCATTGTACCAGCTTTTCAGGGCAAGGGTATCGATAGATTTTTGGTAGTGGAAGCGGCTAAAATAATACAGCCCATGGGGCGATACCAGGACAGCGAATTGCAGTGGCAGGGCGACTTTAATCCTAAAATGCTGAATATTTCGCGGGAACTGGGATTTGCCGAAAGCCGCAAACTGGCGGTATTCCGGTATTTATTTGACAGGTCACAGCCGTTTGAGCGGCATCCCGTTTTGTAGCGTTTACCTTTATGCAAAATTTTTGAAGCACATCTACAGCTACTGTGTAGCTTGTGTGTAACAGAATTCATTTGCACTGCCGGGTAAAATTTCCATCACCTACATTTGTTTGGCAATGGAAAAATTCATCGTTTCGGCGCGTAAATACCGGCCACAGGATTTTGCATCCGTGGTAGGACAGCAACATATTACCACCACGCTTAAAAATGCAATTCTCCACAATACGCTGGCGCACGCCTTTTTGTTTTGTGGCCCGCGGGGGGTGGGCAAAACCACCTGCGCCCGCATACTGGCCAAAACCATCAATTGCGAGAATCTGCAAACCGATGGGGAAGCATGCAATACCTGCACCAGTTGCCAATCTTTCAACAATGGCACTTCGCTCAATATTCATGAGTTGGATGCCGCCAGTAACAATAGTGTAGATGATATTCGCGACCTGGTAACGCAGGTGCGTTACGCACCCCAGCAAGGCAAGTACCGCATTTACATTATTGATGAGGTGCATATGCTTAGTACGTCGGCTTTCAACGCTTTTTTGAAGACATTGGAAGAGCCGCCTTCCTATGCCAAATTCATTTTAGCGACTACGGAAAAGCATAAAATATTACCTACTATTCTGAGTCGTTGCCAGATTTTTGATTTTAAACGGATAACAACTGCCGATACCGTGCACCATCTGCAGGAGATAGCCGGTAAAGAACATATAGAAGCTGATAAGGCCTCGCTACAATTGATAGCGCAGAAAAGCGAAGGCTGTATGCGGGATTCGCTAAGCCTGCTGGATAAAATTGTAAGTTTTAGCGGAGGCAAACTGAACTATGCCCATACATTGGAACACCTGAACCTGTTGGATGAGGACTATTTGTTTAGGCTCCTTGAGGCTTTGCATACGCAGGATATGGCCACGGCGCTCCTGCTTTTCGATGAAATTTTGGCTAAAGGATTTGAGGGCGACACCGTGCTTGGCGGATTGGCCGAATGCCTGCGCAACCTGATGGTGTGCAAGGATGAAAGGGCTGCCCGACTGCTTGATGTGGTGGAAGGAATGCAACAGCGCTATGTGGATACCGCTTCCGGTCTTAGTATGAGCTTTATGGTAAGCGCACTTAACCTGGTAGCCGAAGCCGAAATACAGTACAAAATGGCCCGCAATAAGCGGCTGTTGGTGGAAATGGCATTAATTAAAATCTGCTACCTCAGCCAGGCCATTGAAATGGCAACCGATGCCGAAACCGGTAAGGTGATGGTGAAAAAGCGCGCCATTGACGGCCCGGTAGCGGTGCGTACAAAAGCCATTACACGGGAGGCCCCTGCAGCAGCTAAAGCGGCAAGCCTAAATGTAAAAACAACTGCAGCGGCGGCAGCAGTAAAAACTGTTGAACATCAGGCACAACAGTCAGAAAAAACAGCAACTGCATCTACGGTGCAGGCACCCATGCCAAAAGCTGCAATCAGGCAGCCGTTACCGCCGCCTCCACCCGAATTGGTAGATGAGGCGCAGCCGCGTCAATCCAATATTCTTCAAAAACTAAAAGCTAAACGGGAGCAGCAGAACGGTGAAGATGTACACCGCCCCGCACTTCCTATAGACTGGTCCGAAGTCCTGCAGTTATGGGAAGAAATGGCAGCCCTTCAACTGAAAGCAGATCAGCATAGCGTGTCCAATGCTATGCGACGGGCACGACTGCAGCAGGCCGAACAGCACCTGATTGAAATAGCCAGCATAACCGGTACCGATTTGCGCATGATACAAGGCGTGTCAACCGATTTTTTGGACCAATTGAAAAAGCGATACGCCAATAACGACATCAAATTGCAACTCATTCAAATTGCCGGCGACGAAGCACCCAAAGAATTGGCCATTCAACATTTGCCCGCCAGAGAACGCTTTCAGCAAATGGCAACCGATTATCCCATGGTGGAGGAATTGCGCCGCAGGCTTAATTTGGATATTCAACGATAAAAATCAACATCAATCACGCTGAAAGATGGCATTTTGGCCATGCCAAGGTTGGCTTGGGCAGGTTAGCACAATTGCAGTATTTTCACCGCCTCAAAAAACCAACGGGGCCATGCCCGCCCCGGCACAACATCAATAGCATAACTAATTATGGCTGAGATTATTAAAATGCCCCGGCTTAGCGATACCATGACGGAAGGAGTGATAGCGGCCTGGCATAAAAAAGTTGGAGACAAAGTTGCTAAAGGCGACCTGCTGGCCGAAATAGAAACCGACAAGGCCACGATGGATCTGGAGAGCTACCAAAGCGGCACCATTTTGCACCTCGGCATTGCCGCCGGTGGCAAACTTGCCGTTGATGATCTGCTGGTGATTGTTGGTGATGCCGGCGAGGATATCAGTGGCCTTATAAATGGCAGTGCTTCAGCTCCCAAAACAGAAACTGCCGCTGCTGTAGCAGAACCTGAACAAGCAATGAAAGCGGAGACTGCTTCTCCCGCTGAAGCTGCACCCTCCATGGATTTGGCTGCTATAGACGAAGTGGTGCTAATGCCACGGCTAAGTGATACCATGACAGAAGGCGTTAT
>JAHEMO010000280.1 GCA_024643625.1 Chitinophagaceae bacterium
GTGGTTGCTCAATATGTTTATAGCCAACGCACCATGGGAAACCTTTTTGCACCTGCGCGATTGGATGAAAGCGCCGCGCTATGAGCAGGCAAAACTATCCTTCCTTCAGGGCACAAACTAAGTGCATCTTAGCTGGGGCATTACTAATAAGCGATAAATGCTAGGATGAAATGGACAATTCATAAATAGCGCTTTAGCTGAAATTGTATTTGCATAGGCGTACCAATCATCAGTTGTCCACAACGGCGTGTAACTATTGCAAATACCAACTTGCATTAATATTTTTCGACATGCAAAAAGAGCAAGTGCAAGTATTTACCCCGGCAAAAACATTTCGCAACATTGCCATCTTCATGCTGATTGTGATAGCAGGTGTGCAATGGGGTTTTTACCAAACCTATACGAGTCAGTTTCCTGCGTTTCCAAACGCAACCACAACCATTCATGTACATGGCGCTTTGCTAATGACATGGCTGTTGTTATTAGTGGTGCAGCCATTATTGATTCATTTCGGCCGCGCCAAACTGCATCGAAAAATTGGTAAACTGTCCTGGGTATTAGGACCTGCAATAATAGTATCGCTATACCTTATAGGCCGGCATGGGTATTGGCGTGGCGTGGGCCTTGTACCGGAGCATGATAATCTGACCTTTATAGCGCTGGACAGCCGTGGCCTTTTTTCCTTTGCTATCTTTTGGGCGCTGGCCATGCTAAACAGAAAGCACCCCGATGCCCACATGCGCTACATGATATCTACAGGCCTGTTGGCTATCGGACCGGGTGTTGGCCGTGGCCTCATCACGCTTGGGCTATCGCTTGGCACTGCAATTACCATTACTGATTTGGTTGATTTAGGGATAGTGGGCGCATTGCTTGGTTACGATATGTATCGCAAGAAAAACTACAAGCCTTTTTTGGTGGTTTTTTTGGTTTTTGTTTGCGGTGCTGTGTTATGGCAACTACGGGATACCAACATGTGGCAGGATTTTGCCAAATGGTATGCAGCACTGCTATATTAAAATGCTGGTATTACAGCTGTTGCATTCAGGTTGGTATTACAAGAAATGGATATGAGTATTAAAGACCGCGGCTGCCACATCAATTCTTCTTTGGTAGTTATCTCACAAATCTTACGCTGAAATAAATAGCATAAAAAGTGGCTATGGCTTGCTGCAAAGATTGAGGCAGGTCTTTATGCATGCGGATAATGGGGGTACCCATGCTAAACTTTGCGCTTGCCAAATGGGCGCCATTTTTGTCTTTGGCCAATAACAGTCCCAATCCTGTGGCTTTTCCATCTTGCCGATCGTAAAATAAGCCTATGGTGTCGGTGCCGTTGGTAATTATACAATCGTCAATACGCTCATCGTTCCCGAAGTCATGGAGTAGGAATTCCCATGTGCTTTCCGGCGTTCGAATCTTGCCCCATAGTTTGCTTCCGGAGGAAATTGTCTGGCTATTATTGTCTTCATCGTTGGTCAGGAGATCGCTCAAAAATGTTCGGCGGGCTTCTTCCGAACTATCCTGTATAGCAAACAAACTGGTAATAGTATCGTTGCCATGTTGTAGCAACAGTTTGCAAAATCTCGTTTTTGTGCGCTGCGATATTTTATATTGATTAAAAAAAAGTTTTCCATTAATTAGCATTAGTCCGTCCTCTCTGCCCAAATTCGAATTTATTCTCACCACCGGAGTATCAATTTTCCCCGCTTCAAGCGTTACAAAAGGGCCAAAAGCCGGTTGCCCGTAACCAAGTATATTGGCGTTGCGTTTAAGATCCCATGCTTCGCTGTTTTCCAAAAGCAAGCTTGCATAGTCTATGCCGCCCTCAAGCACCAATACTTTGGCTAACGGTGGCGAAAGTTCCGTCAGCTCTTGCATCAGCATTTGAAAGGTTTCAGTGAATGATTTTGGCGTGAACCATGCTCCATCGCCGTAGTGAATCAGTTGATGACTTGTTTCACCGCTGAAAACTTTTTTCCCACCTTGTCTTACTTCAATTTTCAATTGCCAAAGTACGTCAAACCCAACGGTAGCGCGGGTAAGGAGTGATAAAATGGCTGCCTGATAATGGTTGGGATTGGAAGATGCAGCAGGAGGCATCATTTTCAGTTTTCCAAAGCCGGCCGAGTTGAGTTTGTAATCAACTTGTTCAGGAGCACTGTAGGCTGCTGCACCAAATTTTTGCTGCAATGTGCGGCCGGCAATGCCGAATAGCGAATCGCGAATGGCTCCATCCAATAGTAGCGGTGGAAACCGGTCTTCATCTAACCACCGCAATTCATGCTGAAAGGAGCTGAGATTGACCTGCTGTCCAGAAGCAAACAGACTGATTAATATCAGACCGGTACATAATATTCGGCGGATTAAAAGCATTGTTCCTAAAGATAACATTTGCTGCCGTAAGCGGTTAATGGTTTAATACGGCTTGATAAGCTACCTTTTACGATGCTCATTAGGATACTGATATCATTTTATATAAGTAGTATTAAAGTGGACATTGATATTGACAATCAACCGAAAAGAATATGATGCAGCTCCGCCTGCCTTACTAAGCCAACATGAATATGACACTATATGATCAACTACATCCCGCCGATGATGCCGGTGTATTTGTCGTTTGGCGGCACTTATCTTTTGGACCACCGTTTTTTCTATTGCCCGGCCTCACGCAAGCGCCTTCGCTTTACACCTTTAATGAGCGCTATGGTACCCCAGATAATACCGGCTAAGCCTACAATAGCAATGGCAATAGCGCCTGCGTCGCTACCTGCGCAGGATACAGAGCACGCCAGAGCCAATAGCAGATATGTAAGTACCAAAGCGCCCAGAATAATCAAAATGATTAAGGCAATGTCACCTCCGGTCGCTTGATTTTCTTTTTGCATGGCACGGTAATGCCGGTATTCGCTGCGCAGTTCCTTGCGGCTAAGCGAATTAGCATATGTGGTGTAGTCTTTATAGAAAAGATCCTTGTTGCTGTATTGCTGATAATCGGGTTTGACGGGCTTTGCCGTACCCTGCGGCTGACTGCTATACACATTCCCCTGAGATGCTACTGCTACATGCCAATTGTAATAATAGAAGGAGAATACCAGCATTAAAGATGCCAGCAATACCATGGCATATTTTGCACGTACCAACCAGTATCCTGTATTTGTTTTTACAGATAGACCTGCTCGTTTTTTAATGATTGATAGAAGTACGGCCGCCGCGGAAAGGCTTATCATAAGCGCTAATGAAAGTGCCGGCGGGATGGCGACTTGTAGCAGCTGAAGGACGCCGGCAAGTATCATCATACCCAGGTAAAGGCATAAATTGGCAACGATGATTATCAGCCTGGCCGTCCATGGATGAGTGTTTGCCCAACTGGTTAATTTTCTCATGATTGATTTTTAGGAGAGTTGTGAAGTTTATTGGCCTTCTTCGTCATTTCCCGATTTTACACTCAGTACCTTACAGGTTACTGCGTTACGGAATTTGAATTGATTCAAGATAGACAATGTGGAGGGAACAACATAATATCTGCCTACAAATAGGCGGGGCATTTGATAGGGGGAAAATTAGTCGCTGTCATGTGTAGCACAGGCATAAGAAGTACGGCAGGTTTCTGGCATATTTTGGAACTTCATGGATATGGGCAAAAAGCATTAATAGTGTATTGCCAGAATTTGCTGCGGTATGAAGTATCGGGTACCGGTGAAACAATATCCGCCTGCGTCAAAGGCAGGTATCGAAAAATCGAGGCAGATAGTTACAGCATGTGGGGTCTCTCATGACCCGGTCACTTTAATTGCTGCGTCAAAGGGCCGCCGTGGGTACAACCGCGCTTTAGTGGCTGTAGTCTTGCAGTTAGCATATACGGTAGCTTTCTTTTACATAACCAAAAAATGCCGGTGTAATCTCCGCTTCATTTTTAAAACGCATGATGATGGCAAATTTGCCATTCCACTCCACGCATTTGTGGATGCGATCATCATCAATAACGGTATGGCTAAAAAATTTTACTTCCAGCCATTGCCGCATGGGTTTCAGTACTAAAAAAGTAAGGTTGTGAAGGAATACGATACAATTTTTGGTAGCGCTAACACCCACATTTTCCCAGCCTTCCACCTCACTTAAAATACTATCGAAAGCCAATACGACCTCGTCGGGTTTATTGACAAATAAGTCATTCATATCAACAGC
>JAHEMO010000281.1 GCA_024643625.1 Chitinophagaceae bacterium
GGTTTGCTGGAAAAAACATATCCCGGCTTTTTTCTTCGCCTTAAAGAAAGTTATCCGGACATCACCATGGCCGAACAACGGATGGCAGCCTTGTCGAAACTCAAATTATCGGCCAGGGAAACAGCTGCCATGCTGGGCATTTCCGTAGACAGCGTACATAAAACAAGACAACGCTTAAAACAGCGACTAAAACTTTCTGCAGATGAAAATATAGAGGAGTTTATAGCTTCTTTATAGTAAATTAAGTTCGTGGAATACCATTGACTCCTATTTCTACTCCTGTTTTTAGCCGGTTACCTATTTCCATGCTGTGTCAATTTTTGTATGATGGCAACCAGGTCTTCATGATGAATTTTTAATCAAGATGAAGGGATTTTCATATATGAATCTTTGGCCATCAGCCATGTATGCTTCATTATTTACAGCACTGTCTGTCAGGGTCCATCTGTCTGATTCCAATCATCAGGCAAAACATCTTGAATCGATTACCCAAACGATCAATGATGCTATACTTTCTTCTGATCAGTCCGGTATGATACTATCGTGGAATATGGCGGCTGAAAAAATGTTTCAGTACAGCGCTGTAGAAGCCCCTGGTCAATCCCTTTCCATCATTGTTCCCGATCGTTATAAAGCAGCCCATGAGCAGCGAATCCAACGAATAGTGAATGGTGGGCCGCAGCATGCATCAATGCTGCTAACAGGAAACACAACTCAAACCGGTGTTACAAACGGCTACCCTTGTGGGTGCATTTAGTCAGCTTACTGTATGCTGTGTTCAGCTATTGCACTGGGCTGCGGGAGATATATAAGGGGCTTTTAGCCTGTGAAGGCAAGCTAACTCATTTGGGTTTGGATAGGGCGCCAGCCCGTAGTTCATTTTCGGATGCCAATAACAAGTGCAGCTATCAGGTCTATGAAACAATTTATTAAAGACACTTACAAAGCGTGGAGAAAAACACACAACGCATCGTTTGCCTTTACAACATAAAAATAACCGGGTACTACCCATGAATTTGAAACAACCTTTTTTGTCCAGTAACAGTTACCAGCAGATAGTTACAGCCCATGACGACCCAAATTTAGTCGGGCAACAATGTATGCAAATCATTGTTATTGCAGCACTATCCTGCATGGTTAACAGGGATCATTTGCGTCTTGCCGGCTTTTCGGAAAGTAAAAAATCGTTGTAGAAAATAGTTGACTACAAGCATTATGGAAGTACTGAGTAGCATAGCATAGGTGGGATAAATTTGCAACAGTACAATACATGATTTGGTGATCAGGTATCCGCTGGCCTGACCCTGCAGCGCCACCAAAGTATATTTCATAAATTGTTTTCTTACGGCGCTCCTGTTTTTTTCTGCATGGGTAAAGGCAAAGTTTTTATGGAGCCAGAAACCTGATATTATCGAAACAGAAAATGAAATGACCGTTGCTATCTCCACCGCCACATAGCGCAGGGGCTCCGGTAATATCATCTTGCCGGCATTAAGCATTATCAGATGATAGCTAACAGCAAAGAGTCCAATATTAAATAAAGTGTTGACGGCGCCAAGTGCCAGATAGGCATATACCTGAAAGGTCATAAACCGGCTTACCAACGGATAAAAAATATTAAGCGATTGCCGGATGCGATGTTGTAGCATAAAATGTATTTGTGTTGCGGCGATTGGTTTGGATAAGGTGTTTGGCATGCAGCAGATACCATTGAGCCAATTCTGTCATGGGCAAGCCTTTAGCTGCAGCATAATTCATGTCTTCGTATTGTTTTCTTAGTGCCGGATTCAGCATCAGGCTGTCAACGGCATTGGCCAGGCTTTGCGCATTGTTGGTTTCAAAATAGGCGCCGCCGTATCCTTCTTCTTCAACCACGCGTTCCAGATCCTCAATCTTTGGCAAAATGCAGGCGCGGGCATAGCTTCCTGCCTGATGCAAGATGTGCTTTACGCAACACCTTTCCACAGCAGTGATTGATATAGGTTTTCAATAGTGAGTTGGTTATTGGCTTGCCGCTTCTGTGCGAGAACATAAAAAAGACTCCCTCAGCATATGAGGGAGTCTTTTTATACAACCAGTGTATATGCAGTGCTACTTCACCAACTTCAATTCATTGATAATGTTTTTGGCACCACCGAGCTTATCAATACACCACAATACATAACGCACATCTACACAAATGGTGCGTGTCATTTCGGGGTTGATATTTATTTTATGGCTTAGCGCTTCGTAGTTGCCATCAAAAGCAAGGCCTATCAGTTCGCCATTGCCATTAATTACCGGCGAGCCACTATTGCCACCCGTGATATCATCTGTGGTAAGAAAACCTACTACCAAATCCTTACGCGTAGCATCGGCGTATTGGCCAAAATCTTTTTTGCGCAGCAATTCAATTTGGTTGGCCGGCAAATCAAATTCATAATCGCCGGGTTTGTATTTATCCAGTATGCCGCTTGCGGTAGTTACATAATCATATTTAACGGCATCGCGGGGTTTGTAGCTGGCTACTTTGCCATACGATACCCGCATGCTAAAGTTGGCATCGGGGTACATTACTTTATTGGGGTTAGCCTCGCGATAGGCTTTTACATACAGGTGCCCAAGTTCTGCGTTTTTGCTGTTGAACACGTCGGCTTGCTGCTGATATTTTGCCCAATTATTTCTATAGGCTTTTGCCATGGCATACAAGGGATCCTGCTGCAGAGCACCTACCTGAGGGTCGGCCATAAAGGCCTTCCATTTGGCATCATTGGTTATCATGCTGTTGGCAAATGCATTGGCTGTAAAAGTTTTGTATGTGCTTTCGTCATTCAACGGTCCGTAAGTGCTTTTTAAAGCATTGTAAAACATTACGGGCTGCTGGTCGGCTGCAATATTGCGCTGAAAGGCCTGCATCAGTTGCGCAAGCATTTGCTGCTCGCTGGCGAGGTTGGTACCGGCCAATGCGCTGGTGCGTACTTCATCTGCCCGCTTCAGTAGTTCCTGTGTATTGGGCGCGCTACTTGCCATCGCTCTTTCAAGGCCATCTAAAAAGTTGGCCAGCTTTACTACGGTTGGGCCGGTAATGCCCTGCTCGTAATATTCCTTATGTTGGGCATATGGCGCCCAGGCGGCATAGGCTTTTTCATAATCGCTAAACAAGCTGGCATATTCCGTTTTATTGTTTTTGGTTATCCATTCCTGCAGCTTTTGTTCGTTGGCTTTTTTCTCGCCGTATACATCGTATTTCAATAGCTGCTTGGATTCGCCATCATAAAACTTCCAATAGTTGGCGAGGCTGGCATAGGCGCTTGCCAGTTGCAGTTTGGTGGCCGGGTCTTTCTTCATTTCGGCAAACATGGCTTTGAGGCGTATATCGCGCATGTCTACAAATGCCGGGTTTTTAGTATCCGTTGCCAGCTTCACCCCATACGATGTTTCAAAACGGTTGGTGCTGCCGGGATAGCCAAAAATCATGCTGAAGTCGCCTTCTTTGACCCCCTTGAGGCTTATGGGCAAAAACTTCTTAGCCTTCATGGGCATATTGTCTTTGCTGAATGCTGCAGGCTTACCATCAGGGGCGGTATATACCCGAAATATGCTGAAATCGCCGGTATGCCGGGGCCATTCCCAGTTGTCGGTATCGCCGCCAAACTTGCCCACGCTTTCGGGTGGCGTACCTACAAGGCGTATGTCGTTGTACACCTGAAAAGTGTAGGCACAATATTGGTTGTCTTTAAACATGCTGTAAATGCGGGCCGTGTATCCGGTGCCTGCGGTTAGCTTATCGGTTACGGCTTTAAATACCTCGCTTTTCTTTTTTTGCTGTTCGTCCCAGCTCATGCCTTTCATGGCTTCTTCTACCTGCGCCGTTACATCGTCTATACGAACGAGAAAAGTAGCCGTAACGCCGGGAGCGGGTAGTTCTTCCGTAAAACTTTTGGCATAAAAACCATCGCGCAGGTAATTATGCTCCACGCTGCTTAGTCCGGCAATGGAGCCATAACCGCAGTGGTGGTTGGTAAATATGAGGCCATTGGGGCTTACAATTTCGCCGGTGCAGCCGCCGCCAAAAATGATGATGGCATCTTTAATGCTGCTTTTGTTGATGCTATACAGGTCTTCGGCAGTAAGTTTCAATCCTTTGGCCTTCATATCGGCATAGCGTTGCTGACCAATAAGATGGGGAAGCCACATGCCTTCTTCTGC
>JAHEMO010000282.1 GCA_024643625.1 Chitinophagaceae bacterium
TTTTGGGCAATAAAAGTTTCAATACTCCTTCTTCATATTTGGCTACAATGCCCTCGGCATCAATTTTATCATCCAAAGTAAACGACCGCTTGAAGGCATTAAGTGAAAACTCTTTGCGTATATACTTTAATTCTTCCCCGGCGCCTTTGGTATTATCTTCTGAATAGGATACCGTCAATACATCCTGATCTACCTTAACACCAAAATTCTCTTTGCTGCGGCCAGGAGCCAGCAGAGAAAGATGGAAGGCTTCCGCTGTTTCTACAATATTGGCTGCCGGAGCAAATTTTTGCTGAGCAGAAACTGCGCCATTTTCCAGCTCACTAAACAATTGTTTTACCAGGCCATCCCAGTTTTTGTTGGCCAGATAAGGCCTGCGAGTTGTAATCATATTCTTCGTTTTTATTTTGATTAAGAATGACTTACTCATTTCAAATCCTGTTCCACCTCTATTTTTAGAATCAATTTGCGACAGTATGGCGTATTTTGAATCAATTGACTGCCACAATGGCTATTTTTTCCTAAATGACAAGCGGATATTGTCGAAAATGGAAATGAAAGGCTAAACATTCTTACCCACCATGCCTAGTCAACCTATTTGTGCGCAATTTTGTAATTCGTTTTTCTAACTAAAATCTATTAGCACATATGTATCCAGTAGAAATTGTAGAGCCTATGAAGGCTGAACTTACAGAGCACGGTTTTGAAGAACTGCTGTCTGCTGCCGACGTTGATATTCAAATGAGCAAGCCTGGTACCACGCTTGTTATGGTAAACAGTGTATGCGGCTGCAGCGCCGGCAGTGCTCGCCCGGGGGTGTTAATGAGCGTTATGAATGCTGAAAAGAAGCCTGATCATCTCACCACTGCATTTGCCGGTTTTGACATGGAGGCCGTGTCCAAAGTGCGGGAGTACACGCTGCCTTATCCGCCTTCGTCGCCTGCCATAGCCTTATTTAAAAATGGCGAGTTGGTGCATATGATTGAGCGTCATCAAATTGAGGGTCGCCCGGCACAAATGATTGCCAGCAATCTGATTGCTGCCTTTCAGCAGCATTGCTAAGTGTAAATCTTGCGAGTAATTTATATGCCATAAACCTTCTCCATAATCGGGGAAGGTTTTTATTTGTCGCAATTTCCGCCCTGGCCCTGCCATTGGCGGGGCAAAACAATCATTACAGCGTATGTATCCCAATCTCTACTTTTTTTTCCGTGAAGTATTTGGCGTTGACTGGCAGGGGCTTAAGCTGGTAAACTCTTTTGGCTTGCTGGTGGCTTTTGCCTTTTTGGCCGCAGCCTGGGCGCTTACCTCAGAACTCCGCCGCCGGGAAGGACGTGGATGGTTACAGTCGGGAGAAGAAGAAATATGGGTTGGAAAAGGTGCCGATTGGACCGAAGTGCTGTGGAATATGTTTTTTGGCTTCATAGCAGGTTGGAAGTTTGTGGGTTTTTTCCTGTTTAAGGAAGAGGCGTACAATAACCCTCAGGCCTTTTTATTGAGTAGTAAAGGCAGCCTGCAGGCCGGTGTTTTGCTGGCACTGTTATTTGGTATTTTAAAATGGTGGTCGGGCAATAAAACCAAGCTTGCCAGGCCCGAAAAGCGGATTATCCGTATTTGGCCTCATGATCGGGTAGGGGATATGATTATTCTGGCCGCCATATTTGGTTTCGGCGGAGCCAAAATCTTTCACAATCTGGAAAACTGGGACGATTTGGTGGCCAATCCTGTGGATGCCCTACTTAGTTTTAGCGGACTAACTTTTTACGGCGGACTGATATGTGCGGGCGCTGCCATTATTTGGTATGCCAGGAAGCACAAAATTAATCTTTGGCATTTGGTGGATTCCTTTGGTCCCGCCTTAATGCTGGCTTATGCAGTGGGGCGCATTGGTTGTCAGGTGGCCGGCGATGGTGACTGGGGTATTCCCAATAGTGCATATGTTGCTGATAGCACGGGCAAAGCAATACGGGCCTCGCCGGGTGCATTCGATTCTTCAGTTTCTGCCAATCTTGCGTTTTATCGGCAGGCTTTTGAGGGCACCACAACCATAAATGCGGTGGCTGATGTTCCCCATCGTTCCCTCGTAGCACCTTCATTCTTGCCGGATTGGATGGTGGCTTATACCTATCCGCACAATGTGCTGGACGAAGGGGTGAAACTTGCCAACTGCGAAGGGCAATGGTGTTCCTATCTGCCATCCCCTGTATTTCCTACGCCTTTCTACGAAACCGTCATCTGCCTTATTTTATTTGCCGTGTTATGGAGCATGCGCCGCAAATTCCTTTCACCGGGAGTGCTGTTTGGCTGGTATCTCGTTTTCAACGGCGTGGAACGCTTCATCATCGAGAAAATAAGAGTGAATACCGTGTACGATTTTGGATTTATGCATCCATCACAAGCGGAGTTAGTGTCGTTTGTATTGATGCTGTTGGGTCTGGCTATCATTCTTTTACGCCGCAATCATCCTGCACAAAAAGCAGTTGTTGCGGTATAAATATTATTTTTCCAACATTAAAAATATCTGCTATGCCATCTTTTGATATTGTAAGTAAGGCCGATGCCCAATTGCTCGACAATGCAATAAATGTTGCTCATCGCGAGGTCTCCAACCGTTTTGATTTCAAAGGGAACCATATCGTTATGGATCTCGACAAAAAAAATATGATATTGAAGCTGGAAGCCGACAGCGAAATGAAAATGGATCAGTTGGTTGATGTATTGCTGAGCAAAGGCATGAAACAGGGCCTTGATTCGCGGGTATTTGATTTGGAAAAAACAGGTCAGCAATCAGGCAAATACTGGAAAAAGGACGTGGCGCTGCGCAACGGCTTAAAGCAGGAAGATGCCAAAAAAATAGTAAAGGCTATTAAGGACTCCGGCGCAAAAGTGCAGGCAGCTATTATGGACGATACCATTCGGGTAACCGGCAAAAAAATTGATGACCTGCAGGAAGTGATTGCGCTTTGCAAAGCCAATGATTTTAAGGTGCCTTTACAATTTGTAAATATGAAAAGCTAAAATTGGCGCATCCTTAAGCAGGGATAAATACAGCCAGGCTTTCATTGTCTTGCTATGCTCCCCTTGTAATTTTTTTGAATCATCCTCTCAATACGATTAATGAAATTAATGCTTACGCCATTCCTGCTGTTGATGATTATTGGCATGGCAGGAACCGGTTGCAAATCTTCGAAGCAAATTCAAACGGTAATGCAAGGCCCTGATACTGCAAGTGCTGCAATAAAGCCGGTGCCCGCCATTGATAGTGCAGCGGTTGTGGCAACCATTAATGACAGAATCACCAATTACCAAATCAATTTTGAATGGTTTGCCAGTAAGATAAAAGTGGATTACACGGACATCTATAAAAAGAATACCAACGCCAATGCCTTCATTAAAATTAAGAAGAACGAATTGATTTGGGTTTCGCTTACGGGTGCTTTGGGTATAGAAGGATTTCGGGCTATACTCACGCCAGACAGTGTGATATTGATGGACAAACTGGAGAAAACGGTATCACGACGAAGCATCAGCAGCATCAGTGAAATCATAAATCTCCCCGTAAATTTTTATGCGGTGCAGGACCTTATAATGGGTAATGTAGTATTCTTTGATAAAGGAGTATCCAGTTACAGGTATGTGGACGGCAATTTGCTGGCATTGAGTATTGGCGAATATTTTAAGCATTTACTTACTGTAGATACTACCGCAAACAAATTAATAAGCAGCAAACTGGATGATATAGATGAAACGCGCAACCGCACCGCATTTATAAAATTTGATGGTTACGATCAATCTGCAGGCGTAAATTTTAGCACGGTAAGGGAAATTAGTGTGGCAGAAAAAAGCAAGCTGGATATCAAACTTGAGTTTAAACAATTTGAATTCAATACCCCGCAGAGTTTCCCTTTCAACATTCCTAAATCGTATCGGGAAAAGTAATAAGGACGCAATCAAATCGTTATGGCATTTTTATTGCCTAAAACTTTATTTACACGGCATAACACATTTAGCATGCGAATACTTTGGATTGCCCTTGTGCTTTTTTTCCAAATCGGAATTTCCTTTGGTCAGCAGGAAAGCAAAGAGCAGTTGCAGCGCAAATCTGATGCGTTGCTCAATGAAATTGAATCGCTGAAAACACAAATTGCTACTGCGGAAAAGGAACGCAAAGCTTCCGTTTCGGTTCT
>JAHEMO010000283.1 GCA_024643625.1 Chitinophagaceae bacterium
TGTATGTTTTCTGCTGGTATGCCTAGCTCTTCGGCAATAATCTGGGCGTAGGTAGTTTCGTGCCCCTGACCCTGACTCTTGGTGCCAAAACGTGCAATGGCTTTACCGGTTGGATGCACTCTTATCTCAGCACTATCAAACATCTTGATGCCCAATATGTCGAAATCTTTACTAGGACCCGCACCAACTACTTCCGTGAACGTAGAAAGACCAATACCCATCAGTTCGCCACGGCTTCTTTTTTCGGCCTGCTCACGGCGCAGCTCATTATAATTTACAGCATCCATTGCTTTTTGCAAGCCTGCATGGTAATCGCCACTGTCGTAAATCCATCCGGTGGGGCTTTTCCAGGGAAACTGATCCTTTTTGATGAAGTTTTGCATGCGCAAATCGGCTGGGTCTTTACCAATTTCCAGTGCATACCTGTCGGTAATACGCTCCACAGCGTGTACCGCTTCCGTTACGCGGAAGGAGCAACGATAAGCTACACCTCCAGGAGGCTTATTGGTGTAAATGGCATCGCATTCCATATAGGCAGTATCGTAGTCGTAACTGCCTGTGGCAATGCTAAACATACCCGTAGGAAATTTGCTTGGATTGGCCGATGCATCAGTGTACCCGTGATCTGCCAATACCTTAAATCTGGTACCAAGAATTTTGCCGTCTTTGGTACCCGCCATTTCGGCGGTAATATGGTAATCGCGGGCAAAGCTGTCGGCTTGCAGATTTTCGCTGCGGTCTTCTATCCATTTTACCGGTTTACCTACCAAGAAGCTTACAGCAATAGCAATCACATAGCCTGGATATACAGGTACTTTACCACCAAATCCACCACCAATATCCGGGCTTATTACGCGTACTTTTTCTTCGGTTAGTCCCACATGGCCGGCCACGAGTGCAATTACGGTACGAATAGCGTGAGGCGCCTGTGTGGTCATATACATGGTAAGGTGATTATTTACCTTGTCATAATCGGCTACACAACCACAAGTTTCAATACTGGCAACGTGAATGCGGGGTATATGCATTTGCTCTTTTACCACCACCACATCGGGGCGACTAAACACGTCATCTGTTTTTTGTTTATCACCTACTTCCCAATGCCAGATATGGTTATCCTTCTTATCCGGCTTATCGGTGCGCAACACAGGTGCATCGGCATCCAATGCCTTGTAAGGATCAATAACCGGCTTCATGGGTTCATATTCCACAATTACGGCTTCACGACCATCGCGGGCCGCGTATTTTGTGGTGGCAATTACAGCAGCCACTTCCTGCGCCTGATACATTACAGTATCAGTAGGCAATACCATTTGGGTATCGCTCATTAAAGTAGGCATCCAGTGCAGATTGTATTTCTCCAAATCTTTACCGGTTACCACAGCTACAACGCCGGGTATTTTTAAGGCTTCTTCGGTATTTATCTTTTTTATTTTGGCGTATGCGTAGGGGCTGCGCACAATGTCCATATAAAGCATTCCGGGCAGCTTTATATCATCTACATAATGGCCCTTACCCTGTATGAAACGGTTGTCCTCCTTACGTTTTAGGGAGTGCCCCATTCCGCCAATGGCTTTTGATGTTTTACAAGTAATCATAGTTTGATTAATTAATGTATGAGATAATGAGCAAGTGAAAAATCCTGATTAGATATCACTGCATTACACAAATTCCGGTTCAGTTGATGGCGTTTCTTCACCACGCATTTTTGCGCCAGCCCACTGAATGGCTTTTACAATATTGTTGTAGCCTGTGCAGCGGCAAAGATTTCCGGCAATACCCCACCTTATTTCTTCTTCTGTAGGGTTAGGATTATTCGCCAGCAATTCCTTTGACCGCAGCATCATGCCCGGTGTGCAGAATCCGCAATGCAATCCATGATTTTCCTTAAAACCTTCTTGAATAGGATCGAGTGGGCCACCTTCAGGTGCAAGTCCTTCTACTGTAGTAATGCTTTTACCATTGGCCTGCACGGCTAATACGGTGCAACTCTTAATACTTTTATCGCCCAGCAAAATGGTACAGGCACCGCAGCTGCTGGTATCGCAGCCAATATGCGTGCCGGTAAGGTTCAGCACTTCGCGAATGAAATGAACCAAAAGCAGGCGTGGTTCCACTTCGGCAGTATGCTCGGTGCCATTTACGTTGACTGTTATTTTCTTAGTCATGTATGAAATATTTTGTTTTTACAAAAATTGATTGATGATAAACGCCTTGCGAACACAATAGCCATCCGCGGCGCATATCAACTATTTTAAGAAGACATGGCTCTTTCTGCAGCACGATGTATCATGCGCTTAACCAACACGGCAGTGATGTGACGTTTGAATTCCTCACTTCCGCGCAGGTCGCTGCTTGGGCTGCAATCTTCGCTGGCATATTGTGCAGCAAGCCTTATGGTTTCGTCGCTCAACGGCTTTCCTATCAAAGCTTCCTGACTACGAACGGCACGCAACGGCACAGGATTGACGTTAGTAAGTCCAATGCCTGCTGCTGTTACCACGCCGCCTTCGCCAATGGTAAGCTGCACTGCCACACCGCTGGTAGCGTAATCGCCTACTTTGCGCTCCATTTTATGATAGGCACTTCCGGTTCCGGCAGACGGCACGGGCAATCTTATTTCTGTAAGAATTTCGCGAGGCTGAAGAGCCGTCATGTAAAAGCCAAAGAAAAATTCGTCAATGGGAATTTCTCTTTCACCATCGGCTCCCGTAGCTACCACTACAGCATTTAATGCAAGCATCACAGCCGGATGGTCATTTGCTGCATCGCCGTGCGCCAGATTCCCGCCAAGCGTGCCCATATTGCGCACCTGCGGATCGGCAATCAACTTGGTAACATCTTTAAAAAGCGGAAAATGTTTCGCCAGCAATGCCGAGTGTTCTAAATCGGCCTCACGGGCCAGGGCCCCAATGCGAACTACACCGTTTTCTTCCCTGATTTCCGACATTCCCGGAATTCCGTTAATGTCTATCAGGTACTCGGGCGTGGCGAAGCGAAGCTTCATCATAGGTATAAGGCTATGTCCGCCGCTAAGTATTTTGGCATCTTCGCCGTACTTATGCAGCAATTCAATAGCCTCAGCCAAAGTACCCGGAGATTCATACTGAAATGACTGAGCAATCATAATTGACTTGGTTTTTGGTTATAAAAATTGTTACGATCCTAAAAATTGGGGGTGAGTGTGAACTTTCCTTATCAGGCATTATTTGCCGCAACAGGTTTGCTTCCATTCCATTTGCGCAGAAAATAAAGCAGGCTTCCGTTGAGCCACACTCCTGCCAGCATGGCAACTGTGCCGGCGTAGTACAGCAACGCTCCACCCGCAAGCGCAGTACTTAGCAAGATGGCAATACTGCCACTACCTGCCAATACCAATGCCGATGGCGTGCGATCGGGCCGAAAGTTTAGCGCAATAAAAAGCAAGGTCAGCCCACAAAAAAATGCGGCCAAACCCACAGTGAGACCAGAAGAAACCGCGTGTGAAGAAAACTGATAGCCACCTTCGGTACACACGGCCAGCGTGCTGCTGAAGGCTAAAAAACATAAGGGACACTTAGGTAAAATGGCCACAAAAATGCCCGGCAACCATCCCCATTTCGGTGTTGCAACATCGTAGCTTTTAGCCTTTTTACAATCAGCACATTGCTGATTTCGTTGAGAAATCCCCATGGCAAGAGGTAATCGTTTTCTGTGAGGAGATAATATAGCATCGAAGCAAAACCCGCAGCGCCACCATCATTAGTTTAAGCACTAATAACCAGATTAGGCATGAATTTTACCCTAGCTAAAAATTAACGCCCCATATTAACCCATTGTTTACGAAAAATAAAAAAAAACTAAACAAAAAGAAAATCAAAAGCCATTGTAGTTAAACAAGCACCTAATTATTTAGCTTCAGCAAGCCAAACTCGCAATACCCAGAGCAAAAAAAAGTCTCCCGTTTGGAGAAGCTTTTCAAATTTGCCAGGCAAAAAATATGAAGCGATTAGGCATTTGCCATGCCCGATATCTCCATAACCTTTTCGTAATCAGCCGGGGTGTCAAGGTTTATGAGAGCCATCGGAAAGTCAACCGGTACCGTAAATTCTATTTGGTCGGCAATCATGGTTCGCGGTGCGGCATCGCCCTGCAAAGCCAGCAATTCGCCGAGCATACTTCTATGGAAGATGGCAGG